>NZ_JBEXYF010000019.1:0-157149 GCF_040630775.1 Nocardia sp. NPDC005745
ATGTTCGCCGAGCAGGGCGAGTTCGACCTGGTCGCGGCCGAGCACGGCGACGTGGACCTGAAGGCCATGCTGCCGGAATCGGCCAAGCGCGCCTATGCGCGGCCGTCGCGTCCGCGACGAAGGAGCAAGCGGCGGTCGCGCAAACGCGAGCCATGAGGGGGCCGCGAACACCCAGCGCCGCAGGCGCTGGAAAAACAACACCGTGTGATGATGGACGAGTGAACTTCTGGCCAGCGCCCCATGTCGACGTCCCCGTACACGCGACCGTGACCCTGCCCGGTTCGAAATCGATCACCAACCGGGCGCTCATTCTGGCCGCCCTGGCCGACGGCCCCTCCACGATCACCGGCGCGCTGCGCAGCCGTGACACCGACCTGATGATCACCGCCCTGCGCGCGCTCGGCGCGGACATCGAGGGTGCGGGCGACACGGTGACCGTGACCCCGGCGCCGCTGGGGGGCGGCACGGTCGACTGCGGGCTCGCGGGCACGGTGATGCGCTTCCTGCCGCCGGTCGCGGCGCTGGCGTCGGGCGATGTCGCGTTCGACGGTGACGAACAGGCCAGGATCCGTCCGTTGCGCACCATCCTGGACGCGCTGCGCGCGCTCGGCGCCGATGTCGACGGCGACACGCTGCCGTTCACGGTGCACGGCAAGGGCGCGCTGCGCGGCGGCACCGTGACGATCGACGCGTCCGGGTCGTCGCAGTTCGTCTCCGGCCTGCTGCTGTCGGCCGCGCGCTTCGACGAAGGCCTGGTGGTGCACCACGACGGCAAGCCGCTGCCGTCGATGCCGCACATCGAGATGACGGTGGAGATGCTGCGCCGCGCCGACGTGCGGGTGCAGGCGCCCGCGGACAGCTTCAAGGCGCAGACCTGGACCGTGGAACCGGGGCCGATCCGCGCGGTGGACTGGGAGGTCGAGCCGGACCTATCCAACGCCACCCCGTTCCTGGCCGCGGCCGCGGTCACGGGCGGCACGGTCAGCATCCCGCACTGGCCGCGGCTGACCACCCAGCCGGGTGACGTGATCCGCGAGATCCTGGTGCGGATGGGCGCCGAAGCGCGGATCTTCGACGGCGTGCTCACCGTGCACGGCCCGGACCGGCTGGCGGGCATCGACATCGACCTGCACGATGTCGGCGAGCTGACGCCCACCGTCGCCGCGCTGGCGGCGCTGGCCGATTCGCCGTCCGTGCTGCGCGGGATCTCCCACCTGCGCGGGCACGAAACCGACCGCCTGGCAGCGCTTTCCACCGAGATCAACCGCCTCGGCGGCAAGGTGACCGAGACCGAGGACGGACTGGAGATCGTGCCCGCCGACCTGCACGGCGGCAAGTGGCATTCCTACGCCGATCACCGGATGGCCACGGCGGGAGCCATTCTCGGCCTCCGGGTGCCCGGCATCGAGATCGAGGACATCGGCACCACGGCCAAGACTCTGCCGAACTTCGTCGCCCTCTGGGAGCGCATGCTCGAGCCCGCGCTATCCGACGAAGGAGCGGCGCACTGAGCGGGGGACGGCGCTCCGCGGCCAGCTACGACGAATCCGATGTCCGGGTTCGTCCGGGGCGGAGTTCCCGTCCCCGTACCAAGACCCGGCCGCAGCACAACGACGCCGAGCCGGCCATGGTGGTCTCGGTCGACCGGGGGCGCTGGGGGTGTGTCCTCGGTGGTGATCCGGAGCGCCGCATCGTCGCGATGCGGGCCAGGGAACTGGGTCGCACCCCGATCGTGGTCGGCGACCAGGTGGACGTGGTCGGCGATCTGTCCGGGCGACCGGACAGCCTCGCCCGCATCGTCCGGGTCGCCGACCGGCGAACGGTGTTGCGCCGCACCGCCGACGACACCGATCCGTACGAGCGACTCGTGGTCGGCAACGCGGAGCGGCTGTTCATCGTGGTCGCGCTCGCCGACCCGCCTCCGCGCACCGGCTTCGTGGAACGGGCGATGGTCGCCGCGTACGCCGGTGGGCTGCAACCGGTTCTGTGCCTGACCAAGCACGATCTGGCCGCCGATTCCGAATTCGCCGCCGCCTTCGACGATCTCGATCTCACCATCGTGTACGGCGGCATCGATGATCCGCTCGAGCCGGTCCTGGAACTGCTCACCGACCACCTCACCGCGCTGATCGGCCATTCCGGTGTCGGCAAGTCCACGCTGGTCAATCGTCTTGTGCCGGATGCGGAGCGGGCCGTGGGCGTGGTGTCCGGTGTGGGCAAGGGCAAGCACACCTCCACCCAGTCGGTCGCGCTCCCGTTGCCGGATGGCGGCTGGGTCATCGACACACCCGGGGTGCGATCGTTCGGCCTGGCCCACATCACCCCGGACGACGTGATCGCCGCTTTCACCGATCTCGCCGGAGCCATCGAGGACTGCCCGCGCGGCTGCACCCATCTCGGCCCGCCCGCCGACCCCGAATGCGCGCTGGACGAGCTTCCCGGCAAGGAACGCCGGGTGGCCGCCATCCGCCTCCTGCTCGTCGCCCTGACCTCCAACGATCCCTGGTAAGCGGGTCAGTGCCCGTCCGGCTGTCCGGGCGCGAACGGCCACTCTTCGAACCACACACAGCGGCCACCCTGGTCGAAGCGCAGGATCCACAGATCTCGCCAACGCGTCGGGGTGTCCCGTGCGTATTCCACCTCCACCCGGACCACCGCGGTGTCCCCGTCCACCGCGACGATGCTCGATCGCAGGGCGAACTGCTCGTCGGGCCCGTCTCGGCCGCCTTCCCAGAAGTCGGCGAGCGCATCGAGGCCGGTCAGCGGCCGCGCCCACGGTGAGACGAGGTATCCGGCGTCCGCGGCGAACAGGTCGGCGAGTTGTTCCGTGCCCGCCGACCGCCAGGCTCGCTCGTATCCGGCGATCCATGCTTCGACAGCTGCGCGGTCCACGCCAGGAAGATACGCCGGTGAGAACTCCGCCACACGACGAAGGCGCCCGAGGAGACCTCGGGCGCCTTCGTTTTCAGCGGTTCAGTGGCGGCGGCGGGACTTCGGGCCGCGACGACCCTTCGCGTCCGCGCGAGCCGCCTCGCGGCGCTCGCGGCGGGTGGGCTGCGGGGAACCGTCCGCGCCGTATTCCTCGGCGTCGCTGTGCACCGCGGCCCGGCCGCCCTCGTCGGGGCCGGAGTAGCTGAAACCGCGCTGCGCGGTCTCATCGATGCCCCTGGCGCGCAGGGCCGCGGGCGCGGCGTGCCCGTTGGCGACCCGAGCCTCCTCGGTGGGCAAGGCCTGCGGGGCGGGCGGGGCTCCGACCGGCGAACGCAGGCCCGGTCCGACGGCGACGCCTTCCGGCTGCGGCTGCTGCACCTCGACCTGCAGGTTGAACAGGAAGCCGACCGACTCCTCCTTGAGACCGTCGAGCATCGCGGTGAACATGTCGAAGCCCTCGCGCTGGTACTCCACCAGCGGGTCGCGCTGCGCCATCGCGCGCAGCCCGATGCCCTCCTTGAGGTAATCCATCTCGTAGAGGTGCTCGCGCCACTTGCGGTCCAGGACCGACAGCAGCACCTGCCGTTCCAGATTGCGCATGCTGCCCTCGCCGGCCAGGCCGTCGATCTCGGCCTCGCGGCGCTCGTACGCGTCGTGCGCGTCGTCCAGCAGTGCTTCGAGCAGTTCCTCGCGGGTCAGCTCGCCCGCCTCGCCGACCTCGGTCTCGCCGGTCAGGTCCCGGTAATCCAGGCTCACCGGGTACAGCGTCTTCAGCGCCGTCCACAGCTTCTCCAGATCCCAGTCCTCGACGTAGCCATCGGCGGTGGCGCCGTCCACATAGGCGGTGATCACGTCGGTGATCATGCTCTGGACCTGGCCCTCCATGTCCTCGCCGCGCAGGATCCGGTTGCGCTCGCCGTAGATGATGGTGCGCTGCTGGTTCATCACCTCGTCGTACTTGAGGACGTTCTTGCGGATCTCGAAGTTCTGCTGCTCGACCTGCGTCTGCGCGCTTTTGATGGCCTTGGACACCATCTTCGCCTCGATCGGCACGTCGTCGGGCAGGTTCAGCCGCGTCATGATCGCTTCCAGCGCGGCGCCGTTGAACCGGCGCATCAGCTCGTCACCCAGCGACAGGTAGAAGCGGGACTCGCCCGGGTCGCCCTGACGTCCGGAGCGGCCGCGCAGCTGGTTGTCGATGCGGCGCGACTCGTGCCGCTCGGTGCCGAGCACGTAGAGGCCGCCCGCGTCGCGCACCGCGTCGGCGTCCTCGGCGGTCTGGGCCTTCACCTGGTCCAGGGTGGGCAGCCAGGCGCGCTCGTACTCCTCCGGCGTCTCGACCGGGTCGAAGCCCTGCTTACGCAGCAGGATGTCGGCGATGATGTCCGGGTTGCCGCCGAGCACGATGTCGGTACCACGGCCTGCCATGTTCGTCGCGACGGTCACCGCGCCCGGCCTGCCCGCCTCGGCGATGATCTCGGCTTCCTTCTCGTGGAACTTCGCGTTCAGCACGTTGTGCGGGATGCCGCGCTTGGTGAACTGCTTGGACAGGTACTCCGAGCGCTCGACACTGGTGGTGCCGATCAGCACCGGCTGGCCGTTCTCGTGCCGCTCGGTGACGTCGTCGACCACGGCGGAGAACTTGGCCTCCTCCGTCTTGTAGATCAGGTCGGACTGGTCGGCGCGGACCATCGGCTTGTTGGTCGGGATGGGGACCACGCCGAGGTTGTAGATCTGGTGCAGCTCGGCGGCCTCGGTCTCGGCCGTACCGGTCATGCCGGAGAGCTTGTCGTAGAGGCGGAAGTAGTTCTGCAGCGTGATCGTGGCCAGGGTCTGGTTCTCCGGCTGGATCTCCACCCCTTCCTTGGCCTCGATCGCCTGGTGCATGCCCTCGTTGTAGCGGCGCCCGACCAGGATGCGGCCGGTGAACTCGTCGACGATGATCACCTCGCCGTCGCGGACGATGTAGTCCTTGTCGCGGGTGTAGAGCTCCTTGGCCTTGATGGCGTTGTTCAGGTAGCTCACCAGCGGCGAGTTGGCGGCCTCGTAGAGGTTGTCGATGCCGAGCTGGTCCTCGACGAACTCGACGCCCGCCTCGTGCACGCCGATCGTGCGCTTCTTGATGTCGACCTCGTAGTGCAGATCCTTCTTCAGCAGCGGCGCGATGCGCGCGAACTCGGCGTACCACTTCGAGGAGGCGTCGGCCGGGCCGGAGATGATCAGCGGGGTACGCGCCTCGTCGATGAGGATGGAGTCGACCTCGTCGACGATGGCGAAGTTGTGCCCGCGCTGCACCAGATCGTCCAGCGAGTGCGTCATGTTGTCGCGCAGGTAGTCGAAGCCGAACTCGTTGTTCGTGCCGTAGGTGATGTCGGCGCCGTAGGCCACCCGCCGCTGCGCCGGGCTCATGCCGGACAGGATCACGCCCACCTCGAGGCCGAGGAAGCGGTGCACGCGGCCCATCCACTCGGAGTCGCGCTTGGCCAGGTAGTCGTTGGTGGTGACAACGTGCACACCATCACCGCTGATCGCGTTGAGGTAGGCGGGCAGCACCGAGGTGAGGGTCTTGCCCTCACCGGTTTTCATCTCGGCGATGTTGCCCGTGTGCAGCGCGGCGCCGCCCATGATCTGCACCTTGTAGTGCTTCTGGTTGAGCACCCGCCAGGACGCCTCGCGCGCGACCGCGAACGCCTCGGCCATCAGCTGGCCGAGCGGATCGGTCTCGCCTTCCTCGGCCATCTCGGCGTAGCGCTCGCGGAACTCGTCCGTTTTGGCCCGCAACTCCGCGTCGCTGAGGTCTTCGTAATCCGGTTCGAGGGCGAGGACCTGGTCCGCGAAATGCGCGAGCCGCTTGACTATGCGACCCTCACCAATCCGTAGCAACCTCGTCAGTGTCAGCGCAGGCACGGGTCTCGTCAGTCCTCTGGTCGGTGTGTCAAATCGTGTCGTCGGCCCCCGGGCCGGTGCGGGCCCACGCGGTTGCGCGGAATCCGCTGCATGCTTCATGGTAATGCTCTATCCGATGTGCAGCGCCTGCGGCGCTGCGTGTTCGCGGCCCCTTCCCCTGCTCGCGTCCGAGCGATCGCCGCAGGCGACCTCGTCGCGGACGCAGCGGACGCTCGGACGCGAGCCGGGCCGCGAACGGACCATGCTAGGTCTCGCTGCGCTGGAAACCGGTGGTTGAGCCGATGTGGGCGGGTGATGTGACCCGGTGCGGACTGTGATCGGATCGAGGCACCCAGGGCGAGTGAGCGGCGTGCCACCCGAATCCGGGGGTGCGGGAATAGGGTGGACGAGATTCATCGGAAATGCGGCAACGGCCGGGGTAACGGTCGCTGCGGCAGCACAATGAAGCGGGGGACGGCATCGGGAAAAGGAGTACCGGGCAGCGTGATCACGAGACTGACGCCGCAGGACACGGCCTTCTACCGGCTCGAGTCGAGTAGCAATCCGATCCATATCGGCTCTCTCGCGATCCTGCGGAACGCCGAACCCGGCGACGGCGCGGACCGGGCGGTTCTGGACTACGACCGGCTGGTCGACCTGGTCGAGAGCAGGCTTCCGCTGGTGCCGAGGTACCGGCGCAAGGTGCGGGAGATCCCGCTGTCGCTCGGGCGGCCGGTCTGGGTCGAGGACAGCCGGTTCGACATCACCTACCACATCCGGCGCTCGGCGCTCCCCGGCCCCGGCACCGACGAACAACTGCACGAGCTGGTCGCCCGGCTCACCTCCCACCCCTTGGATCCGGCGCGGCCGCTATGGGAGATGTACCTGATCGAGCGGCTGTCCGACGGCCGCTGCGCGATCTTCACCAAAACGCATTCCGCCCTGGTCGACGGGGACACCGCGCTGGAGATCGGTCACGTGATCCTCGACGCGGGTCCCGCGCCCCGCGAACTGGCCGGTGACGACTGGATCGCACCGCGCGAACCCGGCGAGATGGAGCTGCTGGTGGGCGCGCTGGCCGATCTCGCCGCGCAGCCGCGCAAGGCGCTGGAAGTGGCCCGCGACGCGAGCGCGGGTGCCTTCGCGGTGCTCGGGACGGCGGGCAAGGCGGTCGAATCGGTGGTCGCCGCGGTGCGCACCGCGGCGACCGGCGCGCCGGCCAGTCCGCTGAACACCCGTACCTCGCGCAACCGGCGCTTCGACGTGGTGCGCACCGACCTGGCGGACTACCGCACCATCCGCAGGCGTTTCGGCTGCTCGATCAACGACGCGATCCTCGCCGTGGTCACCGGAGCGCTGCGCAACTGGCTGCTCTCGCGCGGGGAATCGCTCACCGAGTCGACCGCGCTGCGGGCGGTGGTGCCGATGTCGGTCTATGTCGAGGGAGCCGACGGAGACCAGGCGCAATCGGCGAGCGAGGTGTCGTCGTTCCTGATCGATCTGCCGGTCGGCGAACCGAATCCGGTGATGCGGCTGTCGCACATCGCGCACGCGACCGAACTGAACGGACGTCATCGGCGCGGCGTGCGTGCGCGCACCCTCGTGCATTTGGCCGGTTTCGCTCCGGCCAGCCTGCATGCGATGAGCGTTCGCGCGGCGAGTACGTTCGCAGAACACACGTTCAATCTGGTGATCACCAACGCGCCGGGTCCGCAGGCGCCGATGTACATCGGCGGCGCGCGGATGCTGGAGATGTACCCGGTGTCGCCACTGCTGCGCAATCAGGCATCGAGCATCGGGATCACGTCCTACGACGGACGGGTGTTCTACGGTCTCAACGCCGACCGCGACGCGATGGCCGACATCGGCGTGCTCGCCACGGCGGTGCGCGATTCCATGGAGGAGATGCTCGGTGCCTGCGTCTGATCAGAACAAGCTGCGGGTCTACATCCCGGCTACGGTGCCGATGCTGCGCGAGCTGGTCGACAACCGGGAACTGTCGGCCGTCGGCGGGACCGCGTTCGCGGTGACACCCACGCTGCGCGAGGCCTACGCCTCCGGTGACGACGAGGAACTCGGCGAAGTCGCCATGAACGAGGCCGCCCGCGCCTCGCTGCGGCTGCTCGCCGCCGAACGCGAGGCGATCGGGTCGGCGGAGGACTCCGACGACGAGGCCGCGCCGGTCGCGGGCGGCAGTCCCGTCTACCGGCGCGCGGTGATCGCCGCCGACGTGACCGGCGCGAAACTGCGGCCCGACCTCGACGACGCGGTGGTCCGGCTGGCCGGTCCGATCGGCTACCAGCAGATCGCCTCGGTGCACGTCGATCTGGCCGACGCCGAACCGCAGGTGGCCAAGGCCGTCGACGTGGTGGACGCGGCCGATCTCGGCGACACCGACGCGGAGTTCGTCCTCGGGGACGCCGAGGACCATCAATTGGCCTGGTACGCCGCTCAGGAGCTGCCGTTCCTGCTCGAACTGCTCTGACGCGGCCGCGTAATCGGGCTCACCCACCGCGATAACCTACGATGCCGTAACCTTGCTGGCGAGGCATCCGATCGACGAGACGGCGGCCTGCGCATCCGGACGACAGGGAGATCAACGGCAGCGATGGGTTCGAAAATTGGGAGCTTGTCCGTGCGAAGCGTCCGCGCCTGGCTGGAGGCGCCCGCCGCGAGCGTCGCCGAGCGTGGCGGCAAACTGAACGTGCTGCGCGGCGCCGTGGCGCGGGTGACCACGCCGTTGCTGCCCGACGACTACCTGCACCTGGCCAACCCGCTGTGGTCGGCGCGCGAACTGCGCGGACGCATCGTAGAGGTGCGCAAGGAAACCGCCGACTCCGCGACGCTGGTGATCCAGCCCGGATGGGGCTTCGACTTCAAATATCAGCCCGGCCAGTACATCGGCATCGGCCTCTTGGTCGACGGACGCTGGCATTGGCGTTCGTATTCGCTGACCTGTCCGCCGGACTGGTCGGTGCCGGGCCACGCCGGTAAGCGGTTGATCTCCATCGCGGTGAAGGCGATGCCGGAGGGCTTCCTGTCCAGCCATCTGGTCAGTGGCGTGCCGGTCGGCACCGTCGTCCGGCTCGCCGCCCCGCAGGGCGGATTCGTGTTGCCGTACCCGCCGCCGGAGAAGGTGTTGTTCCTCACCGCGGGCAGCGGCATCACCCCGGTGATGTCCATGCTGCGTGCGATGGACCGGCGCGAGCTGTTCACCGACGTGGCGCACATGCACTCGGCCCGGACCGCCGACGACGTGATGTTCGGTGCGGAGCTGCGTGCGCTGCACGAGCGCAACCCGAGCTTCGACACCCGTCTGCATCTCACCGCCGAGAAGGGCAAGTTCGCACTCGCCGACCTCGACTCCGAGTTCCCCGATTGGCGCGAACGCCACACCTGGGCGTGCGGCCCGGTCGGGATGCTCGACGAGATCGAGGATCACTGGCGCGAGGCGGGCCTGTCGGACCGGCTGCACGTCGAGCGCTTCGAAATCGAGCGCTCGTCGGTCGGCGCGGGCGGCACGGTCACCTTCGGCAAGACCGGCCGCACCGTCGAGGTGGACGGCGCGACCAGCCTGCTCGAGGCCGGTGAGTCCGCCGGCGTGCAGATGCCGTTCGGCTGCCGGATGGGCATCTGCCAGACCTGCGTGGTCACGTTGAGTTCCGGCCACACGCGCGACCTGCGCAACGGTGAGGAGCGCCGGGAAGGCGACAAGGTGCAGACCTGCATCTCGGTCGCGGCGGGCGACTGCACCCTGGACGTGTAGTCCTCCAGGTACCCTCGATGTGTATCGAGTAGGGAAAGGACCTCCGGTGGCAATCACCGATATCAAGACATTTGCGCATCTCACAACGGCCGATATCGAAACACTGGGGCAGGAACTGGATTCCATCCGGCGTTCGGTGGAGTTGTCCCGTGGTGAGCGCGACGCGAAGTACATCCGGCGCGCGATCGCGGCGCAACGCGGTCTCGAGGTGGCGGCCCGCGCCGTGCTGTTCGGCAGCCGCAATCGCTGGGCCTGGCTGACCGGCACCGCGCTGCTGTCGGTCGCGAAGATCATCGAGAACATGGAGCTCGGGCACAACGTCAGCCACGGGCAATGGGACTGGATGAACGACCCGGAGATCCACTCCACCTCGTGGGAATGGGACATGACCGGACCGTCCGCGCAGTGGCGCCGGGCGCACAACTACTCCCACCACACCTATACCAATGTCCTGGGCAAGGACGAGGATCTCGGCTTCGGCATCCTGCGGATGACTCGCGACGAGCCGTGGCGGCCGATCCACTTGGTGCAGCCGCTGGCGAACCTGTTGCTCGCCGCGACCTTCGAGTGGGGGATCGCGCTGCACGACTGGGAGATCGAGAAGCAGCTGTCGAACACCCCGGCGCGGGAGATGATGTCGGAGCCGAACGTGGCGTTCGCGCGCAAGATCGGCCGTCAGGTGGCCAAGGACTTCTTGCTGTTTCCCGCGCTCACCGGCCCGGCGTTCAAGCAGACGCTGAAAGCGAACGCGACGGCGAACCTGGTGCGCAATCTCTGGGCGTACGCGGTGATCTTCTGCGGCCACTTCCCCGACGGCGCGGAGAAGTTCACCATCGAGCAGCTGGAGAACGAGACCAGCGGCGAGTGGTACCTGCGCCAGATGCTCGGCAGCGCGAATTTCAAGGCCGGGCCCGCCATGGCGTTCATGAGCGGCAACCTGTGCTACCAGATCGAGCACCACCTGTTCCCCGATCTGCCGAGCAACCGGTACCCGGAGATCGCGGCGCGGGTCCGCGAGCTGTGCGACAAATACGACTTGCCCTACACCACCGGGTCGCTGGCCAAGCAGTATCTGCTCGCCTTCCGCACGATCCACAAGCTGGCGCTGCCGGACCGATTCCTCAAGGCGACCGCCGACAACGCGCCCGAGACCTCGTCGGAACGCAAGTTCGCCGGTATCACGCTGCCGTCGCTCGGCACGGAGTCCACACACTGGCTGCGCATCGATCCGGAGACCGGCAAGCGGCGCGGTCTGCGTTCGGCGTTGCACGAGGCGAAGGTCGTGCTGAAGGAGAAGGCGCGGCATGAGAAGGAGATGCTGCGCGAGGCCAAGGCGACGTTCAAGGTGAAGGCCGAGCACGAGGGTCAGGTGCTGCGGGAAGCCAAGGTCGCGCTCCAGGAGCGGGCCCGGCACGAACAAGCGGCGCTGCGCGAAAAAGCCATGCGGCACAGGCGGTTTCGCTTTGGCCGAAGGGTGCGCTAACTTACCAGCCGACAACCGGGATCGCAATAGGGTGATTGACACATCCTCGCGGCGCGCCTCGCAACCTACGCTTTCGTAACTTACGGTAAAGTAACCCGTATGGCGATCTCGGATGTCAAGGAATATGCGCACCTCACCGAGGCCGACGTGGAAGCACTCGGCGCGGAATTCGACGCGATCCGGCGGGAAATCGAAGCCTCGCGCGGCGAGCGCGACGCGAAGTACATCCGCAATGTCATCAGGTTGCAGCGAGCCCTCGAGATCGGCGGCCGGGCGGTGCTGTTCGCCAGCCCGGTACGCGCCGCCTGGCTGGCCGGCGTCGCCCTGCTCGGCACCGCCAAGATCATCGAGAACATGGAGATCGGGCACAACGTCATGCACGGGCAGTGGGACTGGATGAACGATCCGGAGATCCACTCCAGCTCGTGGGAATGGGACAACACCGGTGCCGCCAAGCACTGGAAGCACACCCACAACTACCTGCACCACAAGTACACCAACGTGCTCGGCATGGACGACGACATCGGCTACGGCCTGCTGCGGGTGACGCGCGACCAGCGCTGGAAGCCGTTCAACCTGGGCAACCCGATCTACAACCTGGTGTTGCAGCTGTTCTTCGAGTACGGCGTCGCCATCCAGCACATGGAGCTGGGCAAGCTGGTGGCGGGCCGGTACAAGCCGGGGTCCCCCGAGCGGGCCGAGTTCGAGCGCAAGCGCAGCGAGGCGCTCACCAAGATGGGCAAACAGATCCTCAAGGATTACGTCATCTTCCCCGCCCTCACCGGCCCGGCGTTCTTCTCCACGCTGACGGCCAACCTGGCCGCCAACGCGATCCGCAACGTCTGGTCCAACGCGGTCATCTTCTGCGGGCACTTCCCCGACGGCGCGGAGAAGTTCACCAAGGCCGACATCGACGGTGAGACACACGGCCAGTGGTACCTGCGCCAGATGCTCGGCAGCGCCAACATCTCCGGTGGCCCGGTCATGCACTTCATGACCGGCAACCTGAGCCACCAGATCGAGCACCACCTGTTCCCCGACCTGCCGAGCAACCGGTACGCCGACATCGCCGTGCGGGTGCGCGAGCTGGCCGACAAGTACGACCTGCCCTACACCACCGGCTCGCTGCCGGTGCAGTACTTCAAGGCGTGGCGCACGATCCTCAAGCTGTCGCTGCCGAACAAGTACCTGCGGGCCACCGCCGACGACGCGCCGGAGACCGCCTCGGAACGCAAGTTCGCGGGCAGCGCCGCGGCCACCATCGATCCGGTGACCGGCCGGCGTCGCGGTCTGCGCACCGCGCTCGCCCAGGGGCGGCGGCGGCTCGCCCGGCGCGGCGCGCCCGCGGCGCGCTGATTCCACTCGCGCGGTGACGTCGGCTCGGCCTCGGAATCCGAGCCGACGGGAGTCACGGGTCGCTCGGCCGGGCCGTGCGCGGCGAGTTCGCCGGATTTGATTGACTCAGACGGTGCAACTTGAGGTTCTGAGCGTCTACGAGGTCATCCGGCGGCGCCGCGACGTGCGCGCGGAGTTCACCGGCGAGGTCGTAGACGAGGCGACGCTGTGGCGGCTGCTGGACGCCGCGCACCGGGCGCCCAGCGTGGGGAATTCGCAGCCCTGGGATTTCGTGGTGGTCCGCGATCCGGCGACGCTGCGCAAGTTCGCCGACCATGTGGCGCGCAAGCGCATCGAGTTCCGGGACGCGCTGCCGCCCGAGCGTGCCGCCGCCTTCGAGCCGATCAAGATCGAGGGCATTCTGGAGAGCGGTACCGGGGTCGTGGTCTGCTACGACCACGATCGGGGCGGACCGCAGGTGCTCGGGCGGGCCACGGTGCCCGAAACCGGGATCTACTCCGCGGTTCTCGCCATCCAGAATCTCTGGCTGGCGGCCACCGCCGAAAATATCGGCGTCGGGTGGGTGTCGTTCTACGATCCCGGCTTCCTGTCCGACCTGATCGGCCTTCCGGAGGGCGTCCGCACGGTCGCCTGGCTGTGTGTCGGGCCGGTGCACGAATTCCAGCGCGTCCCCGATCTCGAGCGCTTCGGCTGGCGCGCGGGCAGACCGCTCACCGAGGCGGTGCACCGCGAAACCTATCGCGGCTGATCTCCCCGTCCCGATCGCGCATCGTTACGCAAATGTGTGGATCGTTCATGGTTCAATCGGATGCCCACTGGGTACGACAAGGGCGAAACTGCCTCTGACGCAGTGTTCTTCACGGGAGTTCGTCGGTTCCAGGAGGTTTTTGCACATGGCCAATGTCGATGCTGTTCGGCTGTCGAGCGAGCTGGGCATCGATCTGGCACAGGCGACGTTGCGCCTGCGTCGGGAAGGCATCCCCGGCGAGACCAAGCACCAGACCTGTCTGCGGATCCTCGCGGACGAGGGACGCAAGCGGCGGGGCGCCACGGGCAAGTGAGGACGCGGGGCGACGGTAGCCGAGGCCACCGCCGCCCTGCCCGGGACTATGGCCGGCGGGTGCGGCCACACCGTCCGCGTCAGACGCGTTCGAGCACTGCCGACGCGCCGATGCCGCCCGCGGCGCAAATCCCCAGCAGTGCCGTGTTCTTCCCCGTGCGGGCCAGCTCGTTGGCCATGGTGGTCACCATGCGCGCCCCGGTGGCCCCGAACGGGTGGCCCAGCGAGATCGAGCCACCGTGCACGTTCAGCTTGTCGATGTCCACCTCACCGACGGCGGTGTCACGATCCAGCCGGGTCTTGGCCCACTCGTCGCTGGCCAGCGCGGTCAGCACCGCCAAGGTCTGGGCGGCGAAGGCCTCGTGGATATCGACGAGATCGGCGTCGCTTAGCGACATCCCGGCCTTCTCCAGCGCCCGAGGCATCGAGATGGCCGGACCGATCAGCACCTGATCGGCCGGATCGACGCTCACGTAGCTCCACGACCGGAACGCGGCCAGCGGTCGATACCCGAGGGCGTGCGCCTTCTCCTCGCTCATCAACAGCACCGCGGCGGCCCCGTCGGTGAGCGGGCTGGCGTTGCCCGCGGTCACGCTGCCATCCGCGGCGAAAACCGGCTTCAGAGCGGCCAGCTTCGCGGTGCTGGTATCGCCGCGCACCAAGCCGTCGCGCAGGATCTCCACGTCTTCGGGAGTGCGGACCCGCAGCACTTCGTCGTCGAACCGGCCGGACTCGATGGCGGCCGCCGCGCGATGGTGCGAGCGGGCGGCGAACTCGTCCTGGTCCGCGCGGCTCACGCCGTGGATGCGAGCCATCTTCTCCGCCGATTCGCCCATCACCTCACCGGTGGTGCGCTCGGCGATCCTGGGTCGGCTCGGCAGCAGATCGGTGAACGGCGCGAGGCGCGCGACCGCGGACAGGTAGTCCTTCGGCTTCGGCTTGCCCAGCGCCAGCGGCGCCGCCGCGTGCACGACCTTCTGCGGCAACTTGACCTCGGCGTTCGAGGTGGAATCGCTGCCGCCCGCGATCATGATGTCGTACTCGCCGCGCTCGATCGCGGCCGCCGCCGAGGTGACCGCCTGCAAGCCGGAGGCGCAGGCCCTGGTCACCGTGTAGCCCTCGCAGCCCGGGTCCAGCCGCAGGTCCAGCGCGATCTCCCGGGCGATGTTCGGCGCAGCGCCGGGCAGGATGACACCGCCCCACACGATCGCCTCCACTTGCGCGCCGGGCAGCCCGGTTCGCTCCAGCAGTCCCCGTACCGCGGCGTCGGCCAGCGCGATGGAATCCATCCGCGTGTATCCGGTGAACGCGCGCAGGAACGGCGTGCGCGCACCGGACACGATCACGGCACGGCGAGCAGCTTCGGTGGCCATGCGATTTCCTTTCGAAAGCCTCGGTCCACCAAACTTACTCCAAAGTAAGTTCACCGTCGACCCCCTTCGCCGACGGTGAACCCGACGTAGCGGCACTCCCCTCCGCCGCCGCTGAACCGGTCCGCCGCGCGCCGTTGAGCGGCAGACCGGAGACGCCCGTCCCGGCGAACGCCCCTGCCCGTCCCGGAACCGCCGCAGGCCCTCCCCGGGACCTTCCGACGCAAAGAACCGTAACAAACTTTCGACTGATTTTTCAAATAGTTTCTATTGATTTGCCTAAGACCTCCCAGCGGCTTACCATGAACGCACTATGCATAGCCCTTCGGAGCTGTCGCGGCAGAAGAGATTCGGGCGAATCATCAGAGAACGCCGGGACGAGCTCGGCCTCACCCAGCTACAGATCGGCGACCTCGGGGGACCTTCGGCGCCGACCATCCGGAAGATCGAGGACGGCGAGGCGACCATCAGCATGCAGACGCTGAACAAGCTCGACGCCCCGCTGCGATGGTTGCCGGGCAGCGCCGCCCGCACCTACGCGGGCGGCGTCCCCGCCGCCGACGAACCCGCGAACGCTGCGCGCGGCGCAGGAGAATCGGTGGTGGCGGGCCCGGACGCGATCCGCTTCGAAATCTCCGATCTCACCGGTCTTCTCGCGGCTTCGGGCCGACTCACCGACGCCGTCGAGAACGGTCGCACCACCGACCCGCAGGTGGTCGCGGCGATCGCGGAACTCAACCGGGTGGTCTCCAAGCTGTCCGCGCGATACGCGACCGCCATGCTCGAACGCAACGGCGGACCGGGCAGGCAAGTGCATCCGCTGGTGGAGATGGCCTTCGCGCACCTGCTCGCGATCCCCGCGGAGGCCAGCGACCCCGGCGAGCTACAGGAACGCCGGTACCGCCGCTGGCTGGCCGGTCGATCGGAGGATATCGATGCGGCGACCGAAGCCCGATTCCGCGCACGCTGGCTGGCGGCCAACATGGCGACGACAACGGTTCGAAACGGTGAGTGACGAGACAGCCATGACCGACAACGCGCCCGACCGCGCGGCACTCGCGCTGAGTCGCAAGATCAATCGGCTGTTCGCCGTCGTGCATCCGCGCAACGCACCGGAACGCAGCGTCGAATCCGTCGCCGAGCAGGCAGGCGATTTTCTCGGTCGCCCGGTGCCGCCCGGTCTCCTGACCCGCCTGCGCGACGGTGAGTTCGACGACGAGAACGCGGGCGCGGTCGATCCCGAGATCCTCGCCGCGGTGGCGCGCAGCTTCGGCGTGGCCGCCGACTATCTGCTCACCCGTGGCCCCGCCGCCGACGCGATCGACCGGGAACTCGAGTTGCTCGCCACCATGCGCGACGCCAACGTCGCCAGCATCGCGCTGCGCGGTTCCAACATCGATCGGGGCATGCTCGCCAAGATCATCCAGAGCACGGCAGGGTCGATGCCGCCGAGTCGGTAGCATGCTTCCCTACATGGGCCACCGAGCTTTTGTAGGAGACCGATCGCATGGCCATCCAGGCCCGGTTCCGGAGCTTGACCCGGGACCTCCCCATACCCCACCCATGGGATTTGCAGACCTACCTCGATGATGTCGCGGCGTATCGAGGCCGCAGCATCAGTCTGTTACCGATCGATACCGCGCTGCTCGCCGGGACCGGATGCGGCACGGGCAGCGGCCTGTGGATCGCGAAGCAGGACAGCGATGTCATCGCCTACGGCGCCGACACCACCGAGTGGCACGCCGAGCACATCATCGTGCACGAGCTCGGGCACATGCTGCTCGGGCACGGCCCGGAGCAATCCGAATCCGGTGAGGCGCCCACGAGCGCACCGACCGTGGCCGCGGTCGCCGATCTGCTGCCCTCGATCTCGCCCGAGTCGATCGCCCACGTGCTCGGCCGCACCGACTACGGCACCCGGCGCGAACGAGACGCGGAGACCTTCGCCGACATGGTGATGCTGCACGCCATGCGTCCGCCGAGCCGCGATTCGCTGCTGCACCGCACGTTCTTCCGCGACCGGCGGCGGTGACCTCGCCGGTTCCGGCGCCGATCGCGATTCCGCTGATCGTGTTCGTCGCGGTGGTCGTGCTCGGGCGTCGTCTCGTGCTGCACCACGCCACCGTCGATCGCCTCCTCAACCGGGCCATGCTGTGGGGCATCGCCACGCTGATCCTGCTCGAACGCGGCATCGCACCGCAGATCGGCAGTCTGCTGCACCAGCTTTCGATGGGCACGCTGTTGATGGAGGTGGTCGGCCTGTACGGCGCGGCCCGGCTGTGGTCCGGCGCCGAACCCGCGTCCGCGTTCGCCCGGCAGCGGGTCTACGACCTCGCCGGACTGGCCGGAGCGGCGATCATCCTGGTCGTGGGGACCGCGGCGCGCCAGGAGGGACGGCTGGTGGGGCAAACGCCGGACTGGCAGACGCTGGTGGTGTGGGCGATCCTGTGGTTTCCGCTGCTGGCCGCCGGCCGGCTGTGCTGGCGCGCGGCGGTGCGCGAACTGCGCTCGGACGAATCGACCGCCGCGGAGCGGATCGTCTACGTCACCCTGCTCGCCACACTGGTCGTCGGGTCCGGAGGCCTGGTCGTCTCCGCAATACAGCTCGCAGGGCCCGGCGCGACGGCCGACCCGGCTCTGGTGCGCTGGGCCGCACCGACTTTCGCCGTCTCGGCGCTCGGCGCGGCGCTCCTGGCGGTGCCGCTGGTCGCCTGGCTGCGGGCCCACACGGGCTGGGATCGCGCCGGACGATACTGCCGACGCCTGCGTCCGCTGTGGCGCGATCTGACCGCGGCGGTACCGGAGGTCGTGCTCGAGCCGGACCTGCCCGCGGCCGAATCCGACGCGCGGCTGATCCGCATGACGGTCGAGATCCGCGACGCCTTGATGCACCTGCGGCACTACCTGCCCGAGGACGCCGCCGGCGCCGACTACGTGGCACAGATCCAGCGCGCCATCGCCGCGAAATCGAGCGGCGCGGCGGTGCGGACGCGGCGGTCGGACCATCCCGCCGGGCCGCTGGTGCGCGACATCGACTCGGATCTGCGGCTGTTACTCGCGATGGCACGCGACTGGCCGCAGGGTGCGAGAGGCGTCTCCACATGATTCTCCGGGCATCCAGCCGGTGAGCCGAATGCCCGGAGAAGTGGGACGGATGGTTCGTGCCGTCAGGCCAGACGGATCAGGCCGTAGTCGAAGGCATGGCGGCGGTAGACCACCGAGGGCCGGTCGCTCTCCTTGTCGTGGAACAAGAAGAAGTCGTGACCGACGAGTTCCATCTGGTACAGGGCGTCGTCGACGGACATCGGTGTCGCCGAGTGCACCTTCGTGCGCACGATGTGGCCGGGACCGGCCTCGTAATCCTGCTCGCGCCCTTGCTCGAGGTGGGTGTGCGCGGCATCGGACTCGGTGAGCCGCTCGAAGAGGGAGTCATCCACCAGATCGGCGGTGGCCTGGGCGACCGACAGCGGCGTCTTGTCGCCGTAGTGCACCCGGCGCCGATCCTTGGTGCGGCGCAGCCGGCTCTCCAGCTTCGCGGTCACCGACTCGAAGGCGGCGTAGAAGCTGTCCGCGCAGGCCTCGGCCCGCACGACGGGACCCTTTCCGCGCGCGGTGATTTCGACGCGCTGACAGTTCTTGCGCTGACGCCGGTTGCGCTCGTGGAACAGCTCCACGTCGAACAGGAAGATCGATGGATCGAAGCGTTCTAATCGGGAGAGTTTTTCCGCGACGTAAACACGAAAATGGTCGGGCACCTCGACGTTGCGGCCCTTCACCACGATGTCGCCGCGTGGCGCACGTGGTCGTTCCGCTGCGGGTTGCTCGGGTGCTGCTGCCTGGGTGCCGGAGTCCTCCAGCACCGAAGGAGCGGGATCTTTCACTGAAGGTCGTGAAGAAGTCGTCACGCGTACCTCCCGGATCTGGCCGCACCGACCGATTCCAGTGCGGCGGGATTGAGCCGTGCCGATCGACAATTACTCGGCACAAGTTGTCCGAGGCGCCACCTCCAAACTTGCGGTTCGGGTGTGTGTCCGCGACGCTAGTCCGCCGACGCGTTGATCGCCAGTGTTCACGCAAATTTCCCGGAGTCAAGCAACACACGTAACCAGAACGCCATGTGTCGGCAATCCGATGTGCCGCAGCGCACGCACCGATTCGCGGGCCGTGGCACCGGTCGTCAGCACGTCGTCGACCAGCACTATCTCGGCGTTCGCCGGTATTCCCCGATCGGCGACACGGCCGGGGGCGGCGTGCACCCGCCCCTCCAGGTTGCGAGCCCGCTCGGCGGGTGTCAAGCCGACCGAATCACGCACCTCACGCCCCACTCGCAACAGGGGTACCATGCGGGTATCCGGTAGCCATTGCGCAGCTACCGCGGCCGACCGCAGCACCGGATCGCCGCCTCGACGGCGCGCCGCCACGCCCCTGCTCGGCGCGGGAACCAGCACCAAAGGACGGCGCTGCGAACGCAACTCGGCGAGCGCGCCCGCGAGCGCCGCCCCGAGTGGCTTCGCCAGATCCCGCCTGCCTCGTTCCTTGACGGCGAGCACCGCCCGGCGCGCGGGCCCGGCGTACGGCCCGAGCGCCCAGCACGGAACGCCCGGATCGGTGCGCGGCCACACCCGCACCGGCGGGCCGGTCAGGGTGACGGCACAGGCGGCGCACCAATCGGCTCCGGAACGTCCGCAGCCCGCGCAGGCGGCGGGCAGCACCAGATCGAGCAGGGTTCGCATCGACCGAGTGTGCGCCCGTCCCCCGACAAGTTCGCTCGCTCAGGTCGATGGCGGCGGTCGTATGCCTCTGCGGCAAGGACATTTACGCGCTACGGTCACCGCCGCCCCCAACCCGGAACCCATGGAGACCCCTGAGGCAGTCCACCGGTGTTCCGCCTCGGGAACAACGCCCAGAGACCCGCCCGGGGCGCCCATATTCGAGTAGGCCCCTACGGCGGGCCATGGCACCGAGCCGGCTGGATCACCCTCGGGCGATGCTCGCGGAAGGACCTGCACCATCGCCGCGTGTACCTCTCGGTCGCCCCGAGCGGCAGCACCGATCCCGCACCGCGTACTCGGGCGGGGTTCAGCCTCAGCCGGGCAGGACGGGTATCGCGTTCGCGCCCAGGCCCGGAACCTCGCGCCAGTACGGCTGCCCTTGGTCCGGAGCGGAGGTCAGCTCCAGCACCGCGCGTGAGTCGGCGACATACTGGTGGTCCGGGCTCGCGCTCACCGAGCGCACCGGCGCCGTCAGATTCTGTGAGGTCAGCGGGGTCGGCTCCGAGCCATCGACCGACACTGTGCTGACCGGGTCCACATTGCCCTCACGGGCGATGATGATGGTGTCCGCGTCGAGCCAGTCCACCGAGACCGCGGCCGTGCTGAGTCCGACGCCCACGGGAAGCGCCGAGGTCAGCGCCACCTTTCCGTCCGGTTTGGGCACGACGACCGCGACATACACCCTGCCGTCCGCGATCATCGCCGCCCGGACTCCGGACCGCGAGATCCGTAGTTCGGTGATCGGCAGCCGAGGCGAGGTGGCCGAGGATGCCGCCGTCAGCCCGGAGATGTCGACGTTCTGCACCGATACATTGCCACTGCCCCGGTCATTGACCGCGCGGATCACCCGGTCGCCGTCGACCACCGCCCATGCCGCGCTGCCGTCCGCGGTCCAGGAGGGCCGGGTGATGGTGAAGCCCTCGGCCACCGGAAAGGCGTTGCCGCCGTAGGTGCCGACCATCAGCGTGCGCGACGGCACGCCCGGGGGTCTTCCGGCTTCCGCGACGGCGGCGACGAGCTGACCGTCCGGGGACAACGTGGCCGACTGGAGGTTGTTCACCCCCCCGAAGTAGCCGGGAGCGGGGATGATGCCACCGTTCTCGGCGATCTGCACCAACCCCCCGCCGCGCAGCGCGTGCAGCCCGGTCTGGTTGCGCGCGGAGGCGGCCGGATTGAACTGCTGCACGTCGGCCGCGCTCCACCCGTTCGCCGCGAACCGCTCGTCCAGCGGCTTGCCGTCGGCGAGCAGCATGTACGGCCCGAGGATGTCGGCGCTGGACAACGTGAGCACCACCTGCGCGGCCAGTAGTTCGCGCTCGCGCGGATTCAACGCCGACGCGCCCGCAAAGTCGATCTTGACGCCGCCGAGCCCGATGCCGACGCCATCGGGATCACCGTTGGCCTTGGTGATCGCCCCGCGCAGCGCGATCGGCGGCGTCAGCTCGCTGCGCAGCACCGACGCCAGCGCGGGCTGCGGCCCCTCGAGCAACGAGCTGAGCAATCGCTGGGCCAGCTGGGCTTTCGGCACCGCTAGCCAGCGCAGATCCGGGACGGCCATATTGCCGCTCGGATCTAGGAAGTACAGCACGTAGCGGCGGTAGGACTTGAAGAACGCGGTGGAGTCCATGACGACGCCGTCGGGCAATTCATCGATGCGCCACTCACCGTTGATCTTGGTCAGCTCGATCTTGTTCTCGACGAAGGGGATGTCGTCGTTGGGGCGATACCCCCCGTCGGCGGACAGCTCCCCGACCTTGCGCGCGCGGATCAGATAGTTGGCTTTGTCTCCGGAGCGCGACTCTCGCAACGTGTCGGGCTTCTCGACGATGACGGTGCCCGCTGCGTCGTCCCATTGGGTGGAAGCCGCGGGGGTCATGTACTGCCGGGCGGCCAGATGCCGGTTGGCGGGATCGGCGGTGGCCTGGAGGAAGTCGCGCAGCAGCAGATCGGGATCGCGGTTGGCGACCGGCGGCGGCGGCCCCTCGGAGGTGGGCTCCCGGTTGATGGTGCCCAGCGCCTCCGGCGCGGAGGACTCGGGCAGGCTGGCGCAGGCGGTGAGCGGCGCCACGACCGCGAGAATCGTTGCCACCAGCACTGTCAGCCGCCGCCCCCGCGCAGATCTGACACGCATTCTCATGACTGTACGTCCCCCGGTTCGCGCGCCCCGCCGCCCCCGGCTTGCGCCGACTCCGATGCCGATGAACCGTTCGTTCCGGACGCGTGCGCCTCGTCGGTCGAGGCGGTGTCTGTGGGCTGCGTGCCGCCGGCCGGGGCGTGCGGTTCGTTCGCACGATCCTCCGAGCCGCCTTCCGCACCCCGGCTGTCTCCTTCATCGCCGCTCGGCCGGTCGCCGTCCGGCTCGTCCGCGTGCTCCGAACGCCCGCTGCCGGACGCTGTCCCGGAATCGCCCTGCTGCGCACCGGCCGGATCGGAATTGCCCGGCTCCGCGCTAGGCGGCACGACGCTCGTCCCCTGCGCAGCGCCCGAAGCGGTCGAGTCGTAGGTGGCATCGTCCGGTTCGGCGGCGACCGGCGGCGCCTTCTCCGGTTCGACGGGCGGTTCCGGCTCGACCAGGCGCATCGACTTGCGCGCCGGTTCCAGCGGAAGCGGGCTCGGGCCGAGTTTCTTGCCGCGCACCAGCGGCAGCGTCAGGCGGAAGCTGGCGCCGATGCCTGCCTCACCCCATGCCTCGAGCTTGCCCTCGTGCAGGTTCGCGTCCTCCACGCTGATCGACAGGCCGAGACCGGTGCCGCCGGAGCGGCGCATGCGGGACGGATCCGAGCGCCAGAACCGGTTGAAGACCAGCTTCTCCTCGCCCGGCCGCAGACCGACGCCTTGATCGCGCACGACGACGGCGACCGCGTTGGCCTCGACGTCGCCGCGCATCCGGATCAGCACCGGCTTGCCCTCGCTGTGATCGATCGCGTTGGCGAGCAGGTTGCGCAGCACGCGCTCCACCCGGCGCGGATCGACCTCGGCGACGAGCGGGTCCTCCGGCAGGTCGCTGATCACCTCGACCCCGGCGTCCTTGGCCAGGTGCCGCACGGTGGAGATCGCGGCCCGCGCGCACATCCGCACGTCCAGCGACTCGACCTGCAGTTCGGCGACGCCCGCGTCGTGCCTGCTGATCTCCAGCAGGTCGTTGAGCAGGCCCTCGAACCGATCCAGCTCGTTGACCAGCAACTCGGCGCTGCGGGCCAGGGCTGGATCGAGGTCGTCGCTGCTGCCGTGGATCAGGTCGGCGGCCATGCGCACGGTGGTCAGCGGGGTGCGCAACTCGTGGCTGACGTCGGAGGTGAACCGGCGCTGCAGATTGCCGAACTCCTCCAGCTGGGTGATCTGGTTGGAGAGGCTTTCGGCCATCTCGTTGAACGCCTGGGCCAGCCGCGCCATATCGTCCTCGCCGCGCACCAGCATGCGTTCCTTGAGCCTGCCGTCGGCGAACCGGCCCGCGATCCGGGCGGCGGAACGAATCGGCAAGACCACCTGCCTGGTGACCAGCGCGGTGATCGCGGCCAGCAACACCAGCAGCACGATGCCGCCGACCAGCATGGTGCCGCGCATCAGCGACAGGCTGCGTTCCTCGTTGGCCAGCGGGAAGATCAGGTAGATCTCCAGGGTCGGGATCTCCGCACTCGGGCTGCCGATGATCAGCGCGCGACCGCGGTAGCCATCCGCGTCGTCTACCGTGGCGAACTGGTAGCTGACCTGGTTGCGCTGCACGAACCGGCGCAGTTCGTCGGGCACCTCTTGGATCGGGCCGCGCGGAATCTGCTGCGGCGGCATCCCGCCGATGACGCTCAGCGCCGAATCGAAGCTGCCCGCCGCGCCGGTGGACTGGCCGGTGCCGCCGCGGTTGGACAGC
The DNA here is from genome assembly GCF_040630775.1 of Nocardia sp. NPDC005745. Taxonomy (NCBI): domain Bacteria; kingdom Bacillati; phylum Actinomycetota; class Actinomycetes; order Mycobacteriales; family Nocardiaceae; genus Nocardia; species Nocardia sp. NPDC005745. The sequence goes on from NZ_JBEXYF010000019.1 coordinate 23,490, forward strand.
GCGTTGCGGGCCTCCTCCAACCGCTGCGGTTGGGCGCCGATGTCGTGCACACCCGCCAGCTGGCTCTCCACCGTATTGCGCGCACGGTCCATCTCCTCGACCGCGGCGTTGATCTTGGCGTCCAACAACCGGTCGGTGATCTGACTGGTCAGCACCACGCCGAGGATCGTGATGACGATCAGCGACAGCGTCAGCGTGGACACGATGACGCGCAACTGCAGCGAACGACGCCACAGGTGGCCTAAGGCAATGCCGACCGCTTGGAACCAGGCCACCACCGGAGCCAGCGATCGTTCCAGACGCGTGATCACGCCATGGATCACGGCGGTCCGGCCTTGTAACCGACACCGCGGACGGTCAGCACGATCTCCGGGTTCTCGGGATCCTTCTCCACCTTCGCCCGCAACCGCTGCACGTGGACGTTCACCAGGCGGGTGTCGGCGGCGTGCCGGTAGCCCCAGACCTGCTCGAGCAGGACCTCACGGGTGAACACCTGGCGCGGCTTACGAGCCAGGGCGACGAGCAGGTCGAACTCCAGCGGCGTCAGCGAGATCTGCGCGCCGCCGCGGCTGACCTTGTGCGCGGGCACATCGATCACGATATCGGCGATCGACAGCAGCTCGGCGGGCTCCTCCTCGGTCCGGCGCAGGCGGGCCCGCACCCGGGCGACGAGCTCCTTCGGCTTGAAGGGCTTGACGATGTAATCGTCGGCGCCCGATTCCAGACCCAGCACGACGTCGACCGTGTCGGTCTTCGCCGTGAGCATCACGATCGGAACCCCGGAATCGGCCCGCAGCACACGGCACACGTCGATGCCGTTCATGCCGGGCAGCATCAGGTCCAGCAACACCAGATCGGGGCGGATCTCGCGAACCGCCGCCAGGGCCTGTGTGCCGTCGCCGACCACGTGCGGGTCGAACCCTTCCCCGCGCAAGACGATCGTGAGCATCTCGGCGAGTGCCATATCGTCGTCGACGACCAGAATCTTCGGCTTCATAACTACTATGTTGTCATCTCCCAGGCCAGGATCGGGCCGCCACGCCAACACTGGTGCGAACCCACGGCACAGCCAACCTTATCGACCAACGATTTCGGCGATCCGCGCGGCCAGCTCAGCCGGACCGTCGTCGGATCGGTATGTCCACCAGGGTCCGCGCCAGTCGCGTTCGGCCAGCTCACGGTACACCGCGCCGGTCCGGTGCTGCAGACCGCCGTCACGCTCGTAGGCGTCGAGGGCGCGCTCGGCGTCGAGTTCGCCACGCCTGCGGGCACGCTCGGCCGCGAGTTCGGTGGGTACATCCAGCAGCACCTGGAGGGCAGGCACGGGCAGGGCGAATCTGCCGAATTCCAATTCGCCCACCCAGTCCACGATTTCACCGTCGGCCGACTGCCCGAGCCGGGCCGCCGAGTAGGCGGCGTTGGAGGCGACGTAGCGATCCAGGAGTACAACGTCGTTGTCGGCCAACAGCTTCGACAGCTCGTCCTGCGCGTCCGCGCGGTCCAGCGCGAACAGCAGGGCCATGCCGCTGACCGAGCCCGCGAGGTCGCCGTGCGCGCCACGCAGCGCCTCGGCGGCCAGATCGGCGTGCACCGAGACGCGGTAGCGCGGGAAGGCCACCGTCGCGACGCGCAGCCCGCGCCCACGCAGATCGGCGACAACCCGCTCGATCAGCGTCCGCTTGCCTGCGCCGTCGAGCCCCTCGACCGCTATCAGCACTCCCATGACCAGGCAGACTACCCCGCCGACCGCCCGCCGGTGACAGCGCCTCACCAGCGCATATACCCAGCTGCTCGGCCGGGCGCCGGGGTCACCGCGCAGCTCGGCCCGCCCCAACCGCCGTCGATCCGTACTCGCCGATCCAGCCCGCCGAGCCCCCGCGGCTTGCATGCGGGAGAAGCGGAGGCCGCCGACACCTTCAGTGTCGGCGGCCTCCGCGAGTTCCGCGGCTCAGTAGCGGTAGTGGTCCGGCTTGTACGGGCCCTCGACGTCGACGCCGATGTACTCGGCCTGGTCCTTGGTGAGCTTGGTGAGCTCGCCGCCGAGCGCTTCGACGTGGATGCGGGCGACCTTCTCGTCCAGGTGCTTCGGCAGCCGGTAGACCTCGTTGTCGTACTGCTCGGGCTTGGTCCACAGCTCGATCTGGGCGATCACCTGGTTGGAGAAGCTGTTGGACATCACGAACGACGGATGGCCGGTCGCGTTGCCGAGGTTGAGCAGACGCCCCTCCGACAGCACCAGGATCGAGCGGCCGCTCTCCTTGAACGTCCACAGGTCGACCTGCGGCTTGATGGTCAACTTCGTTGCGCCGGAACGCTCCAGCGCCGCCATGTCGATCTCGTTGTCGAAGTGGCCGATGTTGCCCAGGATGGCCTGGTCCTTCATCGCCTTCATGTGCTCGAGGGTGATGATGTCCTTGTTGCCGGTCGCGGTGATGACGATGTCGGCCTCGCCGATCGCGTTCTCCACGGTCACCACGTCGTAGCCGTCCATCAGCGCCTGCAGCGCGTTGATCGGGTCGATCTCGGTGACCTGCACCCGGGCGCCCTGTCCGGCAAGCGATTCCGCGCAACCCTTACCGACATCGCCGTAGCCGCAGATCAATATCTTCTTGCCGCCGATGAGCACGTCGGTGCCGCGGTTGATGCCGTCGATCAGCGAGTGGCGGGTGCCGTACTTGTTGTCGAACTTGCTCTTGGTGACCGAGTCGTTGACGTTGATCGCGGGGAACACCAGCTCACCCGCCGCCGCGAACTGGTAGAGCCGCAGCACGCCGGTGGTGGTCTCCTCGGTGACGCCGCGCACCGACTCGGCGATCTTGCTCCACTTTCCCCGGTCGGTCTCGAACCGCTCGCGCAGCAGGCTCAGGAAGACCTTGAACTCGGCCGAGTGGTCCTCGTCCTCGGGCGGCACCACGCCGGCCTTCTCGAACTGCGCGCCGCGCAGCACGAGCATGGTGGCGTCGCCGCCGTCGTCGAGGATCATGTTGGCCGGTTCACCCGGCCAGGTGAGCATCTGCTCGGCGGCCCACCAGTACTCCTCCAGCGTCTCGCCCTTCCAGGCGAACACCGGGGTGCCCTTGGGCTCCTCGACGGTGCCGTTCGGGCCGACGACGACGGCGGCCGCCGCGTGGTCCTGGGTGGAGAAGATGTTGCAGGAGGCCCAGCGGACCTCGGCGCCGAGGCTGGTCAGGGTCTCGATCAGCACCGCGGTCTGCACGGTCATGTGCAGCGAGCCGGAGATGCGCGCGCCCTGCAGCGGCCGCACCTCGGCGTATTCACGGCGCAGCGCCATCAGACCGGGCATCTCGTGTTCGGCCAGGCGGATCTCTTTGCGGCCGAAATCGGCCAGCGACAGATCCGCCACCTTGTAGTCGATGCCGTTGCGGACATCGGCGGTCAACGACGTGCGTGCGGGAAGTTCTGAGGTGGTCATCAGCCTCTCCTGGTTCGGCAAGTACCGAGGCAAGGCTAGTCGCTCACGGCCGGGTGCGGACGACGCGGCCGTCCTCTTCGCCCGGCCCGGCGCGGACCGGGGTCGCGCCGGGGCACCGATGCGCCCGTTACGCGGTGACGCCGCGGGCCGCCAGGATGCGGCGGCGCTTGCGCGGCTGGATGTTCGCCAGTGTGATGTCGCCGCCGTAGTGGGCGAGGACGCGGTCGTCCATCATCCAGCGCCACAGCGGCGGGATGGCGGCCAGCACGATCATGGCGGCATAACCCGCGGGCAGTTGCGGGGCCTGTTCGGAGGTCCGCAGCGTCTGGTAGCGACGGCCGGGATTGGCGTGGTGGTCGCTGTGGCGCTGCAGGTGGAACAGGAAGATGTTGGTGACCAGGTGGTCGCTGTTCCAGCTGTCGCGCGGCGAGCAGCGGGCGTACCTGCCGTTCGGGCGGCGCGCCCGCAGCAGGCCGTAGTGCTCGACATAGTTCACCGTCTCCAGCAGGCCGAAGCCGATCACGGCCTGCAACAGCAGCCAGGGCAGCACTTGGTAGCCGAACGCCGCGATCAGGGAGCCGAACAGCACCAGCGTCATCGACCAGGCTTGCAGGATGTGGTTGTGCACGCTCCACCAGCCCTTGCCCTTGCGCGCGAGCCGTTCGCGCTCGAGGGCGATCGCGGAGCGGAAACTGCCGGACACGCTGCGGGGCAGGAACTCCCACAGCGACTCGCCCAGCCGGGCGCTGGCCGGATCCTCCGGGGTGGCCACGCGCACGTGGTGGCCGCGGTTGTGCTCGACGAAGAAATGCCCGTAACCGGACTGGGCGAGCGCGATCTTCGCCAGCCAGCGCTCCATGTGCTCGACCCGGTGCCCGAGTTCGTGGGCGGCGTTGATGCCGATTCCGCTGACGAAGCCGAGGGTGGTGGCCAGACCGAACTTGTCCACCGTGCTCAGTTCGTCGCCGGCCCACATATAGCTCGCGACGACCAAGCCGATCAGCTGGACCGGGAGCATCAGATAGGTGCACCACCGGTAGTACCGGTCGTTGGACAGCAGCTCGTAGTCCTCGTCTTTTGGGTTGCTCCCGTCCACGCCGACCGCCCAGTCCAGCACCGGGATGACGATCAGCACGATGATCGGGCCGATCCACCAGAAGACCGCGGAGCCGGTGTGCAGCACCAGTTGTGACGGCAGCAATGCCGACGAGGGCGCGAGCAAGCCGAGAACCCACAGATGGCGTTTGGGATCGACCGATCCCAGCGGTTTGCCAACCGTTTGCACTTTTGCTCCACTCAGAGAAGACCCGAACACCGTCGACTGAGAATACTTCTCGAGTTGTGGTCCGTTACAACGATGCCATCGGTTGAAACGTGATCGCTATTACAAGCCGGGCAGTCTGTTTTCAATGTGCTGCATATGCGCCAGGTCGCGAGCCGGTTGCCCTCAGGGCTCAGCTCTGCACCCGCGCGGCGAGGATCGCTTCGACATAAGGGCTCAGCAGCGCGCTCAGTTCCTCGGGAGCGTCGCGCCCGGGACCAGGCGGAGTGGGGATGTAGCTGAGGGCGATTCGCACCAGCGCGTGCGCGATGACGTCCGATTCGGCCGCCGTGGTTGCCACCCAGCTGTGCTGGAAGGCACCCGACAGCCGCTCGGTCGCGTGCGCCAGCAACGGCCCCGCGTCGAGCGTGATCAGGCGCAGCAGATCCAGCTTGACCTCGCCCCCCAGCAGCGACTGCACCAGCGGGTCGGACGCCGCGTCGAACAGGAAATTCGTTATCCCGTCGCGGAAAGCCGCGCGGACGTCACCGACGTTGCCGTTGATGGCGGCGTCGACGTGATCGACCAGGAAGTCGGCCAAACGCAGCGCGTAGGCCTGGGTGAGCCCGCTGCGCGAGCCGAATTCGTTGTACAGCGTCTGCCTGCTCACGCCGGCCCTGGCCGCGACGTCACCGAGCGTGATCTTGGACCAATCCCGCTCGGTGAGCAGCTCGCGCATCGCGTCCAGGACCGACGTCCGCAGCAGATCCCGCGCGGCCTCCTGGTAGGGAATCCTGGTTCCGTTCCGCGGCATACCCGCGACACTGTCACGGGCGCCTGCCGCAGTCAAAATCTCACGACCGTTCGATTTCGACCATGAAGAAATCCGCTTTGGCGGCGCCGCAGTCCGGACAGGTCCAGTCGTCGGGAATGTCGTCCCAGCGGGTCCCCGGGGCGATGCCGTCCTCCGGCCAGCCCTCGGCTTCGTCGTACTCGAAGCCACACTGGATGCACTGATACAGCTTGTACTCGGTCATTTCATACTCCCCATCGGCTCGAAGTCGATCTTCTCCCGCACGCCGCAGTCCGGACAGCACCAGTCGTCCGGCACCGTCTCCCACCGGGTGCCCGGCGGAAAGCCCTCGTGCGGAGCGCCTTTCGCTTCATCGAAGACATAGTCGCAGACCGGGCAGCGATACGCGCTCACGCCGTCTCCTTTCGGACACAGGCGGAACCCTCCGCGGTGGTCACTCGCCGCCACCTCCGGCCTCGGACGCTCATGCCGTGGCCTTTCCCGCTCGAGCGGCGCCGTAACGCGCCAGCACCTTGTCCCGCTTGGCCGGATCTATGTTGGCGCGGGTGATGTCGCCGTCGTAGTGCGCGAGCACCCGCTTGTCCATGACACGACGCCACAGCGGCGGGAAGTAGGCGAGCAGGATCATGCTGGCGTAGCCGCTCGGCAGGTTCGGCGCGCCGTCCCAGCTGCGCAACGTCTGGTAGCGCCGGGTGGGGTAGGCGTGATGGTCGCTGTGCCGCTGGAGGTGGTACAGGAAGATGTTGGTGACGATGTGGTCGCTGTTCCAGCTGTGCACCGGGGCCGGCCGCTCGTACCGGCCGCTCGCCGTACGCTGCCGCACCAGGCCGTAGTGCTCCAGGTAATTGACCGCCTCCAGCAGGCTGAAGCCCACCACCGCCTGCAGGATCAGGTACGGCAGCAGCTCGACGCCGAACACCGCGACCAGGACCGCGAACAGCGCCGCCGACATCAGCCAGGCGCTGAGTACTTCGTTGCGCGGGCTCCACGGCTTCTTGCCGAGCCGTTCCAGCCGGGCCTTCTCCAGATGCCAGGACGACTTCAGGCTGCCCCACACGGTGCGCGGCCAGAAGGCCCAGAACGTCTCGCCCACCCGGGAGCTCGCGGGATCCTCGGGGGTGGCGACGCGCACGTGGTGGCCGCGATTGTGCTCGATGTAGAAGTGCCCGTAGCAGGACTGGGCCAGCGCGATGCGCGACAGCCAGCGCTCCAGGTCGACCTTCTTGTGGCCGAGTTCGTGCGCGGTGTTGATGCCGATGCCGCCGATCATGCCGACGGTGATCGCCAGGCCGATCTTGTCCACCACGTGCAGCCCGCCGTCGATGCCGAGCCAGCTCACGTGGTCGGCGGTGATCAGATAGGCCGCCATCACCAGCGCGGCGTACTGGAACGGCAGGTACAGGTAGGTGAGATAGCGGTAGTACTTGTCGTTCTCCAGGTACTCCATCACCTCGTCGGGCGGATTGTCGCCGTCCGGGCCGAAGAAGACGTCCGCGATCGGGATCAGCACGTAGATCAGAATCGGCCCGAGCCAGAACGGCACCTGCGCCAGGCGGTGCCAGCCGAGCTCGTTCAATGCCCAGATCAGCGGCAGGCCGATGGTGAACAGGCCGGTCGGCGCGAACAGCCCCCACAGCCACATATAACGCTTGCGGTCCCGCCAGGCCGGCATCTCGACCGGCTGCACGGACATGTCGGCGTGCGTCGACATCGTCGTCTCCATTCCGAACGGCGCGTCGGCTGTGACGCGCATTACCTCACTTATGGACGATAGAGGCATATTTGTCGCATGTCTATACAAATACGACAATTTGTAAACCTCGCTCGAATGCCGAAAGCCCCGGCCGGATGTCATCCGGCCGGGACTCGTCTGGAAGTAACGCGGCTACGTCACCGCAGCAGGACGTCGGCGTCGGCGGGTAGGGCGTCTACCGGCCACCAGCGCAGGTCGGTGGATTCGTGGCTGCGCACCGGGATCGCGCCCGCGGGGGCGGTGATGCGGAACAGGAGGTCCAAGTGCCTGGTGGGGGTACCGAGCGAACAGGTGATGGGATGCGCCTGCGCGCCGTAGAGGCCAGGATGCAGGCGCAGGTCCGCGATGCCGGACTCCTCGGTCGCTTCGCGCAGCGCGGCGCCCGCGACCGTCTCGTCCCCCTCCTCACAGTGGCCGCCGAGCTGGATCCAGCGCCCGACCCGCGGATGCAGGGTGAGCAGCACCTCGCGACCGTCGTCGGAGAACACCACCGCGGAGGCGGTGATGTGCCCGGGCGCGTGCTCGCGCAGGCAGCCACGCGGTGCGGAGCCGAGGAAGGCCAGCATCGCCTCGCGCAGCGAGCGCTCCGGATCTGTCGCGGGACCCCAGGTCGCGAGCAGCTCGGTCGCCGAGGCGTGCAGCGATTCCGCGCTCACCGGCGACCTGCCGTGGCGCGGAAGGCGATCCGTTCGATCACAGCTCGACCAGCCCGGAGCCCGCGCCGGGCGCCTGGCGCGGGGTCAGCTCCTCGAGTGGATGGCCGATGGCGACGGCGCCCAGCGGACTCCAGTCCTCGGCCAGGCCCAGAACCTCACGGGTGACCTCGGGCGCGAAGATCGTGGACCCGATCCAGCAGCTGCCGATCCCCTCGGTGGCCAAGGCGACCAGCAGCCCCTGCACCGCGGCGCCCACCGCGACGGTGAACATGGTGCGCTCGTCGGCCCGCCTGCGCTCGTCCGGGTAATCGTGCGCACCGTCCGGCACACAGAACGGAATGATCACCTCGGGTGCGTCGAACAGGATGCGCCCGCGCGCGACCCGGCGCTCGATCCGCTCCGGCGGCAGGCCGTCCGCGGTCAGATCCGCGCGCCACTTCCGCGCCATCGCCTCGAGCAGTCGAGTGCGCAGCTCCGGCGTGCGCAGCCACACGAACCGCACGGGCCGCGTGTGGTGCGGAGCGGGCGCGGTCAGCGCGATCGACACCGCCGAGCGGATCCGCTCCGGATCGACGGGCGCGTCGGAGAACTGACGGATCGAGCGACGCAGCAGGATCGCCTCCCTGCGACCGCGGTCGATCGCCTCCGCGGTGCCCAGCCAGAACAGATCGTCGGTGCCGCCGCGGAGCAGATCGGTGGCGTCGGATCCGTCGTCGACGATCGGCAGCCCGCGCACCACGGCCACCGGGACACCGCCGAGCTTGCCCTTGACCAGGTCCGCTGCCGCGGCCAGCTCGTCGGCCACGGCCACCTGGGTGACGAACAGCTCGTTGCCCTGGCCGTCGACCGCGCCCGCGTAGTCGTGCAGCACGCGCAGGCCCGCGGCGCCGATGGCCGCGTCGGTCTGCCCGTTGCGCCAGGCGCGGCCCATCGTGTCGGTGACGACCACCGCGACCGTCACGCCCAGTCGTGCGGCGAGCGCGGCGCGCAGCGCCTTGGCGCTGGCGTCCGGGTCGGTGGGCAGCAGCACGAGCTCGCCCTGTTCGACGTTCGAGCCGTCGACACCGGAGGCCGCCTGCACGATCCCCAGCTTGTTCTCGGTGATCAGCGTGCGCCCGCGGCGCGCGAGCACCCGCACCGCCTCCTGGTCGACGAGCCCGCGCCGCACGGCGTCGCGCTCCTCGGGGTCCGACGGCGCTTCCACGATGCGGCCCTCGACCTTGGCGACGATCTTGCTGGTGACCACCAGCACGTCACCGTCGGCGAGCCAGGGCGCGCAGCGGGCGATCTGCTCGGCGAGGTCGTCGCCGGGGCGGAATTCGGGCAGGCCGGTGACGGGCAGGATGCGCAGCTCTCCTGCCGCGTGGTCGATCGATGTGCTCACAGGGCGACTCCAGCGAGATCCAGCGCCTCACGCACCATTTCGGCGGTGGTGGGCGGGTCGGTCATCAACAAGGGCACGCTGCGTACCTCCACTCCGGGCACCTCGGCGGTGTCGGTGCTGTGGATCAGCCAGCCGTCCAGGATTCCGGTGGCCGAGCGGGCGCCGTAGTACCGGCCGATCGCCTCGGCCGTGGTTTCCACGCCGATCACCGACAGGCACTCGTCGGCCATACCGCGCAACGGCTTCCCGTCGATCACGCCGGACACACCGATCACCTTGGCCGGGGTGGTGCGCAGCGCGCCGCGGATGCCGGGCACGGCGAGGATGGCGCCGATGCTCACGACGGGGTTCGACGGAGCGAGGAGAACCACGTCGGCGGATTCTATGATATCGATCACATTTGGGGCAGGTTTGGCTTCATCGGCGCCAATTGTGGCGAATCCATGGGTGTCGATGTTCGCGCGGTAGCGAACCCACCACTCTTGAAAATGGATCGCGCGCCGTTCGCCAGGGTTGTCCGGATCGGTCACCACGACATGCGTTTCGCAGCGATCGTCGGTTGCCGGGATCAGTTTCACGCCGGGCTGCCACCTGTTGCACAGCGCCTCGGTCACCGTCGAGAGCCGGTATCCGGCGCGCAACATTTCGGTACGGATCAGATGCGTGGCGATATCGCGGTCCCCCAAGCCGAACCAGTCCGGCTGGGCCCGATACTTCGCGAGCTCCTCCTTGGCGTGCCAGGTTTCGCCCACACGACCCCAGCCGCGCTCGGTATCGATTCCTCCGCCGAGGGTATACATGCAGGTGTCGAGGTCGGGGCAGATCCGAAGGCCGTGCATCCAGACGTCGTCGCCGACGTTCACGATCGCGGAGACTTCCGCCTCGGGCAGCAGCTCCCGGACGCCCTGAAGGAAACGCGCGCCACCGACGCCGCCGACCAGCACGGCGACCCGGGGTCCGTTCGCGGGTGTGGCGTCCGCTTGTTGTCCAGTCACATCCGCACAGCCTATGCGCTGGCGTGGCGGCTCCCGTTCGCGGCAAATTTGCTGTTTATTTGCTATTGCAGATCACAAGATCGTCTCGGAATGCGGGTGCGGATAGTAACGGAATAGCGACGGCGGCTTGACCATCGACGCGTCCGGCGTGTCTAATCACAGTCATGTCATTCCGGGTTCGCGCGAGAGATCAACGCGCGAACGGTATTTCGAACACCTGTTCGCATCGGTGTGACAAGCTCGGGGACGTCCGCGGGACAACGTCGCGGGGTATGGCCGTCGGTGCATGTGTTGGTCCGACGGAAAGAATCATTCTGCGCTAACACACAGTGAGGAGGCGGAGCGATGGCCAACGAGATGGTCTCGCCGACCGATTCCACAGCAGGCGCAGCACGTGGCGTCTGCGCAGACAACGGCGGCTGGAACGACCAAGAGGGGGGTGACGGAGTCACGACGCCCCGGCTCAGCCTGGTCGTGACCGGCTTCGACGAGATGTTCGAATCCATCGAGGAGCAGTGGCAGGAGCGCGCCCTGTGCGCGCAGACCGATCCGGAGGCGTTCTTCCCCGAGAAGGGCGGCTCCACCCGTGAGGCCAAACGGATCTGCATGGGCTGCGAGGTACGCGACGAGTGCCTGGAGTACGCGCTCGCGCACGATGAGCGCTTCGGCATCTGGGGCGGCCTCTCCGAGCGGGAGCGCCGCCGCCTCAAGCGCGGCATCGGCTGACATACGTACGCGGCGCCCGGAGCCGCCCGCCCACCAGGGCGCTCCGGGCGCGCGCGACACGACCGAAGTTCTCCCACCGCCTCGATGCGGACGACCGCGGCCCGCTGGCCTAGATTTTGTCTCATGGCACGTTCCCGTAAGCGTCGACCGCCCACCGCGCGGTCGGTGATCCGCCGTGGCCGCGGAGTACGAGGGCCGATGCTGCCACCCACCGTTCCCGCTTGGCGGACCCGCGGCCAGAAGTTCGACCGGCTGGTGCTGGAGGCGTTCGCCCCCTTGGACTCCCGCTGGCACGACCGGCTCACCAAACTCGACATCGCGGTCGACGACGTTCCGAAAATTCGTCCGCTGCACCCCGATTCGGTCACCTGGCCGGACGAGGTGGTCGCCGACGGCCCGGTCCCGCTCTCCCGGCTCATCCCGGCAGGCGTCGACCGGCACGGCGCGGCGACCAGGGCACGGGTGGTGCTGTTCCGCAAGCCGCTCGAACTACGCGCCAGCGACCCCGACGATCTGGTGGATCTGCTGCGCGAAGTGCTGGTCCAGCAGGTCGCGACCTACCTGGGCGTCGACCCGGACGTGATCGATCCGGAAGGCGAGTGAGTCGCACCCATCCACGCGGCGGCGGTCCTCGAATGCCGTTGCGGGGCAAGCGCGGGCACGTGTAGGTCGGCCGCCTGCTGGGTACCCCGCACTTCCACTCCGCGACAGACCAGTAGCGCGCGTCCGGGACACCGATGCCCGCGCGTCCGGGGGACGTCGTCCACAACACCGCAGAGCGCGTCGCGCGCACTGCGGAACGCCGTGCTGCCCTCGTTTCGTGGCATGCGGACCGAGATTCCTCGAGCGTGTCTGTCCCCATCGACGCGCCAGGGGGGTTACTCTCATCGGCGTGATTCCCATGCGTCGTTGCTGCCGTCCAGGCTGCAAGAATCCGGCCGTCGCGACGCTCACCTATGTGTACTCGGACTCGACGGCAGTGGTCGGACCACTCGCGACGGTCGCCGAACCGCACTCCTGGGATCTCTGCGAAACGCACGGCTCACGCATCACCGCTCCGAAAGGCTGGGAACTGGTTCGCCACGAAGGCGGATTCTCCTCCAGCACACCGGACGACGACGATCTGACCGCGCTCGCCGAGGCGGTGCGGGAGGCCGGGCTGCGCCGCCGCCCGCCGGAGCGCGAGCAGCGCGGCTACCACGACTACTCTCCCCCGCCGCCGCGTACCACGCGAACGGGTCGCCGCGGCCATCTGCGCGTCCTGCCCGACCCGCCGTCCTGATCGACGAGGACGGTGTCGGACCGGTCCGGCGCAACCACTAGGGTGTTGGGCATGACAGTCGCCCGCTCTGCCGAATTCGTGAACGCGGTGATCAAGGCCTACGACGTTCGCGGTGTGGTCGGTGAACAGATCGACGCGGAATTCGTCAGGGACGTCGGCGCGTCCTTCGCCCGGCTGATGCGAGCCGAGGGCGCGCACCGGATCGTCATCGGTCACGACATGCGCGACTCCTCACCCGAGTTGTCGGCCGCCTTCGCCGACGGCGCGCTCGGCCAGGGCCTGGATGTGGTGCACATCGGCCTCGCGTCCACCGACCAGCTGTACTTCGCTTCCGGCCGCCTGGACTGCCCGGGCGCCATGTTCACCGCCAGTCACAACCCGGCCCGGTACAACGGCATCAAGCTGTGTCGCGCCAAAGCCCTTCCGGTCGGGCAGGACACCGGTCTGGCCACCATCAAGAACGAGCTGATCGAGGGCGTGCCCGCGTACACGGGCGAGCGCGGCGCCGCGACCGACTTGGACCTGCTGGCCGAATACGCGGAGTTCCTGCGCAGTCTGGTCGAACTCGGCGGCATCCGGCCCCTCACCATCGCGGTGGACGCGGGCAACGGCATGGGCGGGCACACGGTGCCCGCGGTGCTGGGCGCGCTGCCCCAGGTGAAGATCGTGCCGTTGTACTTCGAGCTGGACGGCAACTTCCCGAACCACGAGGCCAACCCGCTCGACCCGGCCAACCTGGTGGACCTGCAGAAGCTGGTCCGCGAATCCGGCGCGGACATCGGCTTGGCCTTCGACGGCGACGCCGACCGCTGCTTCGTGGTCGACGAGAACGGCGAGCCGGTGTCGCCGTCGGCGATCACCGCCCTGGTCGCCGAGCGCGAGCTGGGCAAGGAGCCCGGCGCGGTGATCATCCACAACCTGATCACCTCCCGCGCGGTGCCGGAGCTGGTGCACGAGCTGGGCGGGACGCCGGTGCGCACCCGGGTCGGCCACTCGTTCATCAAGCAGGAGATGGCCGCCACCGGAGCGGTGTTCGGCGGCGAGCACTCCGCGCACTACTACTTCCGCGACTTCTGGGGCGCCGACTCCGGGATGCTCGCCGCGCTGCACGTGCTGGCCGCACTCGGCGAGAAGGACCGGCCGGTGTCGGATCTGATGGAGTCCTACGCGACCTACGCGGCCTCCGGCGAGATCAACTCCACGGTGGCCGACGCCGCGGCGCGGACATCGGCCGTGGTGGACGCCTTCGCGGACCGGGCGCAATCGGTGGACCGCCTCGACGGGGTGACCGTGCAGCTGGCCGACAACGCCTGGTTCAACCTGCGCGCGTCGAACACCGAGCCGTTGCTCCGGCTGAATGTCGAGGCCCGATCGGCGGAGGAAGTAGACGCACTCGTGACCGAGATCCTGAGCATCGTGCGCTCCTGACTGGAATAGTGGAATCACAGGCCTTGGATTCGCCCGGCTCGGTCTCGGTGTGGCAGCTGGACCGGGTGGGCGCGGGGGCGGAAAAGATACAGCGCGATGAGGGGAGGTGGGACGCCCGATGATCGCTGGAACACCGGTGCTCGACCTCGACGATGCCGCTTCACTCGAAGCCGCCGATGCAGGCGGCGCCCTTCGCTCGGCCGCCTCGGGCGGCGCCCAGGTGCGCGCTACCGCGGCCGCCGTGGGTGAGCACGCACTCGCCCGATTGGCCGATCTGCGGCCGCGCAGCGTGGTGCTGGTCTCCGGTTCCGGACGTGCCGCGCGTGCCGCCGGACTGCTCGTGGCCGCACTCGGGGACCGCGCGGGCCTGCCCGTCGTGCCCGCCGCCGCCCTCCCGCCGTGGGTGGGACCGCTCGACGTGGTCCTGGTCTCCGGCGACGACGCGGGTGATCCCCGCCTGATCGATGCCGTCAACCGGGCGCTGCGCCGCGGTGCCGAGGTGGTCGTCGCCGCGCCGCACGAGGGGCCGCTGCGCGCCGCCGCGGCCGGTCGCGCCGCCGTTCTGGAACCCAGGGTGCAGGTGCTCGGGCACAACCGCCTGTTGCGCTTCCTGGCCGCCGGAATCGCGGTCCTGCGCGCGGTCGACCCCCAGCGCACCGGAGCCGCCGTCCCCGAACTCGCCGAACTGGCCGACGTGCTGGACGCGGAGGCGCTGCGCGACGGCCCGCACAACGAGGTCTTCCACAACCCCGCCAAGACGCTGGCCGCCCGCATGCAGCAGCGGGGCATCGTGCTCGCGGGCGACTCGCCCGCCGCCGCCGAACTGGCCGAGCACGGCGCCGAGGTGCTGCTGCAGACCGCGGGCAAGGTGGCCACCGCGGTGGATCTGGCCGAGGCCGTGTCGGCGCGGACCCGGCTCGCCGAGGCGGCGGGCGAACCCGCGCCCGGCTTCGACCCGATGTTCCACGACGAGGAGCTGGACGGCCCCGCGCCCGTGGAGCGCATCCGGGTGTTCGTGCTCAGCGCCGATCGCGATCGTGCGGCCGCGCGCCGCCGCGTCGCGATCTTCGGCGGTGGCGGACCGAATCTGGTGGACGCCGACCTGGTGAACGCCGATGTCGATCTGCTGCACACCGAGATGACCGACCCCGCCGCTCCCGCGCAGGCCCACGCCGAAGAGCCCGCGCAGGCGAACGGCACCGAACTCGAACAGCTCGCGGTGCTCGCGCTGCGACTGGAGATGGCCGCCGCCTACCTGCGGCTGATCGGCGCGCGTACCGCCGCGACCGACGGCCAGGGGCAGTACGGGGGAAGCTACTAGTGCACGAACTCGTTGGTGCGCTGCGCTCGTATGCCTGGGGCTCGCGCACCGCGCTCGCTCAGCTGTGCGGCAGGCCGGTGCCGTCGGCGCATCCGGAAGCGGAATTGTGGTTCGGCGCCCACCCGGCCGACCCCGCGTACGTCAAGATCGGGGACAGCCCCATCTCGCTGCTGGAACTGATCGCCGCCGACCCGTACCGGGAGCTGGGCTCGGCCGCAACCAGGTTCGGCGAGAAGCTGCCGTTCCTGCTCAAGGTCCTGGCCGCGGAGGAGCCGCTGTCGCTGCAGGCGCACCCGAGCACCGAGCAGGCGCGGGCCGGCTTCGACCGGGAGAATCGGGCGAAGGTGCCGTTCGATTCACCCCTGCGCAACTACCGCGACGACAATCACAAGCCGGAGTTGGTAGTCGCGCTGGAGCGGTTCGAGGCGCTGGCCGGTTTCCGCGAACCGCACCGCACCGTCGCATTGTTGCGCGCGCTGGCGGTGGACGGGTTGCGCTCCTACTGCGAACTCCTCGCCGCGCAGCCGGATTCCGCCGGCCTGCGCACGCTGTTCACCACCTGGATCACGCTCCCGCAGCACGTGCTCGCCACGCTGCTGCCCGAAGTGCTGGACGGCTGCGTGCGATACCTGTCCGGCAAGGGCACGCGCGAGTTCACGGCCGAGGCGCGCACGACGCTCGAACTGGCCGAGGCCTACCCCGGCGACGCCGGGGTGCTGGCGGCGCTGCTGCTGAACCGGGTGACGCTGGAGCCGGGCCAGGGCTTGTTCCTCGCGGCCGGGAATCTGCACGCCTACCTGCGCGGGGTGGGGGTGGAGATCATGGCCAACTCCGACAACGTGCTGCGCGGCGGCCTCACCCCCAAGCACGTCGACGTGCCGGAACTGTTGCGGGTGCTGGATTTCGAGCCGATCGGCCTGCCGGTGGTGCTGCCCGAGCCGGCCGGTGACGGATCGGTGCGCTACCGGGCGCCCGCCCCCGAGTTCGCGCTGCGCCGCTTCGACCTGGTCGCCGGGTCCGCGCGGGTGCCGCTGACCGCGGCGGGGCCGGGCATCGTGCTGTGCACGGCGGGAACCGTGCGCCTGTTCCGCGACGGCTCGTCGCTGGAACTCACCCGCGGCGGCGCGGCGTGGATCTCCGCCTCCGACACCGATATCCGCGCGCAGGCGGTGGACGGTCGCGTCCAGCTGTTCTGCGCGTGCGTCGGTTCGGCCGGCTGACCGATCCGGAACGCCTATCCCCAGGTGCCCTAGGCTGTTCGCGGGTATCTCGAAAACAGAGAGGACATGCTTCCATGTCGGCTGGCGGTGGCAAGAAGGCGATCATCGCGGCGTTGACCGCGAACGCGGGGATCGCCGCGGCGAAATTCGTCGGCGCGGCGATCACGGGTTCGGGGTCGATGCTCGCCGAGGCCGTGCACTCCGTGGCCGACACGGGCAACCAGGGACTGCTGCTGCTGGGGCAGCAGCGTGCCGCGAAGGAAGCCGACGAGCTGCACCCGTTCGGGTACGCGCGCAACCGCTACTTCTATTCGTTCATCGTGGCGCTCGTGCTGTTCACCCTCGGCTCCGGTTACGCCATCTACGAGGGCATCCACAAGATCCAGCACCCCGAGGAGCTGAGTTCGCCGCTCGTGGCGGTCGTGATCCTGGTGCTCGCGATCGTGTTGGAGTCCTACAGCTTCACCACGGCGGTGCGCGAGTCCGCGCCGCTCAAAGGCAACGCGAGCTGGTGGCGGTTCATCCGCAATTCGCGCAGTCCGGAGCTTCCGGTGGTGCTGCTGGAGGACACCGGCGCGCTGATCGGTCTGGTCTTCGCGTTCGCGGGCGTCGGCCTGACCATGCTCACCGACGACCCGGTCTGGGACGGCATCGGCACCCTGGCCATCGGCGGCCTGCTCGGCGTCATCGCGGTGGTGCTCATCGTGGAGATGCAGAGCTTGCTGATCGGTGAGGGCGCGACGCCGGAGGAGAACCGGCGGATCCGGACGAGCCTGGTCGACGAGACCCGCATCGATCGGGTGATCCACCTCAAGACGCAGTATCTCGGTCCGGACGAATTGCTCGTGGCCGCGAAGATCGGCGTGGTGCCCGGTCTCGACGTCGCCGCGATCGCCGACGCCATCGATGACGCCGAGTCCCGCGTCCGCGCGGCGGTCCCCGCGGCGCGCGTCATCTACCTCGAACCCGATCTCTACCGCACCGAACTCGCCAAGGGATAGGTCCGCCTAGAGCGGAGACGATGCCTCGCACGGCGCGCGAGTCCGTGCGGGGACCGGCGACGAGCGGGCCGTTTCAGCGGTGCTGGAAAGCGGGAGTGCGTAAGAGGTCGAGCGGATCGGTGCGGATGGTGAAGCGCTCGCGCAGGGCGTGGCGGGCGGCGTGCAGCCCGCTCATGCCGTGCACCCCTGGGCCGGGTGGCGTGGCCGACGAGCACAGATAGACACCGGGGATCGGTGTGGCATAGGGATTCCAGCGCGGGGCGGGGCGGAACGCGAACTGACGCAACGTCATCGCCCCCGCGGAGATGTCGCCGCCGATGTAGTTGGCGTTGTGCGAGGGCATTTCCGCAGCCGTGATCACGTTCCTGGCGACGATCAGATCGCGGAAGCCCGGCGCGAACCGCTCGACCTGAGCGATCACATCCTCACTGACGTCGCGGGTGGAGCCGTTGGGCACGTGGGCGTAGGTGTAGAAGGTGTGGCCGCCGGCGGGCGCGCGAGTGGAATCGACCACACCGGGCTGGATGGACAGCACATAGGGCCGTTCGGCATGCCGTCCCATGGCCACGGCGTGCTCCGCGGCCATGGCCTCGGCGCGGGTGCCGATGACGTGTACCGTTCCGGCCCGCGCGCAGCCCTCGGCCTGCCACGGCACCGGCCCGGAGAGCGCGAAGTCGACCTTGCACGCCGCGCCGCCGTACCGGAAACGCCGCAACCGCTTCGCATACCGCGCGGGCAACCGGTGCTCGGCGATCCGCAGCAGTTCGGCGGGGGCGAGATCGAGCAGAACCGCGCGGGCATCGGCGAACTCGTCGATCGAGTCGACCCGGTGCCCGGTGTGCACCCGGCCGCCGAGACGTTCGAGTTCGGCGATGAGCGCGTCGGGAATGGCCTGACTGCCGCCGCGCGGTATCACCCAGCCTCCGACATGCGCCAGCGTGCCGAGCAGCAGTGCGGCGCCCGCGGCCGTGATCGCGCGCGGCGGGATGATCGCGTGGGTGGCGATACCGGTCAGCAGGGCGGGTGCGACCTGCTCGCGGAACCTGATGTCCCACAGCGGCGAGCCCTGCTCCACGGTGCGCAGGCCGAAACGGATCGCGGTGGCGAGCCCGGAGGGGACGCGGCGCAGATCCGACATCGCGATGTCGACCACGTCGGGCCAGTGCCGCACCAGCGGCGCGAACAGTTTGCGCCAGGTCGGGCCGTCGGGACCGAGAGCCTCGACCGTCCGTTCCAGGTCCCGCCAGGCCAGCCCGGCCACGCCCCCGTCGAGCGGATGGGCGTAGGAGACCTCCGGCGCGAGCAGCTCGACGCCGTGCGCGGGCAGATCGAACGCCCGGAAGAACGGGGAGGCCGCCGCCATCGGATGCGCGCCGGCACAGACGTCGTGCCGGTAGCCGGGAAGGGTCAGTTCCGCTGTGCGGGAACCACCCCCGGCCGTTTCCTCGGCCTCGTAAACCTCCACGGCGAGCCCCGCCCGGGCCAGGATCACCGCGGCGGCGAGCCCGTTCGGTCCGGAACCGACCACCACCACATCAGCCATACCTCCACGCTACCGGCCGGCCGGCCTTCGACGTGCTCGCCGACACCACCCCCTGCGCGACCGGCACGCCGACCCGGCAGCGGTCCGGCATCGGTCTCCCGACTCCGGATTACCGACTCCCGTACGTGCGTGGCCGGTCACCGAGCAAGCTCCACGGTTGTCGACGAGAGCCGGAAGGTGCGAACCCGCCGCTAGCGCGCACCGGCCGCGGCGAGCCACTCCGCCACGAGGAGATCACATCGCCTGCTTCGCAGCTCCGGTCGAAGACGACCTCCGCGTTCGAGGGTGGCCAGGCCGTGCAGGGCGCTCCAGGCGACCTCGATGCGGGCGCCGAGGTGGGGTTCGCCGACCAAGGGGCGGAACACGGCTTCCAGGTCACCGAACGCCTCGCGCAGCGGCAGGGGCGCTTCCGGTCCGAAGGGGAGATCGGTGTTCATCACCAACATCGCGGCATAGAGCGCCGGGTTGACCGCGGCGAATTCCAGGTACGCCCGCGACACCGCGCGCAGTCGGCCCGCATCGTCGGAGTCCTCGGGTCCCGCCCGTCGCAAGACCTCGGTGAGTTCGGCGAAACCTTGCTCCGCGACCGCAGAGACGATCGCCGACTTCCCCGCGAAGTGGCTGTACAGCACGGGTTGACTGTGTTCGATCCGTTCGGCGAGGCGACGCATGGTGACCGCCTCCCATCCCTGTGCCTCGGCGAGCTCGCGCGCGGTGTCGATGATGCGCTGCCTGCGTTCGGCCCGCTCGCGTTCCTTACGCGTTCGAGTGGTCATACCCGCATATTCTAGCGTCGCTAGACAACCTATCGAAGCTCTATTACTGTCACTATCAGATATAGCATCGCTAGATTTTGAACCAGAGACTTCCAGCCAGGAGCACCGCCATGACCCTCTCCCGCATCGCCACCGTCCTGTCCGTGATCGGCGCCGCGTTCATCCTCTACATCGGGATCAGCTACCTGTTCGCGCCGGACACCATCGCTCCCGGCTTCGGCCTGCCCGCCTGGCCGGACGGTGACGCGGCGGCGTTCATGAACCTCAAAGGCGTGCGGGACACCGTCTTCGGCGTGTTGATCCTGGTCCTGCTCGCCCTGCGACAGCGGTACGCGCTCGGCATCGTGACCTCGGTGGTCGCCCTCGTGCCGGTCGGCGACATGCTCACCGTGCTCAGCTGGAACGGTTCCGCCGCCGCGGCATTCGGCATCCACGGCCTGACCGCCGTCCTGGTGGCGCTGACCGGTGGGCTGCTGATCCGGGAGCACAGTCCGGCCAAGCGCCGCGCCGCCGATCCGGTCGCCATGGCCGCCTGAGGCGACGTAGCGGGAGCGCATGATCCAGAACACTCTCGCGCCGACCGCCGATGACTTTCCGAAGCCAGTTCCGTCCACACGATCGAACGCACGACGAGCAAGGAGATCGACATGGCGACCAAGCCGCACGGGCCCGCGTCCTACTTCCCCTCCATCGAGGCCAAGTACGGCCGCGCCATCGAGGAGTGGAAGGCCGCCATGCGCGACACCGGACTGACCTCGCACAAAGAACTCGTCGAATGGCTGAAGACCGAGCACGGATTCGGGCACGGCCATGCCTCCGCGCTCACCCAGCACCACCTGAATCCGGAGAAATGGGCGGCCTGACCCCTGACGCGACGAAGGGCCCGCGGATCCGTGAATCCGCGGGCCCTTCGTCATTCACCCAGCGGCCGGGCGGCTGCCACGCCTCAGCCCGGCGCTACGGATGACCTCTCCCCACCGCCGTCAAGCCTTGACCAGATCTACGGCCTCGGCCTCTTGTGTGCGCGTCGCCTCCGGCGTCCCGTGGCCGTCGTCGACCATGGTCCGCTCGTCGAAAGGCACCTTGCGATCGAGCACCTCGCGCACCCGGTCGACGTCGACGGTCTTGGTCCAGGTGCCGATCAGCACCGTGGCCACCGCGTTGCCGGAGAAGTTGGTCAGCGCCCGTGCCTCGGACATGAAGCGGTCGATGCCGACGATCAAGCCGACGCCGTCGAGGAGTTCGGGCCGATGGCTCTGCAATCCGCCCGCCAGCGTGGCCAGCCCCGCGCCGGTGACACCCGCCGCGCCCTTGGACGCGACGATCATGAACAGCAGCAGCCCGACTTGCTCGCCGATGGACAGCGGCTTGCCCATCGCCTCGGCGATGAACAGCGACGCCATGGTCAGGTAGATGGCGGTGCCGTCCAGATTGAACGAATAGCCGGTCGGCACGACGACGCCCACGGTGGTGCGCTCCACGCCCATGTGGTCCATCTTCGCGATCAGCCGTGGCAGCGCCGATTCCGACGACGAGGTCGCGAGGATCAGCAGGTACTCCCGCGCGAGATAGCGGACCAGCTTGAAGATCGACACCCGCGAGACGCTCCACAGCAGCACACCGAGCACACCGAAGACGAACACCAGGCAGGTGAGGTAGAAGGCGACCATCAGCGTGCCCAGCTTCACCACGGCATCCAGGCCGGTCTTGCCGACCACGTTGGCGATCGCGCCGAACGCACCGATCGGCGCCAGCCACAGGATCATCACCAGAATCCGGAACACGAGTTTCTGCAGCAGCGCCACGCCGCGCAGGATCGGCTCACCCGTCGTGCCCATGGCCTGCACCGCGAAACCGACCAGCAGCGCGACGAACAGCGCCTGCAGGACATTGCCCGTGGTGAGCGACGACAAGAGAGTGGACGGGACGATGTTCTGGATGAATTCCCAGGTGCCGCCCGCGCTGTGCGCGGTGTTGGCCAGGTCGTGACCGGCCTTGGTCGACTTGGCGATATTCAGTCCCGCTCCGGGTTGCAGCAGATTGCCGACGACGAGCCCGATCCCGAGTGCGATGGTCGACATGACCAGGAAGTAGCCGATGGCCAGGCCGCCGACCTTGCCGACGGTGGCCGCCGCGCGCACCGAGCCGATCCCGAGCACGATGGTGCAGAAGATGACCGGAGCGATCATCATCTTGATGAGGTTGACGAAGATGGTCCCCAGCGGGGCGAACGACTGCGCGGTGCCGGGCGCCTGCCACCCGACCAGGACACCGGCCACCACCGCCACGATGACGGCCAGATACAGCCAATGGGTGCGGTCGCGCCGCGTTCGAGTCGAGTCGCTCATAGCGAGGATTTCCCTTCGAAAGGTACCGACGCGAACTGACTCACGCCTTCCAGGCAGAATGATGGTCGGCCGGGTGATCCCGGTCACTGTTTGGTGCATTACGTTCAGCGGAGGAAGAGCTTGTGAGACGCGGTCGGCTCTCCCTCGCCGGGCAGGCGTTCGTCTTCCAGTTGGTCGTCCTCGCGGTGATGATCGCGATCGGTGTGGTGCTCGCGGTCCTGGACGCCAGGCACGACAGCGACGTCACCACCACCAGGGAAGTCACCGATGTCGCGGTGAGCGTGGCCGACGCGCCCTCCACCATCGAGGCGCTGCGCGGCGCGGATCCGACGGCGCGGTTGCAGCCGGTGACCGAGGAGATCCGGCGCGAGACCGGCATGGACTTCATCGTGGTCATGGCGACGGACCGCACCCGCTATACGCACACCAATCCGGCCATGATCGGGCTGCCGTTCAGTGGCACCATCGACCGCGCGCTGGCCGGGGAGACCTTCACCGAGACCTTCACCGGCACGCTGGGCCCCTCCATCCGGGCGGTGACTCCGGTGCACGACAACGGGCGGATCGTCGCCTTGGTCTCCGCGGGCGTGACGCGGGCGAAGATCGGCGACCAGGTCGCCACCCAGCTCCCGGTGATCCTCGGCGTCGCCGGCGCGGGTCTGCTGCTGGCCGCGGGCGGATCGTTCCTGCTCAGCCGCAGGCTACGGCGGCAGACCCACGGCTTGGCGCCCGACGAGTTGCGCGCGATGTACGAGCACCACGACGCGGTCCTGCACTCGGTGCACGAGGGCCTGGTGGTGTTCGGGCCCTCCGGCGAGGACGCCGAGGTGGTCAACGACGAGGCGCGCCGCCTGCTCGACCTGCCGCCGGGCGACGTCCGGCGCAGCGATCTCCCGCTGTCGTTGCAACGGATGAGCTGGGGCACCGTCCGTGACGAGATGCACGTGACCACCGACCGGATCCTGCTGGTCAACCAGGACACCGTGGAGTGGGAAGGCCGGGCGATCGGCACCGTGATGACCATCCGCGACCACACCGAATTGCAGTCGGTGATGGGCGAACTCGATTCCGTGCGCGGCTTCGCGGCATCGTTGCAGGCGCAGGCGCACGAATCCGCCAACCGTTTGCACACCGTGGTCACCATGGTCGAGCTCGGCCGCCACCGGGAGGCGGTCGAGTTCGCCACCGCGGAACTCGAACTGTCCCAATCGCTGATCGACCGGCTGTTCGCCGCGGTGGGCGCGCCCGCACTGGCAGCCTTGCTGCTCGGCAAGGTGAATCAGGCCGCCGAACGCGGCATCGAGCTGACGATCACCGACGACACCGCGCTCGACTCGGTGGACCCGCTGTCCCAGCACGAGACCGTCACGCTCGTGGGCAATCTCGTCGACAACGCCATCGATGCCGCGGCGGACAGTACGTCCGGCTGGGTGGAGGTCACCTTGCGACACCAGCGCGCGGACGCCACGGACGAGTCCCTGCTCTACATCCGGGTGGCCGACAGCGGCCCCGGCATGTCGGCGGAGATGTTCGCGCGCGCGTCCCAGCGGGGTTATTCGACGAAGACCGATCACCACGGGCTCGGACTCGCGCTGGTCCACCGGCTGGTGGCCCGCCACGGGGGAAGCATCCGCACGCAACGGGACCCCGAAAGCGCGGTGACCGTGACGATTCCACGGAAGGAAGCACGATGATTCGTGTGCTGATCGTCGAGGACGAGCCGCTGATCGCCGAGGCGCACCGCGCCTATGTGGAGCGCATCGCCGGATTCACGCCCGTCGGCGTCGTCCATACCGGGCGCGAGGCGATGCGCGCGGCGGCCGACGCCGCGGCCGAGGGAACGCCGATCGACCTGGTGCTGATGGACATCGGCCTACCGGACGCGAGCGGCCTCGACGTGGCCGCGGCGCTGACCGGCCTGGCGCCGCGCCCTGACGTCATCGCCATCACCTCCGCTCGCGACCTGGCCATGGTGCGCACCGCCGTATCGCACGGGGTCGTGCTGTATCTGCTGAAGCCGTTCACCTTCGCCGCGTTCCGCGACAAGCTGGAGCGGTATCGGGAGTTCCGCACCGCACTTCCGGCCGGTGAGAGCGCAATCTCCCAGCACGACATCGATCGGGCGCTGAGCGCGCTGCGCACCCCCGACCAGCGCGCGGCCACCCCCAAGGGCGTCGCGCCGCAGACCCTCGACGAGATCTCCCGCACCGTGCGCGCGGCCGAAGCCGAGGGCGTGACGGCCGCGGACACCGCGACCTCGATCGGCGTCTCGCGCATCACCGCATGGCGCTACCTGGAGAAATTGGCCGACGACGGGCTGGTCGTGCGCCGCTCGGACTACGGAAGGGCCGGACGCCCGAAGACCCGCTACGTCTGGAAGACCACGACCGGCTGATCAGACCGGCTCCGGCGCCTGCGCGCGCTGACCGAGGCGCACCGGCATCCGCTCGTAGCCGTGCAGGGTGAACAGCGCCCGGCGCTCGGGCGGACCGTCCAGGCGCAGGTCCGGAAAACGCTCGAACAGGGCTTGCAGCGCGTAGACGCCTTCCATCCTGGCCAGACTGGCCCCGAGACAGACGTGCACACCGCTGCTGAAGGACAGGTGCTCCTTGGCGTTGGCCCGTCCGACATCGAACCGGCCGGGCTCGGCGAACATCGCCGGGTCGCGGTTGGCGCCGGCCAGCGACAGCACCACCGTGTTGCCCTTGCGCACCGTCATCCCGTCGATCTCGACATCGGTCAGCGCGGTCCGCGCGGTGGTCTGCACCGGCGAGTCGAAGCGCAGGATCTCCTCGACGGCGTTGGGCCACAGCTCCGGGTCGTCGCGCAGCCGCTCCAGCTGATCCGGATGGGCCAGCAGTTGTGCGACACCGTTGCCGATCAGATTGACCGTCGTCTCGAAACCGGCGCCCATGAGCAGGCTGGCGGTGGCCTTGAGCGCGTCGGAGTCCAGCTCACCGGCGGTGACCAGGGTGGAGAGGATGTCCTCGCCCGGCTCGCGGCGCAATCGTTCGATGTGCCGGTCGAGGTAGGCGTTCATCACCTCCATGGCCAGCAGTGCTCTGCGGTGCGCGCGCCACGGGATGCCGACGTCCAGCAGGGGCGTCATCCGATCGCCCCAGTCGAGGAATTTCGCCTTGTCCTCGTCGGGGAAGCCGAGCATCTCGGAGATGATCGCGATCGGCACCTGGGCGGCGAACGACCGGATCAGGTCCGCCGAACCGTGCGCGGGCAGCGCGTCCAGCAGTTCCTCGGTGACCGTCTCGACGCGGTCGCGCAGCCTGCGGATCGCGCGCGGGGTGAAGGCGGAGGCCACCGGCTTGCGCATCGCCGTGTGCTCCGGCGGATCGATCACCAGCATGGACGGCGGCTCGACCGGATTCGGCGGCAGCGGGAAACGCTCGGCCAGCTTCTGCAGCGGCTTGGGGATGTCGAAGCTCTCCGTGGTGCGCACGCCGAAACGGCTGTCGCGCAGGATGGACCGGCACAGCTCGTGGTCGAAGGTCGCCCACGCGATCGAGGTGCGCAGCAGCCTGCGCTGCCCGCGCAACCGCTCGATCAGCGGGTATGGGTCGTCGAAGCCCGCGGTCCCGCCCATCAATTCGGCGAACGGGTCACCGCGGCGCGCCTGCATGCGTAGGACGAGCCGCGGCGCGCCCTGCACGGACAACCAGCGGAACCAATAGTGTGGCCTCATTGTCCAACCCCCGTCGTCGTGGGATGACTCCACCGTACGGAACGCCACCGGGTTGTGGAACGTCCTCAGGTCGGATTCGGCGCCTATACCGTGGTAGGAGCCGCTCAGCCGCGCTGCGCGGTGACCCGCTCCGACGTGATGCGCCGGTCACGCAACGCGGGATCGGGGTTGACCACCTGCACCAGCGAGGCGCCCGCGGCGAGCACCGCCAGATATCCGTCGATCAGTTCGGCCGGTGTGTCCCATGGCGTGCTGGACAGCACCCGGTCCCCCTCGGCGAAGCCCTGGCGCATAGCCGATTTCCGCGCTTCGGCGAGCACCTCGGAGACCGGCATGCCGTCCAGCGCGACACCGGCGCCGCGGGGCAGGAACTGGTCGCCGTGCACGCGTACCGAGGTGGCGAAGTCGGTGACTCCGATCGGCAGGTCGCGCACCGGGGAGCCCATGGCGTCCAGCGACAGCGCTGCGGCCTCGCCCGCGCCGTCGGCGTCGTCCAGGCGATCCGGGGTGACCAGGGCCAGATCGGCGTCCTCGTCGGGGCGCAGCACCACCTCGGTACCCGCCCACCAGCAGCCCAGCAGCACCGCCGCGGTCTGCCAGTGCGCCGGGAGCAGGACGGCGACCCGGGCCCCTGGGCTCAGGCCGAACTCGTCGCGAATCAGGTTGGCGGTCTTGGCCGCCCAGTTCGCCAGCGTCGCGCCGGACAGCTCGATGCGCGCTCCGGTGGCGTCGTCGTAGTAGGTGACCCGCGGGCCCGCGGGTTCGCGGGCGAGGATCGGATCGAGTACCGCTTCGGTGAGAGTGTGTGCCTGGTCGATATCACGCATGGTTCAGTTCACGCATTTCGGTCCGTTCTGGCCTGCGTCGATCGGTGGAGCGGGTGGGACTGGCGTGGCCGCGGTCGACGTTCCGGACAGATCGAACACCCGGCTCGCCGATGAGCCCGGACCAGAATAGTCGCTCGCCAGCACGACGCTCACCGAATCCGGGGACAGCGCCGGATCCGCGAGCACCGCCAGGCCGCCGAGCGCCTTGGCCACCGCCTGAGCCTTCGGGCTGGAAGTGTCCGCCGCGAGCACCCGGCTGCTGGTCACGCGGTTGCCGCTGTAGTTGGTCACCACGCCTTGACGGAATCCCTTGCTGTTGAGTGCCTGGGCCACCTCGGCCGCGAGGCCGCCGACGCCGCCCGCGTTGTAGACGCTGACGGTCACCGTCGCGGGGTCGAAGCCCGGCTCGGCGCTCCGCGGGGCCGGAGCGTCGCCCACCAGCGAGGCGATATAGGACCGGACCGCCTTCGGCTCAACTTTGACCACGGATTCGCCGTTGCCGGTCTCCCCGTTGAGGTCGGCGACCGGAATGGTCTCGAATTTCACCCGGCCGCCGGACAGATCCTTCAACCGCTGCAGGAACGCCAGCACGTCCCAGTCCTCGTCCAGCACGATGGTGCGCCCCACCGCGTCACTGAGTTGCTGGAGCTTGAGCGGATTGGCCAGCGTCTTCGCGCTGAGCACCTGCTGTACCAGCTGGGCCATGAACACCTGCTGGCGCACGATGCGGTCGATGTCGCCGCGCGGCAGATCGTGGCGCTGGCGCACGAAACTCAGCGCTCGCGGCCCGTCCAGGCGCTGGCGTCCCGCGGGAAATCTGGCGCCGGACATCCATTCGTCCACCGGGTTCTTCAGGCACACCTCGACCCCGCCGACGGCGTCGGTGAGCAGCGCGAAGCCGAGGAGACTGACCTCGGCGTAGTGGTCGACGGTGATGCCCGTGAGCCCGGCCACCGTCTTGATCAGCGCCTGCCTGCCCGCCTGCGTGGACTGCCGATCGGCGTCGGCGGCCGAGACCCCTTGATCGGTGAGCTTCTGGATCTGCATCGCCTTGGTCGCACCGTAGGCCGAGTTGATCTTGCCCATGCCCAGGCCCGGAATGTTGACGTAGGAGTCGCGCGGGATCGAGATGGCGGTCGCCGAGCGCCCGTCGTTCGGCACGCGCAGCAGCACGATGGTGTCGGTGTTGGTGCCGACCTCGTCGCCCGCGTGCAGCATCGCGCGCTCGGCGTCCGACAGGGGGTTGCCGTGCGCGTCGGTGCGGCTGTCCACACCGACCAGCAAGATGTCCACCGCGCCGTCGCGATTACCGCCGAGGCCGAGATCGCCCAAGCGCTCGATGTCGGCGACCAGCGCGTCCACGCTGTGCCAGGCGAAACCGGTGAGCGCCAGCACGATCACGGCGGCGGCCACCGCGATCGAGCGCAGCGGCCCGAAGGCCGGGCCGCGGGATCCCCTCGTCCGCGACAACGCCGATGTGCCCCTCCGCTGCGACAAGTCCCAATCCTCTCGCCGAAACTCGGTGTCATGGCGATGCGTGCGCAACCGATCCGCCACCATGGTTACCGCTCGCCCCGCCCGATTTCGGGATCCCCGATAGCTCAAGGCTATCGAACGGTTATCGCGAACGGCCGCAACCGCGCAACCGGCGGCGTGCCAGACTTGCGCCCGTGACCGACCCCACCGCGCCCGAGTCCACCGTCTCCGTCCGCCTCGTCGTCACCGGGGCGCACGGACAGGTGGGCCGGGAACTGCTGCGCCTGGCTCCGGCCGCCAGCGGCTACGGGCGCGCCGAACTCGACATCACCGACCCCGTCGCCGTGCGCGCGGTACTCGCGCCCGGCGACGTGGTGCTGAACTGCGCCGCCTACACCGCCGTGGACCGGGCCGAAACCGAAGCCGAAGCGGCGTACGCGGGCAACGCCACCGGACCGGCCGTGCTCGCCGAGGTCTGCGCCGACCTCGGTGCCCGGCTGATCCATCTGTCCACCGATTACGTCTTTCCAGGTACCCAGGATCGGCCGTACGACACTGCGGATGTGACGGGGCCGACTTCGGTGTACGGAGCGTCCAAGCTCGCGGGTGAACAAGCGGTGCTCAGCCGCTGCCCGGACGCGCACGTGGTGCGCACCGCGTGGGTATACACCGGGCGCGGTGGCGATTTCGTCGCCACCATGCTGCGGCTGGAGCGGGAACGCGACACCGTCTACGTGGTCGACGACGAGGTCGGCTCGCCCACCTACGCCGCCGATCTGGCCGCCGCGCTGCTGGAACTGGCGGACCGGCCGGACGCCCCCCGGGTGGTGCACGCCACCAATGCGGGGCGGGCCAGTCGATTCGAGCTCGCCCGCGCGGTGTTCGCGGGTATCGGCGCCGATCCGGGGCGCGTCCGCCCGTGCGACTCGTCCGCTTTTCCCAGACCCGCACGGCGCCCGGCGTATTCGGTGTTGTCGCCGCGAGCCTGGAACGATGCCGGGCTGCGCCCGCTGCGGGATTGGCGGACCGCGCTGGGGGACGCGCTGGCACGACGGTCCGGCTAGCGCGTACCTCCGCCTTCGCCGCGGCCTCGGGCGGGCCATCGGCGAACGGAGTCCGGCTGCGCCCATTAGAGTTGCCTGTCGTGAGTGATTCCGATTCCGCGGCGCCCGCGGGCCTGGCCGTCGTCACGGTGACCTACTCGCCGGGTGAGCACCTCGAGCACTTCATCAGCACCCTGGCGGGGGCCACCGCGGAGAAACCGCAGGTGATCCTCGCCGACAACGGGTCGGTGGACGGTGTGCCGGAGCTGGCCGCCGAGGCGAATTCGCACGTGCGGCTGCTACGCACCGGCGGCAACATCGGCTACGGCGGCGCGATCAACCGGGCGGTCGCGGAGATCGATCCGGACATCGAGTTCATCGTGATCGCCAACCCGGACATCCGCTGGGGCACCGATTCCATCGACAAACTGCTCGCCGCCGCCAAGCGCTGGCCGCGCGCGGGTGCGCTCGGGCCGCTGGTGCTCGAGCCGGACGGCAGCGTGTACCCGTCGGCCCGCCGGGTGCCCGGCCTGCTCGACGGAGCCGGGCACGCGATCCTTGGCACGGTGTGGAAGTCCAACCCCTGGACCCGCCGGTACCGGCAGGAGAACGAGGAGATCTCCGAGCGGGCCGTCGGCTGGCTGTCGGGCTCGTGCCTGCTGGTACGGCGCGCGGCGTTCGACTCGATCGACGGCTTCGACTCGCGCTACTTCATGTACATGGAGGACGTCGACTTCGGCGACCGGATGGGCAAGGCGGGCTGGCACAACGTGTTCGTGCCGGACGCCGAGGTGACCCACGCCAAGGGCCACGCGGCGGGCCGCCATCCCGAGGTCATGCTGCCCGCCCATCACGCCAGCGCCTACCGGTTCCAGGCCGACCGGCATCCGCACTGGTGGCAGGCTCCGCTGCGGCTGGCGTTGCGGGCCGGACTTGCGATCCGCTCGCGGATTGCGGTTCGATCTGCCCTGCGCCAGCAGGCGCGCGACGCCGGGTAACCGGCGGCGCAGGCGAGAAACGACCTTGTGAACAGGGGAGCTTGATGGCAGGAAATACAGGCACCGACGCGGTGATCCTGGTCGGCGGGCAGGGAACGCGGCTGCGTCCGCTGACCCTTTCGGCGCCCAAGCCGATGCTGCCGACGGCCGGGCTGCCGTTCCTGACCCATCTGCTCGCCCGCATCGCGGAGGCCGGGATCACCCATGTGGTGCTCGGCACGTCGTTCAAGGCCGAGGTGTTCGAGGAGCACTTCGGCGACGGCTCCGAGCTCGGCTTGGAGATCGAGTACGTCACCGAGACCGAGCCGCTCGGCACCGGCGGCGCCATCCGCAACGTGCTGCCCAAGCTGCGCGCGGACAACGTGATGGTGTTCAACGGCGACGTGCTGGGCGGCACCGATCTCGGCGCGGTGCTCGACACCCACGAGTCGACCCGCGCCGACGTGACGCTGCACCTGGTCCGGGTCAGCGACCCGCGCGCGTTCGGCTGCGTGCCCACCGACGAGGACGGCCGGGTCACCGCGTTCCTGGAGAAGACCCAGGATCCGCCGACCGACCAGATCAACGCCGGATGCTACGTCTTCCGCCGCGAGTACATCGAGAAGATCCCCGCCGGGCGCCCGGTGTCGGTGGAGCGCGAGGTGTTCCCCGCGCTGCTGACCGAGGGCGCCCGCCTCCAGGGGTACGTCGACGCTTCCTACTGGCGCGACATGGGCACTCCCGAGGACTTCGTGCGCGGCTCCGCCGACCTGGTCCGCGGCATCGCGCCCTCCCCCGCCCTGCCCGGTCAGCGCGGTGAATCGCTGGTCCATCCCGGCGCGGGCGTCGCGCCGGGAGCGGTGCTCATCGGCGGGACGGTCGTCGGGCGCGGCGCCGAGATCGGCGCGGGCGCGCGTCTGGACGGCGCGGTGGTCTTCGACGGCGCGGTGATCGAGGCGGGCGCCACGGTCGAGCGCACCATCATCGGGTTCGGGGCGCGCATCGGCCCGCGGGCGCTCGTGCGCGACGGCGTCATCGGGGACGGCGCGCACATCGGCGCCCGCTGCGAACTGCTGCGCGGAGCCCGCGTCTGGCCCGGTGTGGTGATTCCCGACGGCGGCATCCGCTTCTCCACCGACGTCTGAGGCGCGTTCCACTCGCCGCGCCCAGGTGACCGTCCGGCGAATCCGGGCCGCACCCGCCGTCCGTACATCCACGCACGCGACGGTGCGAGAAGCAGCCGGTCAGGCGAAGCCGACGGCCTGTTGCCCCCAGGCGGTGTGCAGGTCGCGGTCGGGATCCTCGACCACGCGATCGACGCTGTCGATGAGCAGGGTGGCGCGGTCCGCGAGGCGGTAGGGCGGCCAGTGTTTCGAGCCGTCGAGCGCCGCGGGGACGCCGTGGGTGACGAAGGCCAGCCAGCGGCGCATCATCCGCCCGGAGACCTCCGTGGCCGCTTTGCGGCCGCCCAGCCAGAAGGTGGGGTCACGGTTGATCGTGCCGAAATTGCCGAAGATATATGGCAATTCAGTGGCGTGACCCGCGCCGACCCGGGCCGCCCGCAACATCGGGGTGGCGTAGTCGAAGCGGTACATCCAGGTGGGCGAGTGCTCGGCGTGACCGTCGGCCACCCAGTGCGCGGGCATCCGGAACGCCGCGTCGGTGGACATCGCCAGCGCGCCGCGCGCCTTGTTCAGGTCCGGGTAGGCCGAGGTGATTTCGGCGATCCGCTCCGCGGACATCTCCGGGTGGCCCGCGGCGACGTCACGCAGCATCGCGTTCACCGCGTCCGGCGTCACCGGCATGATCGGCGAGCGCAGCAGCCGGAACAGCGACGCCTCGTCCTTGTTGGTGCCGATGATCAACGGCACCCGATGCGATAGCCCGCGCTGGAACCGGTCGATCGGGTAGGTCGGCAGCAGATCGCCGTCGACCACCGGGGCCGCCGCCAGCCTGCCCGGCTCCTTCAGCGGTATCTCGTCGAGCAGGACGCCCGCCGCCGCCACGATCCGGTCGATCGGGCATTCCAGCAGTTCCTCGGCCCTGCTCGCGGGCAGTTCGATCAGATCCAGGAAGCGCTGCGCCACCGTCGCGGCGCGCTCGGGCCCGAATACGGTGGTCGCGGGCGGGCTCTGCGCGATCGCCCGGTGGAACAGGCCGGCCGCGCGCGGAGCGGTGAGCAGCGCGGTGACGCAACCCGCGCCGGAGGACTCGCCGAAGAGCGTGACATTGCCGGGATCGCCGCCGAACGCGGCGATGTTCTCGCGCACCCACTCCAGTGCGGCGATCTGGTCGTGCAGGCCGAGGTTCGGCGCGAAGTCGTCGCCGAGCGAGGACAGGTCGAGGAAGCCGAGCGCGCCGAGCCGGTAGTTGACGCTCACGACCACGACGTCGCCGGTCGCGGCCAGTTTGCGCCCGTCGTAGATCTGCTGCGCCGCGGTGCCGAGGCAGTACGCTCCGCCGTGCAGCCAGACCATGACCGGGCGCGGTTCGGTTTCCGCGACCCGGTCGGGATCGCCGGTCTCGGGCCGCGGTGACCAGACATTGAGCCACAGGCAATCCTCGCCCATGGTCAGGCCCGAATCGATGGGGACCATGGTGCCCATCGTCTGGGGTGCGATCTGCCCGTACGCGGTGCAGTCGCGCACTCCGTCCCACGGCTGCGGGGGCTGGGGGCGCGCGAACCGCGCCGGTCCGGCGGGGGCCGCGGCATATGGGATGCTGCGCCAGACGGACACCGTGCCCTCGCGCACGCCGCGTACGTCGCCGTGAACCGTTCGCGCGATGGGCTCGGCGTAACCGTCGGGACCGGGCACCGCCTCGGAGAATTGAGCACGCATCGCCGACCTCCTCATACTTCTTTTTCGAGAGTACGTCGAAGATCAGGTAGTCCACGTTGTGTTGCCGAGACATGGCCGCGTCGCCTGCGATTCATCCGCTGTTCAGGCACCTGTCCGGAGCCGCGATGTCGAATCGGTCACTGCGGCGGCCATCACTCGCCGCCACCCTCGGTAGCCGCAACGGTGCTCCCGCCCCCTCCTTGCCATGATCGCGACGTCGTTCGACCGACGTTCGGATGTGCCGCGCGGCCGCGAAGGTTTCGGCGCAGTCCGATCCGAACACAGCGCGGCGCGGCGCTTAAACTGAGCGGATGCCGAGTTACAGCTACCGGTGCCGCAGCTGCGGCGACACGTTCGAGGTTTCCCGCCCGATGGCCGAGGCGTCGGCGCCCGCGACCTGCCCGGTCGGCCACGACGACACGGTCAAACTGCTCACCACCTTCGCCACCGTCTCCAGGGGCGGCGGGAGTGCGCCCGCGCCGAGTCCGTCGGCGCCGCCCGCAGGTGGCGGCTGCTGCGGTGGCGGCTGCTGCGGCTGACTTCCCGGCGCGGTTTCAGTCGCGCCGGTCGGCGTGACCGAGGTCGCGCTCGGGTGCCACCCGGTCGCGCACCCGCTGCTTCAGCACCGCAATGTCGGGAAAGCCGCCGTCGGTCTTGCGCTCCCAGATCTGTTCGCCGTCGACGGTGATCCGGAAGACCCCGCCCGAGCCCGGCCGGAGCGCGACTTCGTCCAGGTCGGTGGCGAACGTGCTGAGCAATTCCTGCGCCATCCAGCTCGCCCGCAACAGCCAGCGGCATTGGGTGCAGTACTCGATCGCGACGCGTGCCATGCCCGCCGACGCTACCGGTCAGTCGGCGTGCGTGCCGTCCAGGTAGACCCAGGCGCCATCGGATCGGGCGAATCGGCTGGCCTCGTGCAGCGCGCCGCGACCGCCCGCGTCCCGGTAGTGCGCGACGAACTCCACCGTTCCGGTGTCGTCGAACAGGCCACCGCGGTCGGTCCGAGTGACTTCGAGGAACAGCCAGCGCTGGGCGGGGTCGAGGGTCAGATCGGCCGGTCGGGTGCGCGGATGCCAGGAACGCAGCAGGTAGGCCACATCTCCCACCGCGAACGCGGTGTAGCGCGAGCGCATCAACGCTTCGGCGGTGGCAGCGGGACGCTCGCCGCGAAGCACCGGACCACAACAGTCGTCGAAGGCCTCGCCACGCCCACATGGGCAGCGCCGTGCTCCGCTCATGCCACGTCCTTTCCGGTCCGAGCGGCGCCGTCCATGGTCACGTTCGCCACCGCTTGTCCTGATCCGCTCCATCGTGCCCGTTCCGGCCGATCTTGCCGACGGGACATGATGGCCGGTCACTCCCGGCGCGCCTGCACCGCCGCCAGGTCCGCGGCCAGGGCGACGGTCTGCTCCCGCCAGCGCCGCAGATCGGTGACACTCGGCGCGAGTTCGTAGTCGTGGTGGTGCGCGGCGCGCGACAGTGCCGCCCAGAGCACGGCCACGCGCGCCGCCTCGTCCGGGCCCGCGAAGGCGCGCAGCGCGATCAGCTGCGCCCGCATCGGACAGCGGACCAGCGGCGGCGCCAGCCGCAGCCACAATTCGTCCACGGCTTGCTCCAAAGCGATCCGCAGAATCCAGGCCGTCGCCCGGGACCACAGCCCGCCCGCGTCGGTCACCGATCCGGCGAGCAGCAGATCGACCGTCTCCAGCCGCTCGGCGACCGACGGCCGATTCCCGCGCGGCCGGTGCGCTCCGTCGTTGCGCCCACGCTGCCCGGGCCGGGACGCGCTGCCGCCGCCCGCGGGGCCGCGACGTGCGCCGACCGGCCGACGCCGCCCGCTCATCGGCGCCTCACCGGGCCAGCCACGCCACGAACTTCTCCGTTTCGCCGATCAACTCGCGCATGTCGCGCCCGATCGGCACGTGCGCGCCCGCCGTGGCGTCGCGCAGTGCGTCCACCACCCACCGTCCTTCCGCCGCGATGAGGTTCCGGTTCAGATCGTCGACCTTGCTGCCGACCCCGAAGACCGCCAGCGCCACCTTCGCCCTGGTGGACTGCGCGGCGTCGATATGGCGCTCCACCTCGCGGTGATTCATGCCCGCGGCGAGCAGCGTGCGCCGCGCCCTCGCCAGGCTGGCCGCCTCCACCGCGGAACGGCAGCACGTGGCCACCAGCTCGTCGGCGATCGCCGCGGGCAGCTGCGGGGTGCGCACCAAGGCGCGGGCGTCGTCCAGATAGCGGCGGATCGGATCGCTGGACACCCGCACCTCGACCACCGAGCGGTCGCGCCGCTGCACCTCGAGCACGGTCGCGTCCAGCTGCATCCGCCGCACCGCCTCGGCGAGGCGCTCGTCATGGGTGAAGACCACCACCTGACGGGTCCAGGCCACCGTGGCGAGCACCTGGGCCAAGCCGTCCACCTTGGCCGGGTCCATCGCCTGCACCGGGTCGTCGATCATGACGAAGCGGAACGGGCTCTGCTCCACGGTGGCTCGCGGCAGGAACAGCGAGAGACCGAGCGCGTGCAACTCGCCCTGGCTCATCACGCCGAGGGCTGCGCCGTCCACCTCGTCCACGGTGACGTCGAGCAGCACGCGGCGCGCGGTGCCCGCGTTGCCCTGCAATCGGATCGCGCCCAGTTCCACGTTGCTCTGCTGCCGCAGCGTGCGCCACACCCATCGGGCCGTCGTCTCCAGCGGCGTCATGCGCTCGCCGCGCAGGCCCGCGGTGGCCGACTTCAGCCAGTCCTCGGCCTTCTTCACCGTGCGCAGTTCCGCCGCGTGCGCGGCCACCTCGCGCGCGCCCTCCAGCCAGGCCACGATCCGCGGCACCAGCGGCGTCCACACCTCGTCCAGGCGGTCGAGTTCCTTGCGGGTGCCCTTCTGCAGCAGGTCGAGCTCGTCGACCAGCCGCGCGTGCGCGCTGCGCAGCCTGCCGGGCAGGTCCGGGGTGTATTCGGCGGCGGTCAGCGCGGCCCACTCCGCCCAGGCCTCGCGCACCGCCGTGGTGTCGACCGACGGAGGGTTGCGCGGGTCGAATTCCAATTCGGCGGGCACGAGGTCGGGAAGCGCCCGCGCGGCGCGCACGGCGTCGCCGAGTTCGATGCGGGCGGTGGTGAGCGCGTCCACCCGGGCGGCGAGTCGCTCGATGGTGGCATCGGTCTCGCGCACCCACGTCTCGTCCAATGCGCCGCGGCCGCACACCGGGCACGGGCATGCTCCGCTCGCCGCCTGGTGCTCGCGGGCTTTGCGCAGCAGTTCGAGCAGGCGCAGATCGGATTCGGCGTCTGCGGTCGTGCCCTCGGCGAGGGCAGCGCCACACGCTTCCAGCCGGGTGGCCACCGCGTCGACTTCGGCGTCGTCGGGCAGCGCGAGCCGCACGATCGCGCGCAAGCCGTCCGGGCCTGCCGGATCGTCCACCACGCCGAGCACTTCGCGGCCCACCGCGGCGAGATCGGGCTGGGCGGGCCGCAGCAACCCCGCCACCCGGATCGCGCGGTCGTCGGCCACCGACGCGAGCAGTTCCAGCAGTTCCAGCCGTTCTTGACGCGAATCCCGCACGGCGCGTTCCAGTTCCAGGCGGCGCATCCGGATCCGTTCCTGCGCCAGGGTGAGTTCGTCCAGGCCCAGCAGCTGGTGCAGCGCGTCGAACAGATCACTCGGTTTCCCGTCCACCAGCGCGCCGAGTTCGCTGTAAGACAGGAAGGGGCGGTAGAGCTCGAGCTGGGCCGTCCACCGGTCCATGTCGAAATCCGTGGGCGCCGCGGGCGGATACCGCTGGGTCCAGTGTGCGTCCGGCAGGTCGGCGTCGGCCGCCCATTCCTTGGTGATGGTGAGCCGGGGCGCGTCACCGGCGGTGAGCATCTCCAGCTCGATCCGGGTGGCCGTGCCGTCGTGCAGGTTGCGCCAGCCTTCCCGCCAGGCCGCCGATCGCCCGTCCCACCGGCGGTTCCCGCCGGTCAGCGCCAACTCGGCGGCCTCGGCGAAACTGGATTTGCCGCTGCCGTTGCGGCCGACCACGAGGGTGAGACCCGGCCCCGGCGGCAGCTGTAGCGTCGTCTCGGGGCCTATGCCGCGGAATCCGCACACCCGGATGGCGCTCAGGAAGATCCCGGAATGATCGAACGCCGTTGCCGCGTCGTCCGATTCGGCGGCGCCGAGGGCGCGCAGCACGGTCCGCGTGACCGAGGGAGTGACCGCCGGATCCTCGGCGAGGCGCCGGGTGACCACCTCCGAGAGCCGGGGCGGCGCGTCCGCGGAGCCGGCGGCCTGGACAGCGTCGGGATCCAGGCGCATGCGAAAAATCCCCTCCACCATCGAGCCGCCACACGTCCTCCGACCCCGTGCGCGGCGCCTGTCGAAGCTGTGCGAAACGCTACCCGATGGCATCGGGATCGCCCACCGCACCCAGGCGAATCTGCCCGCGGGGATGGATATGGTCATCGAAACGCCTGCGCCGCGTCTCGATGTCCACCCCTCGCCAACCCCGGCGGGCAGCTCGATGGTGTCAACACCCGTTCCGGGTGGCTCGGTCGAGCCGAACAGGACAGAATGCCAGAGCGCCACGATCGGCGCAAGATTCGTTCGGGTGGCGAATACGGCGCCGGGACAAGCCGTTCCGCGCGCGGCCGGGCACCGGTGGCGGCACTTGTCGGTGCGC
The DNA here is from genome assembly GCF_040630775.1 of Nocardia sp. NPDC005745. Taxonomy (NCBI): domain Bacteria; kingdom Bacillati; phylum Actinomycetota; class Actinomycetes; order Mycobacteriales; family Nocardiaceae; genus Nocardia; species Nocardia sp. NPDC005745. Next base: position 60,950 of record NZ_JBEXYF010000019.1, read on the forward strand.
TGCGGTAGAAATCCGGTCAACCGAGCAACGAAGGAAGGCGATGAGCCACCACCGAGCTGGAGCCTCCCGATGACGACGCCGTGGACCGAAGACCAGGTCACGGCGCTGGCGCCGGACGCGAATTCGCTGTCGGCGGCCCGCAAGCTGGTGAGCCGCTGGCGCGAGTGCGGGCAGCACGGCACGGCGCTGTGGGGGCAGTGCCAGGGCAGCGGCGCCACGCCGTATCAGACGATCGTCGACCTGTCCGGCCCGGCATATCGGTGCTCCTGCCCGAGCCGCAAGTTCCCCTGCAAACACGCGCTGTCGCTGTTGCTGCGCTGGGCCTCGGGCGAGGTCGCCGTCGTTCCCGAGACCGCCGATTACGCGGCGTCGTGGATCGGCGGCCGTGCGGCGCGGGCCACCGCGGCCGCGGACCGGCCGCGCACCGCGAACCCGGCCACCGCCGAACAGCGGCGGGTGCGGGTGACGGCAGGCTTGGAGGAACTCGACGTCTGGCTCGGTGATCAGGTGCGCACCGGGCTCGCGCAGGCCGATCGCTCGTATCGCGCCTTCGAGGCCGTGGCCGCCAGAATGGTCGACGCGCAGGCCCCCGGCCTCGCCTCCGCCCTGCGCAGGCTCCCGGTCGCCATCGCCACCAGAACCGACTGGCCCGATGTGGTGCTGCGCGAGTACTCGCGGATGCACCTGCTGATCGCCGCGCACCGGCAGCTCGACTCGGTGGCTCCCGCGCTGCGCGCCAGCATCCGAACCCACGTCGGCTATCCCAACCCGGCCGAGGCGGTGCGCGCCGAACCTCCGGCCCGCGACCGATGGATGGTGTTCGGATCGCGGATCACCGAGGACGAGCGCCTCTACACCCGGCGGACCTGGCTTTACGGGAGGGCAAGCAGACGCTGGGCGCTGGTGGTCGACCATTCCTTCGGGTCCCCCGGCTTCCCCGCCGACGTTCCCGCGCTCGGGCAGATGGCCGACGCGCAGCTGCATTTCTATCCGGGCGCCGCGCCGCTGCGTGCGCTGTGGGGGGAACGGCACAGCGCCGCCGAACCTTTCACCACACTGCCCGCCGCCGACAGTCCCGCTACGATCGCCGCCGCGCTGGCCGCGCACGCGTCGGCGCTGGGCGCCGATCCGTGGTTGCGTTCCTGGCCGATGCTGCTGGCCGACGTGGTGCCCACCCGCACCGAAGAAGGCTGGTACGTCACCGAATCCGACGGTACGGCGCTGCCGATCCGGCCGGGCGAGCAACCGTGGACACTGCTGGCCGTCTCCGGTGGTCATCCGGTGACCGTGGTCGGCGAGTGGAGCGCCGACGGGCTGGAGCCGATTTCGGTGTTCACTGCCGGTGCGGTCGTCGACCTGGTGCGCACCGAGGTTTTCGGATCCGATTCGTCCCACTCGCCCGCCGGGTCGACCGCGGGCGCTGACCTCACGTCCGTCGCCCTGCTGGGCACCGCACGCCGAGCGCCGGATCTCGCCGCGCTCGCGCCGTCGATCGCGCGCGCGGCGAATCGATTGCCGAGCGATCCCGCGGTGCGGCTCCTCGAAACAGCCGCGCTGCAAGACCTTTTCCTCCGTGGCGGCCTCGAACCTGCCACCGCGGCCCCACCCGAGCCCGCCGCGGACGATCCGCGCCCGTCGTTGCCGCGCGCCGCGGCGGCACGCCTGTCCCGCATGCTGCGGGAGCGCTCGGCATTTCTTCCCGAATGGTTCGACGCGGCGCGGCCGCACGATTACCGGGCGCCGGACGCGCTCTGCGAGCAACTGCTCGAGCACGCGAAGATCAACGCCACCTTGCGCGAGCCGCTGCTCCGGTTCGCGGGCGCCCGCGGCAGCTGGCTGGCGGCCCGGCATCCGGACTGGCGCGACCTGGTCCGGCAGCCGTCCACCGCGTCCGAGCGCTCCGCCGACACGTGGCTGTTCGGCCGGCCGCCCGAGCGCCGCGACTGGCTCGCCGAACTCCGGCGCGACGACTCCGCCGCGGCCAGGGCGGCACTGACCGCGGCGTGGCCGAAGGAAACCGGGCCGTTGAAGGCCGAACTGCTGGCCGTGCTCGCCGACCGGCTCGGCCCGGACGACGAGCCCCTGTTGGAAGCGGCGCTGGACGACCGGCGCGCGGACGTGCGCCGCACCGCCGCCGGACTGCTCGCCCTGCTGCCGGAATCGGCGTTCACCCAGCGGATGCGCGAGCGGGCGAACGCGTGGATCCGCGCCGAGCACCGGATGCTGCACACGAACGTGCTGCTCACACTGCCGGATACGCTCGACGCCTCCGCACAGCGCGATGGGATCACCGACCGCACGACCGAATTCGCCTACCGCTGGAACGGCGCGCCCGACGTATCCGCGGCCCGGCTCCGGCAGGTGGTCGCCGCCACCCCGCTCGCGCACTGGGCCGGCGTGCTCGGCACGCCGCAGCAGGCGGTGCGCGCCACGATCGACGACCGGTTCCGGCAGCCGGTCTTCGACGGATGGGTGGATGCCGCGCTGGCGCAACGTGATTCGGCGTGGGCGCGAGCGCTGTTCGACGCGGGCGTGCCCACGGACCTGGCGATGCTGCGCAGGCGAGAGCTGTTCGCGCTGCTGCCGCTGCCGGATCGGACCGCGCACCTGACGCGGCTGGACGGCTCGTGGCTCTCCGAGATCGAGGCGCTGCTGCCTGCGATGGGCCATCCGTGGCCGGAGGCGCTGGCCCAGCACGTGGTCCTGCTGCTGTTCGAGCGGGCGCGGGCGGCGGCGCGGCGTCCGGAGACGCACGGCGCCGCACCGAACGCGCACCGGTCGCTGCTCGCCGCGGCCGCGGTGCACCTTCCCGTCGCCGCCGCGGGCACACTGACCGCGGTGGCCCGCCGATGCGACGATCCAGCCTGGGAGCGGGCCTTCGCCCAGCTCGCCCATGACCTCAACCACCGCTCGATGATGCTCGAGGAGCTGCAGTGACCACCACCGACCCGGCGCCGGATCTGCTGCGCCCCCACGCCGAACAGGCATACGACGACGAGCTGCGCGCCCTCGCCGCCGCCGACGACCGGCCCCGCCCGCCGTCCTGGCGACTGTCGCCCTGGGCGGTGGTCACCTACCTGCTCGGCGGCTCCCTCCCCGACGGCACGGTGATCACCCCCAAGTACGTCGGTCCGCGCAGGCTCATGGAAGTGGCGGTCGCGACGCTGGCCACCGACCGGGCGCTGTTGCTGCTCGGTGTGCCGGGCACCGCCAAGACCTGGGTGTCGGAACATCTTTCCGCCGCCATCAGCGGTGCGTCGACGCTGCTGGTGCAGGGCACCTCGGGCACGGCCGAGGAGGCCATTCGCTACGGCTGGAATTACGCGCGGCTGCTCGCGGAGGGGCCGAGCGAGGCGGCGCTGGTGCCGTCGCCGGTGCTCACGGCCATGCGGGCGGGCTCCATCGCCCGGCTCGAGGAGCTCACCCGCATCCCGTCGGACGTGCAGGACGCGCTGATCACCATCCTGTCCGAGAAGACCCTGCCGGTGCCCGAACTCGGCATCGAGGTGCAGGCCGCCAAGGGTTTCAACGTCATCGCCACCGCCAACGACCGCGACCGCGGGGTGAACGAGTTGTCCTCCGCGCTGCGCCGCCGGTTCAACACCGTGGTGCTGCCGCTGCCCGCGAGCGAGGACGAGGAGGTCGCCATCGTCAGCAGGCGGGTCGAGCAGCTCGGCGCGGCCCTGGAACTGCCCACCGTGCCCGCGGCGGCCGAAGAGGTGCGGCGGGTGGTGCGGGTCTTCCGCGAGTTGCGCTCCGGCAGCACCGCCGACGGCCGAACGAAGCTCAAGTCGCCGTCCGGAACACTGTCCACGGCCGAGGCGATCTCGGTGATCACCAACGGGATCGCGCTCGCGGCGCACTTCGGCGACGGCGTGCTGCGCGCCTCCGACATCGCGGGCGCGGTGCTCGGCTCGGTGATCAAGGATCCGGTTTCCGATGCGGTGGTGTGGACCGAGTACCTGGAGGCCGTGGTCCGCGAGCGCCCCGACTGGGCGGATTTCTACCGCGCCTGCCGTGAGGTCAGCGGGTGACCTCCGGCACCGAAACCGCCGCGACGACCAGGGTTTTCGGCATCCGCCACCATGGGCCGGGGTCGGCGCGCTCGCTGCGGCTGGCCTTGGCGGCCTTCCGGCCCGACATGATTCTCATCGAGGGGCCCGCGGACGCCGATCCGCTGGTGGGCCTCGTCGCCGCCGAAGGGATGTCCCCGCCGGTCGCCCTGCTGGCCTACGTCCCCGACGCACCCGCCAAGGCCGCGTTCTGGCCCTACGCGGTGTTCTCCCCCGAATGGCAGGCGCTGCGCTACGCCGTGGACAACGACGTGCCCGTGCGGTTCTGCGATCTGCCCGCCACCGTCACGCTCGCGACGGAGGACGAGCCCGGCGACCGGTTCGATCCGCTGGCCGCGCTCGCCGAGGCGGGCGGCTACGACGACGCCGAACGCTGGTGGGACGCCGTCGTCGAGACCGTCCCGGACGCCGACGCGTTCGAGGCGATCACCGAGGCGATGGGCGCGCTGCGCGAATCCGTCGAGCACACCGGTGGCCAGGGCGACATGATGCCGGAAACCGGCCCACCGGACGCGAACGAGAACCCGTCGAGCGGCGAGGACGTCGAGACCGTCCGGAACCCGCCGGCGGTCGAACTCACCGGGAAGCTTGCGGACGATCTGGGGCCCGAGCCCGATTCGGTCGCGGAAGCGGTTGCCGAATCGCCGTCGCGCGAATCACCGTCCGAACCACTCGTGGTCGACGCCCACACGCTGCGGCGCGAGGCCTATATGCGCCAGACGATGCGCAAGGCGCTCAAGGACGGAGCGAGGCGGCTTGCGGTGGTGTGCGGTGCGTGGCACGCACCCGCGCTCACCGGCGCGCTCGGTCCCGCCGCGCCGGACGCCCGGTTGCTCAAACGCCTGCCGAAGACCAAAGCCCGGCTCACCTGGGTGCCGTGGACACATTCGCGGCTGTCCACGTCCTCCGGCTACGGCGCGGGGGTCACCTCCCCCGGCTGGTACCACCATCTGTTCACCGCGACCGAGCGGCCGATCGCCCGCTGGCTGACCAAGGTGGCCGGTGTGCTGCGCGCCCACGATCTGCCGGTCTCCAGCGCGCACGTCATCGAAGCCGTCCGGCTCGCCGACGCCCTCGCCGCGTTGCGCGCCCGCCCGCTCGCCGGTCTGTCGGAGGTCACCGAGGCCACGCGGTCGGTGCTGTGCGGCGGAGACGAGACGATGCTGCGGTTGGTGATCGGTGAACTCGTCGTCGGCGAGGCGCTCGGCGCCGTTCCGGAGCAGACGCCGACCGTGCCGCTGGACGCCGACCTGCGCGCCACCATCCGGTCGCTGCGGATGAAGCAGGAGCCCTCGATCCGCACCGTCGACCTGGATCTGCGCAAGGAACGCGAGGTCGAGCGGTCGCGTCTGTTGCACCGGCTGCGGGTCCTGGACATCGAGTGGGGCACGCTCACCACCAGCGAGGTCCGCAGCACCGGCACCTTCCGGGAGACCTGGACGCTGCAATGGCATCCCGAGTACGCGATCTCGATCATCGAGGCCTCGCGCTGGGGCACCACCATCCGCAGTGCGGCGGAGTCGAAGATCCTCGACACCGCGAGCCGCGCCGACCGCTCGGTCGGCGAACTGACCGCCGCGCTGGAAGTCGCGCTGCTGGCCGACCTGGGCGGCGCCACGGACGGATTGATCGCCCGGCTGGAATCCACCGCGGCGCTCGACCACGACGTCACCCACCTGCTGGCCGCGCTGCCCGGCCTGATCCGGACGCTGCGTTACGGCGACGTGCGCGGCACCGACACCAAGGCGCTGGCCCATGTCGCCGACGGGCTGCTGGTGCGCATCTGCGCGGGCCTGTCGGCGGCGGTGACCGGATTGGACACCGACGCCGCCACCGAGTTGCGCGGTCTCCTGGACGCGGCGCACACCGCCATCCACACCAGGGACGACGATTGGGCCACCGGCGAGTGGCTGGCCGCGCTGCGCCGCGTCGCCGACCGCGACGACGTGCACGGCGCGCTGGTGGGGCGTGCCGTCCGTTTGCTCGCCGACGCCGGCCGCATCGACGACGCCGAAGCCGCGCGCAGACTTTCCGCGGCGCTGTCGGTGGGCGCCACCGCCGCGGCCAAGGCGGCGTGGATCGACGGGTTTCTCGGCGGTCGCGGTCTGTTGCTGGTGCACGACCGGGAACTGTTGCGGCTCATCGACGACTGGCTGCGCGGCCTCGGCGACGACACCTTCGTCGAAACCCTGCCGCTGCTGCGCCGCACCTTCGGCGCGTTCGAATCGGGTGAGCGCCGCGCGATCGGGCAGGCGGTCCGCGACGGCGGATCCGTCGCCGCCGCGTCGTCCGTCGCGGGCGTCGACGTCGACCGGGCCACAGCCGCGGTGCGCACCGCGGCGGAGATCTTGGGAGTAGGGGTATGAGAGGTCAGGGCCGGAGGCGGCAGCGCAGCCCAACCACCGAGTGCCTCGGCCCTGCCGGGAAGGACAGAGCATGAGTGATCAGGCAGCGCGGCGATACGGCCGCGGAGTCCTCACTCACATCGGGGAGGACAGGGCATGACCAGCGAAGCACAGTCTCGGCGATGGCGGTTGGTGCTCGGCGCGGCCGCGGAGGAAGGACTGGGCGGGCTGGGCTCCGGCACGGACGCGGCCATGGATCGGGCGCTGTCGGCGCTGTACAACACCGATGACGAGACCTCGCCCGGCAAGCGCACCGGCGGTTTGCAGGGCTCGGCCCCGCGAGTGGCCCGCTGGCTCGGCGACATTCGCAGCTACTTCCCCGCCTCCGTCGTCGAGGTCATGCAGCGCGACGCCGTGGAACGGCTCGACCTCACCCAGTTGCTGCTGGAGCCGGAACTGCTCGAGGCGGTGGAGCCCGACGTGCACCTGGTCGGCACCTTGCTGAGCCTGAACCGGGTGATGCCCGAGACCACCAAGGCGACCGCGCGCATGGTGGTGGAGAAAGTGGTGCGGGAGATCGAGCAGCGCGTCGCGGCGCAGACCGTCGCCGCGGTCTCCGGTGCGCTGAACCGCGCTGCCCGCGTCACCCGGCCGAGATTGCGGGACATCGATTGGGATCGCACGATTCGCAAGAACCTCGCCACCTACCTGCCCGAGCATCGCACCGTGGTGCCCGAACGCCTGGTCGGCTACGGCCGCAAGGCTCAGGCGGTGCGGCGCGATGTGGTGCTGGCCATCGATCAGTCCGGGTCGATGGCCGCCAGCGTCGTGTACGCGTCGGTGTTCGGCGCGGTGCTCGCCTCGATGCGGTCGCTGCGCACCTCGATGGTGGTCTTCGACACCGAGATCGTCGATCTGACCGACAAACTCGACGACCCGGTGGAGGTGCTGTTCGGCACGCAACTGGGCGGCGGCACCGATATCAACCGGGCTCTCGCCTACTGCCAGTCCCTGGTAACCCGCCCGGCCGAGACGTTGTTCGTCCTGATCTCCGACCTCTACGAGGGGGGCATCCGCGACGAGATGCTGCGCCGCGTCCGCTCGATGCAGGAGTCCGGCGTGCAGGTCGTCGTGCTGCTCGCGCTGTCCGACGACGGCGCGCCCGCCTTCGATCACGACAACGCCGCGGCACTGGCCGCGCTGGGCATTCCGGCGTTCGCCTGCACGCCCGACAAATTCCCGGAGCTACTGGCGCTGGCTCTCGACCGCGGCGACGTCCAGTCCTGGGCGCACGCCAACGCCGCCCACCACTGAATCGGCCGCCACACCGCGACGACGGACAGGGGACGAAGGGCGCGGAAGCCGCGGCCGGAAGGGGTCAGCCGGGGTAACCGCCGGGGAATCCCCCCAGCAGGGAGAACACCTGGATGGCAAGCCAGGACAGCAGATTCGGGATCGTCATCGGCTCCATGGCAACTCCTTGTCCGGGCAGGGCGAACAGGACGGCCCTGCGATCGTACGCGCCGCGGCGAGCTTTTCCGGGCAGCGCCGCCGGGCGTGTGCGCAACCACTACGAGCGGATCAAAACGGGTTCCTTCGAGACAGGACCCATCACGCCCCAAGCGGTGGCCGCCGCAGGGACCACGAAGGGATGCAGGGCGGCGGACACCGCCAGCAATCCAACAGCGACCACGGTGTCCAGCCAGTAGTGGTTGGCGGTGCCCACCACCACGACCGTGGTCAGCACCGGATGGGCCAGCGCGAGCCAGCGCCACGACGTGCGAGTCGCGGCGACCACCGACACCCCGAGCAGCAGCGCCCAGCCGACATGCAGCGAAGGCATGGCCGCGAACTGATTGGACAGCCCGCCGGAATCGGCGTCGCCGTAGACGGATTGGCCGTACCGGGCGGCCAGATCGATGAAACCCTGATCGGGCAGCATGCGCGGCGGCGCGAGCGGAACCAGTATGTGCACCACGAGCGCGGCGCCGGTCAGCGCCACCATGAGGTTCCTGGTCCAGCGGTAGTGTCCCGGGCGAAACACCCACAGCCACAGCAGGACCCCGACGGCTACGGTGAAATGCGCACTGGCGTAGTAGAAGTTGGCCGGAACGGCGAGGAACTCGCGGTCCAGGAACAACGCCTGAACCGTGCGCTCGTCCGGCAGGCCGAGCCGTCTTTCGAAGCCGAGCAGACCATGCGCGTTGACCATGGCGCGCCCGGTGTCGTCGGCGGTGACCAGCCGTCCCGCGCGATAGCCGACGTAGAGCACCGTGATGAGGACTAGCTGCCCGACCGCCTCGCCGCCGCGACCGCGAACAGCCGCCCGCACCCGTTCGACGACTCCGCCCGGCGCGAACTCCAGTCCGGCGCCGAAGTCCACAGCGACCATCGCGCGGCCTCCTTCCCCGTTGAATCAGGCCGTTTACCGAGAATTAAGTGGAGTGGTAACCTCCGTTTAAACTAACACTACGAAACCGACAACTTCAGCAAGATGTGACGGGACAGACACCGGCACGCCGCGGAACGAGTTCACTTGCGACACAAGTGAACTCGCGATTCATGCTGCCCGCTCGGAGAGCGTCGGCAATGGTGTTACCGGGTATACGGAGCTGTGCTGAAGCGAGCTATCGCCGTCCGGTGCCCGCGCGAAGGGGACTGCCCTGATGCCGTTACCGATGATCGCGACGGAGTCCCGGATCGGCGGCGGTTCCGGCCGACCGACGATGTGATCGCCGAGGGGACGAAGTCGTCTTGGGGAACACGGTCACCGTGGCACACCCCGGGCGAGTACCGGGGCCTGCCACCGACCGGCTGATCCGTCACCGACAACGCGATGTTCCTCGTCCGCTTCGCCGACGACCGAGTCACCGAGCGATCCGGGAGGGCGTGGACGTCTTCGCAACGATGCGAGATCTCGGCGGTAAACCGCCCCCCGGGTCGGCGACCCACCGCGCGAACGCCACCGCTTGTTCCCTCGTTTCGGCGCAACGCCGGCGAACGCACCCGAGTCGCCGTTGCTCACCCCAATGCGTCGCGAGGTGCGAACCCGCCTGTTCCGGGCCGTGGCCCGGGCCGCTGACCGCCGCGTGCGGCGCACGCTGGACGTGCGCCGCACGGGCTCTCAGATGTCGGCGATGGCCGCCAGTGGCGGCGTGCGCGCGGCCCGCACCCCCGGCCAGAGGGCGGCCAGCACCCCGACGACCGCCGAACTGATCAGAACCAGCACCAGCTGACTCCACGGGATGGCGATCTGGTCGAGGCCGAACTCACGCAGCGTGCGCAGGAAACCGACGCCGAGCCCGAGGCCGAGCAGCATGCCGACGATCGCGCCGAACACCGCGATCAGCATGGACTCCAGATAGATCGTCCGGCGAACCTGGGCGCGCTGCATACCGACCGCGCGCAGCATGCCGATCTCCCTGCGTCGCTCCACCACCGACAGCGCGAGCGTGTTGACGATGCCGAGGATCGCGATCACCACCGCCAAGGCGAGCAGGCCGTACAGGATGGCCAGCAGGGTGTTGATCTGCTTGCCCTGCGCGCCTTTGAACTCCTCGCGGTCCTGCACCTGCACCACCACGAACTGCTCGGTGGCCTTCTCCAGGTCGGCACGCATCTGGGTGAGGTTCGCGCCCGGCTGCGCCTTGATCAGCACCAGGAAGTTGGTCCGGAAGTTCAGCGGGACGACCTCGTCGTAGACCGTCTGCGACACCACCATCGGACCGAGCAGCGGGTTCTTCTTGTACACCCCGGTCACGGTGAGCGGCACCTTCTTGCCGTCCACACTGGTCGGGGTCACCTGGTCGCCGACCTTCCATCCCCGGTCACCGGCCTCGTCCTCCGACACCAGGACGTCCCTGGCGCCCAGCGTGTCACTGCCGCGCACGATCTCGTAGTTCAGCACACCGGCCAGCGGACCGTCCGGCGAGGTGGCGAACACCTGCTCGCCGCCGAGCTTGAAGCCCGCGCCCCGCATCCCCACCGCTTGCTCCACGCCCGGCACCCCGGTGCGCGCGGCGTCGGCAGCGCCGAACGGCACGCCGAGCAATTGCGGTCCCGCCAGCACGTAGTCGGCTCGGACACCCTTGTCGACCAGCACGCCGACGCTGGCCTTCGCCGAGGCGCCCAGCATGCCGATCGCCGAGACGAGCATCAGTCCCAGGGTGAGCGCGAACGCCGTGGCGGCGGTGCGGCGAGGATTGCGCGCCGCGTTGTTGCGCGCCATACGGCCGATCGGCCCGAACGGACGCACCAGCGCTCCGAGCCCGCCGACCAGCGGACGCGACAGCGCGGGCGCGGCGAGCAGCACGGCGAAGATCAGCCCGAGCGCGCCGACACCGACCGTGGCGGCGGCCGTGCCACCGGTGCGCTGCGCACCGAGCACGACGAACCCCGCTCCGAGCACGGCGAGCACCGCGCCGCAGATCGTGCGCAGGCGCAGCGACTCCCCCGCCGACGCGAACTCTTCGCGCATGGCCTGCACCGGCGGAATCCGCGATGCGCGGCGGGCGGGGGCGTAGGCGCTCACCATCGTCACCGCGAGACCGACCAGCAGCCCCACCGCGATGGTGCGCGGCCGCACCGCCATCGATCCGGTCGGCAACCCGAGGTCGAAAGCGTTGAGCACCGCCGACAATCCGAACGCCAGCCCGACGCCGCCCGCCAGGCCGATCGCACTGCCGATCAATCCGATGACGAACGCCTCCGCCACCACCGACGTGCCGACCTGCTGCCTGCTCGCGCCGACGGCGCGCAGCAGCGCCAGCTCCCGCAGTCGTTGCGCGACGATCATGGAGAACGTGTTGTAGATGATGAACGTGCCCACGATCAGCGCGATCGCGCCGAAGGCGAGCAGGAAGTAGTTGATGAAATTCAGCGCGTTGGAGATCTCCTTCTTCAGATCCGCACGCACCTGGTCGCCGTTCTGCACCTTGTAGCCGGTCAGCTCTTTCGCGAGATTGTCGCGCAGTTCGTCCCCCGGGATGCCGGTGGCCGCGAGGTCCACGTAGGCGACGTGCAGTCCGTCGGTGAACAGCTTGCGCGCCTGCGTGTCGTCGAACAGCACCCCGATGAAACCGCCGGTATCGGACGGGAGTTCGTAGACACCGGTGAGCGTCACGTCGATGGGATCGGGCTGGGATGGGATCAGGATCTTGGTCCGATCACCGATCTTCAGCCCGGCCCGCTCGGCGCCGCCGGTGTTGAGCGCGACCTCGCCGGGGCGAGCGGGCGGGACGCCCTGCAAAAACTTCTCCGGTTCCGCGACGGCCTTCTCCGGCGGCAGGTACGACTTGCCGAACGTAGGCGCCCCGCCGGTCTGCACCGCTTTCTTGCCCGTGGGATCGAGCAGCACCACCGGTCCGTTCACGCTGGGCGCGACCGTGCGGACGCCGGGGTACTTCACCAGCTCGTCCACCACGTTGTTCGGGACGCCCTGCGCTTGGCGCTCCTTCGGGCTCACCCGTACGTCGACGCCCTTCGCCTCGTTGGCGAAGATCCCGTCGAAGGTGCTCTGCAACGTATCGGTGAACACGAACGAACCCGCGATGAACGCGGTGCCGAGCACCACCGACAACAGCGTCAGCGCGAGTCGCACCTTGTGCGCGGCGAGATTGCGCAGCGCGACTTTGCGCATCGGACTTCCGGCCATCACGCCCGCCCCCGATTCTCCCGTGAACCCCCGCTCACGCCTGCTCCAGCGCTTTCATCCGGTCGAGCACGGTGTCGGCGGTCGGATCGCGCATCTCGTCGACGATGCGTCCGTCGGCCAGGAACACCACCCGGTCGGCGAACCCGGCGGCATGCGGTTCGTGGGTCACGATGACCACCGTCTGCCCGAACTCGTCCACTGCGGCGCGCAGGATCGACAGCACCTCCTCCGAGGCGCGGGAGTCCAGGTTGCCGGTGGGCTCGTCGCCGAAGATGATCTCCGGCTTGCCCGCGAGCGCACGGGCGCAGGCCACCCGCTGCTGCTGTCCGCCGGACAGCTCGCTGGGACGGTGGGTGAGCCGATCGATCAGCCCCAGCCGCCGCAGCACGGTGTCCAGCCACTCCTGGTCGGGCTCGCGCCCAGCGATGTCCAGCGGCAACGTGATGTTCTCCAGCGCCGTCAGCGTCGGCACCAGGTTGAACGCCTGGAAGACGAAGCCGATCCGGTCCCGGCGCAGGCGCGTCATCTGCTTGTCGGACAGACTGGTCAGGTCGGTGTCGCCGATGCGGACGGTGCCCGAACTGGCGCTGTCCAGCCCCGCCAGGCAGTGCATAAGGGTCGACTTGCCCGATCCGGACGGGCCCATGATCGCGGTGAACTCTCCCTTCGCGAACTCGGCCGACACTCCGTCCAATGCCCTGACCTGGGTGTCACCCGATCCGTAGACCTTGGTCAGTTCGATAGCGTGGGCCGCGACATCGGTCGATGCCGCCAGGTCGGCGATGTCGGCGCCCAAGGCTTGGGAAGTCATGCCGTCCAGTCTTACCGGCTTCGCGGCCCCACGCCATCAGGGAAGACCCCGTGTTGGTTTTCCAGCGCCTGCGGCGCTGCCGGACTACTCCGACTTTCCGCCGACCACCCACTCGAAGGCCGAGGCTTTCGAACGGGCGCCTTCGAGGGCCCGCGAGCGGTTGGGTTCGCCGAGTTCGGCCAGTAGCTCCTCTGACATGCTCACCAACGCGGCCAGCGTGGCGGGGGTGAACCAGTCCGGTCTGGTGGCGAAGAGGATGTCCTCGGATGCGGTGTTGCCGCTCGCGCCGGGGGCGAATGGGCAGCCGCCGAGTCCACCGAGTGCGCCGTCGACCATGTCCGCGCCGGCCGCGACGGCGGCGAGGGTGTTGGCCACGCCCATTCCCCAGGTGTCGTGACCGTGGAAGACCACGCGGCGCGGTGGCGTCCGGTCCCGGACCGCGGCGACCAGCGCGGCGACCTCGCCGGGATGGGCTTGACCGAGCGTGTCGGCCAGGACGATGTCGTCCGCGCCCTCGGTGCGCGGGTCGCGGGCGATGGCCAGCACCCGCTCCGGGTCGACCGGGCCGTCGAACGGGCAGGTGAAGGCCGTCGCCAAGCAGAGCTGGATCGACCCGCCCGCCTCGCGGGCCAGGCGCACCGCGTCCGGCATGGCGGCGACGCTGTCGGCGGTGTCGCGCCCGATGTTCGCCCGGTTGTGCGCGTCGGAGACCGAGAAGCAGTACTGGAAATTGCGCACGCCCGCCGCGGCGGCCTTCTCGACATGCCGCGGCGTCGCCACCCACACCCAGCAGCGGCGCAGCTCCTCCGGCGTCAACGCGGCGACCAGTTCCATGGTGTTCGCCATCGGCGCGACCAGGTCCGGGCGCGCCATCGAGCCGATCTCCAGCGCGGGCACCCCGAGCGCGAGCAGGCGGCGCACGATGTCCACCTTGCGCTGCACGGACAGCAGTTTGCCGGTCAGTTGCAGTCCGTCGCGCAACGTGACGTCGCGCAGCACCGGCGCGGTCATCGCTGCTCCCGAGCCCGGTGGTGACCGCACATCACGCCGCCCCAGGGCTTCTCGCCCGCCCCGGTCGGATTCGGCTGGACGGCGGGCCTGCTGGTGCCCGGCGAGAGCAGCTCCCGCGCGCCGCGTCCCTTCGGACGCCTCCGGTCGTGCGGCTGCGTGCTCATCGCGCCTCCAACGCGTCGATCTCGGCCTCGCTCAGGCCGAGCAGACCGGACAGCACCTCCCGGGTGTGCTCACCCAGGTCGGGGCCGACGGTCCGGATGGGCAGGGACTGATCGCCGATCACCGGGACGATGCCGGGAAAGCCGACGACCTTCGGCTCCGGCGCGCCGACATCCACGGCGAACGGCTGGATCATGTTGCGGGCCCGATACTGCTCGTCGGCCACGATGTCGGCCGCGGTGTAGATCGGGCCGCACGGGATCGCGGCGGCGTCGAGCAATTTCAGCGCCTCCGCGCGGGTGTGCCGGACCGTCCACTCGCCGATCGCCGCGTCCAGCCGCTCGCGGTGGCGCCAACGGCCCGCGTTGTCCTGGAGTTCCGGGTCCGCGGCCAGATCGGGCCGATCGATGACCGCCATGTAGCGCTGGAAGATGGCGTCGCCGTTGCCGCCGATGATGATGCTGGTGCCGTCCGCGCACGGGTAGGCGTTGCTCGGCGCGATGCCCTCCATCCGGCCGCCGACGCGTTCACGCTGGATGCCGTAGGCGAGATAGTCCGGCACCAGCGACTCCATCACCGACAGGATCGCCTCGTTGAGCGCCACGTCGATCACCCGCTCCCGCAGCGGGACCGGCGCGTCCGGCTCGGCGCGGCGCTCGCGCTGGAACAGCGCCATCACGGTGCCGAAGGCGGCGTAGATGCCCGCGATCGAGTCGCCGATCGAGACGCCGGTGCGTACGGGGGGACGGTCCGGATCGCCCACCAGTTCACGCAGCCCGCCGACCGCCTCCGCCACCGCCGCGAAGCCGGGACGCTCCGACAGCGGCCCGGTCTGCCCGTAGGCGGAGATCCTGGTGATCACCAGGTCCGGATTCGCCTCGTTCAGCACCTCGGGGCCCAGGCCCCACTTCTCCAGCATGCCGGGCCGGAAGTTCTCCAGCAGCACGTCGCAACGGCGGACCAGGTCGAGCACGATCCCGCGCCCCGCCTCGGTGCGCAGGTCCAGCGTGATCGACTTCTTGTTGCGGTTGATCGTCCGGTAGAGCATCGAGGTGTCGCCGCCGTAGAGCCGCCAGTTGCGCAGCTCGTCGCCCGCTTTCGGGCGTTCCACCTTGATCACCTCGGCGCCGAAGTCGCCGAGAATGCGCCCGGCGGTCGGCGCGGCTATGTAATTGCCGAGTTCCAGGACGCGCACCCCGTCCAGCGGCCGAATACTCATGGCAACCAGTCTGGACCATGAGCTGCCGTGTCGGTTTCGCGGCGCCGCGTGTTCGCGGCCCGGAGAAGTCCGGCGGCAGCGGAACCTGGAACCCGAAGACACCGCATGGCCCCTCAACAACCGGAAGATCCGGCAACCATGCGGGGTCCTTGCTCAGGACGCGAGCAGCTGCGTGTCCTCGATGATCGAGTAGTGCTCCGCGTTGCCCGCGATGGTGGTGCTCGTCGAGCCGTCGACGCCGACCGGGACGTCGCCGGCCAGGGTGATGCGGGTCAGCTTGCGCGGCTGGTCGTCGTAGTCGTCGATGGCGTAGTGCTGGGTGGCGCGGTTGTCCCAGATGGCGACGTCGCCCGGCGCCCAGTTCCAGCGAGCGGTGTTCTCCAGCCGGGTCACCCGGTCCTGGAACAGCCGGAACAGCGCGTGCGATTCCGTGCTGGAGAGCCCGACGAAATGCTTGACGAAGTGGCCGAGCAGCAGCGCGCGCTCCCCGGTCTCGGGGTGCACGCGCACCACCGGGTGCTCGGTCTCGTAGTAGGTGGACTCGAACTCCGCCCGGTAGGCGGCCGTGTTGGGACGCGGCGTCTCCTCGACGCGGGCGTAGTCGTAGACGTTGGTATGCACGGCGCGCAGGGATTCGGCGAGCCGCTTGAGCGGCTCCGGCAGCGACTCGTAGGCCGCGACGGTGGATGCCCAGGTGGTGGCGCCGCCGTAGGAGGGCAGCCGCACCGCGCGCAGGATGGACGCCTTCGGGATGCGGTCGACGAAGGTGACGTCGGTGTGCCAGCTGTTGGCGCGGCCGTGCTCGGAATCGATCGCCAGGCTCTTCACACCGTGCGAGGTGACCGTGGGATGCGGCGTGGTCGGTGAGCCGAGCAGCTCGGCGAACTCGTACTGCGCGTCCTCGGTGAGGTGCTCCTGCCCGCGGAAGAAGATCACCTTGTGCTCCAGCAGTGCCTGACGGATCACTTCGACGGTGACCGGATCCAGATCGCCGCCGAGCCGGACGTTGTCGATGCGCGCGCCGATACGGGCGCCGAGCTTGGTCACCACGGCGGTGGATGGGGTGGCGGGTGCGACCGTCATGAGATCACCTTCGCTGTCGATATCGGTTACTGCTCCCTCGAGCACATCACCGAGACCACCCCACTGACCAGGGTTTTCGTCGTGCTGATCGCAAACTAGACACAGTGCTCGCGCAAGTACGCCAGATCCTCCGCGAGGCCGTCTCCCGGGGTTTCCAGGACCACCGGCGCGTCTGCCGTCCGGCACACCTCGGCGAGCAATTGCGGGTCGATGGTGCCGTCGGCGAAGTTGGCGTGGCGGTCGGCGCCGGAGTCGAACTCGTCGCGCGAGGAGTTCAGGTGCACCAGGTCGATCCGCCCGGTGATCGCCTTGATCCGGTCGACGACGCCGATCAGTTCCTCACCGCCGGCCCAGGCGTGGCAGGTGTCCAGGCAGAAGCCCGCGCCGTAGTCGCCGACCGCGTCCCACAACCGGGCGATGGAATCGAAATGCCTGGCCATGGCGTGATTGCCGCCCGCGGTGTTCTCGATCAGGATCGGCACCGCGAATCCGCCCTTGTCCTGCTGGCGTTCGAACAGTTTGCGCCAGTTGTCGATCCCGGTCGCCAGCTCGGCGTCGGAACGCACATGCCCGCCGTGCACCACCAGGCCGAACGCGCCGAGTTCGGCGGCCGCCTTCGCCTGCTGCGCCACCGCGTTGCGGGACGGCATGCGCAACCGGTTGTTCAGGCTCGCGACGTTGATCTGATAGGAGGAGTGCACCACCACCTCGATCGGGCTGGCGAGAATCTCCTCGGTCCGCGGATGCGGGGTGGGTTTGTCCCAGCTCTGCGGATCGACCACGAACATCTGGATGACGTCGGCGCCGAGTTTCTCACCGAAGCCGATCGGGTCGCTGTCGAGCCGGACGTGTGCTCCAATGCGCATGCGGGCCACCATACTGGCAGCTACCGACGACAATCGAAGTTGCGCCGCGACTGTTACGTCCCCATTGCTCGCCGAGATACATGGGTAGTGTTCGCGCGCTCGACTCGAGAAGGGGGTGTAGCGGTGTTGCAGACCGGCGATGTCTTCGCGGGCTACGTCATCAAACGCGTCCTCGGCCGGGGCGGCATGGGCACCGTGTACCTGGCCCAGCACCCTCGGCTGCCCCGCCTGACGGCCCTGAAGCTGCTCGAACGGGAGCTCTACGCCGACACCGGCATTCGCCGCCGCTTCGAGCGCGAGGCCGATCTGGTCGCAGGCCTGGACCACCCGAACATCGTCACGGTGTTCGATCGCGGCGCCGAGCATCAGCAGCTGTGGATCTCCATGCAGTACGTGCCCGGCGCGGACGCCTCCTGCGCGGACGTCGACGTGCTCGCGCCCGGCCGCGCGGTGCAGATCGTCGCCGATACCGCCGCGGCACTGGATTTCGCCCATGCCAACCAGGTACTGCACCGCGATGTGAAACCGGCCAACATCCTGCTGGCGAAAGCGCCGATCGGACAGCCGGAGCGGGTGCTGCTCACCGATTTCGGGATCGCGGGCATCCGTGGCTCGGAGTCCACGATCGGCTCGTCGGGCACGATCACCGCGACACTCGCCTTCGGCGCTCCGGAACAGCTGATCGGACAGCCGCTGGACGATCGCGCCGATCAGTACTCACTGGCCTGCACACTGTTCTGGATGCTCACCGGCGCGCCGCCGTATCCCGGCGCCAACCCGGCGGCCGTGGTGAACAACCATCTGTACGCACCCATCCCGGTACCGAGCCGCGTGCGCCCCGCATTGCCGCCCGCACTGGATCCGGTGCTGGCTCGCGCGATGGCCAAGCGGCCCGCGGACCGATTCGCCAGTTGCGCCGAGTTCGCCGCCGCGGCGAAACATGCTCTCGGCGGACAACCCGCCGGGCACTGGGCGGCGCCGCCGCGCGCCATCGACGCCGACGGGCGCGCGGCCGAGCCGACGCACCGCACTGCCGCGCCGCCGCCGCGGCCGAGGCAGCCGGAAACCGCTCGGCCGCTGCCGAGTTTCCTGCCGCCGCGCCGTCCCGTTCATCCCGGCCTGATCGAGTTGCCGAACTTGGCCATGCGCCCGGGATCCGCGGTGCGACAGCACCAGCAACCTCAGGACCCCCGGCCACCGCCGGGCGGTCCGGCCCACGCCGATCGCCCGCACGTCGCCATGTTCGACGAGCGATAGGCGGCGCGCGACTACTGCTATGGTTTCGATGTTTTCCGTGGTCGGGCCCATTCCGGCCACGCATTCTTATGCTGTACGCCTGTTCGCCGGTGGGTCCCGGCGGGCGGCGGGAAGTGGAGCAGTCATGCTGGCCAGCGGTGACGTTTTCGCCGGCTATGTCATCGAGCGGCAACTCGGCCGTGGTGGCATGGGCTCGGTCTATCTGGCGAAACATCCGCGGCTGCCGCGGATGACCGCGCTGAAACTGCTGAATCGGGAGATGTGCTTCGACAAGGAGGTGCGGGCGCGGTTCGAACGGGAGGCGGATCTGGTCGCCCAGCTCGATCACCCGAACATCGTCACGGTCTACGACCGCGGGCTCGACGACGAGCAGCTGTGGATCTCGATGCAGTACGTCGACGGTATCGACGCCGCATCGGTGGAACCGAAGTCGCTGCCGCCCGAACGCGCGGTGCAGATCATCAAGGAGACCGCCGACGCGCTGGACTACGCGCACGGCAACGGGGTGCTGCACCGTGACGTGAAACCCGCCAACATCCTGCTGGCCCGCTCCACCGCCGGTCGCGGTGAGCGGGTGTATCTCACCGACTTCGGCATCGCGCGGCTGCGTGACGACACCGGTCATCTCACCCAGACCGGCACCTTCACCGCGACGCTCGCCTACGCCTCCCCCGAGCAGCTCACCGGCGCCTCGCTCGACCACCGCTCCGACCAGTACTCGCTGGCCTGCTCGCTGTTCTGGTTGTTCACCGGCACCGGCCCGTTCTCCGCGACGAACCCCGCCGCGGTCATCCAGGGACATCTGCAAGGAGCGCCGCCCGCGCTGAGCGGCGTCCGGGCGGGATTGCCTTTCGCGCTGGACGGCGTCCTGGCCAGGGCGATGGCCAAGCGGCCCGACGACCGGTACGGCAGCTGCGCGGAATTCGCCGCGGCCGCCAAACAGGCGCTGACCGGTTCGAGCGCGCCGTCGATGCCGGTGGTGGGCGGTCCGCGTCCGGTCACCGGGCCGCCGCACCCGACCGCGGGGCCGCGCCCGACGACCGGGCCGCAGATCCCGACGACCGGCTCGCCGTATCCGGTGGCACCGGGTCACTACGTCAGCGGCCCTGGTCACCAGGTGCACACTCCGCAGACCAGCGGACCGAACGTACTCGCCGCCTCGGCCGTACCAGCGACTCCGCCGCCCGCGCCGGTGGTGAACTCGCGGCCGCAGACCGGCCCCGCGCCGCAGCCGACGGCCACCAACCCCTACAGCCGGCAGCAATCCGGGTTCTCCGGCTTCGCCGCCCCACCGGCACCCCCGCACGGCGCGCACCTGCACCCGTCGGCCCCACCGCCGCCCAAGAAGAACACCGGGCTGATCGTCGGTCTCGCGGTGGGCGTGGTCGTGCTGATCCTGGTGGTGCTCGGCATCATCGGCGCCGTCTCCGATTCGGGCTCGAACAACGCGGGCACCACGACCACGTCGGCGGTGAAACCGAACCTCGTCGACGCGACACCGGAGTCGATCAGCGCGGAATTCCCGCGGATGGTGCCCGCCTCCCAGACCGAGGATGTCGGATACAACGGCGCGGAGTGCTGGCTGGCCTCACCGAGCTCGCCGCCCTCGCCGTCCAAGGGCGACCCGGACTTCGGCGACTGGGCCGCGCAGTGGCGCTGCTTCAAGGGCGGCAACAACGATGATCCGTACTACCGCATCTACGTCTACAAGACCCCGGCCGACGTCCAGGCGGTGCTGAAGACGCTGCCCTCGTCGGCCACCAAGTCCAGCGACACCAACGGCGGGAAGACCTACACCAATTACAAGTACGTCGACGAGGGCGCCAAGCTGGTCACCGCGTTCACCGGCGACCCGGATCGGACCCAATACCTGATGTACACCGACGGCTTCGCCCACACCACTATCGACGAAGCGCTGCGCTGGTGGCGCTCGGCGCCGCTGAACTGACCGATGCTGCGCACCGGCGAGGTCTTCGCGGGGTACACCATCGAACGCCTGCTCGGCCGCGGCGGGATGGGATCGGTGTACCTCGCCCGGCATCCGCGGCTGCCCCGGTTGACGGCGATGAAGCTGTTGAACCCGGAGCTGTTCGACGACAAGGAGATCCGCGCCCGCTTCGAGCGGGAGGCGGACCTCGTCGCGCGGCTCGACCACCCGAACATCGTCACGGTGTTCGACCGGGGCGTCGAGGGCGATCGGCTGTGGATCAGCATGCGCTACATCGACGGCACCGACGCCGCCGCGCTGGACGCGTGGACGCTGCCGCCGCAGCGGGCGGTGCAGATCATCGCCGAGACGGCTACGGCGCTGGACTTCGCGCACAGCCGCGGCGTGCTGCACCGCGACGTGAAACCGGCGAACATCCTGCTGGAGCGGGTGGAAGGCGGGCAGGAGCGCGTCTTCCTCTCCGACTTCGGCATCGCCCGATTCCGGGACGACACCGGACGGCTCACCCAGACCGGAACCTTCACCGCCACCCTCGCCTACGCCGCCCCGGAGCAGCTGTCCGGTGCGCCGCTGGATCACCGCGCCGACCAGTATTCGCTGGCCTGCACGCTGTTCCGCCTGCTGACCGGCACGGTGCCGTTCGACGCCACCAATCCGGTCGCGGTGATCCATGGACATCTCAGCGCACCGCCACCGCAGGTCAGCAGGCTGCGGCCCGGCTTGCCGGTGGCACTGGACGGCGTGCTGGCCAAGGCGATGGCCAAGCACGCGGCCGACCGCTTCGACTCGTGCACGGAGTTCGCCGCCGCCGCGTGGCAGGCGCTGACCGCGCCCCCCGCACCGTGGCCACCACCGCCCCCGCCGAATTCGTCTCCGCCCCTGGCCGACGCGGCCACCCCGCAGCGTCCGGCGCGCGCCTACCTCGGCCCGGCACGACGTTCCCGTTGGCACGCTTCGGTGGGCGGCTGGATCGGCCTGCTGTTGGTGGTCGCCCTGTTCGGCGGCGCCGTCGCGATGGCCCTCAGCAGTCCTGATTCCTCCGGTACCGCCGCACCGACGACGACCTCCCGCCCGCGGAACACCGCGTCCCCCGCGCCCTCGGTCACCGGCCGTCCGGCCACGACCGTCGCGGCCACCACGGACCGTGCCACCGTCGGCACCCGCGCGGCCGAGTTGAGCGCGGCGTTCCCGGACATGCTGCCGGAGACCTCGGCCCAGCGCCTGGTGCACTCCGGAACCGGATACAACAAGGCGGGCTGTTTCGCCCACACACCGGATTCCCCGGCGCCCGGCGACCCGGAAGACCCCGATTTCGGTGCCTGGCTGGTGATGTGGAGCTGCTTCGGCGGGCCGAACAAGGCGTCCTTCGACTTCTACCTCTACGGCTCGCCCGCCGACGCGCAGGCGGTGCTCGCCGCGTTACCCGCCAACGACCACGCGACCGCCACCACCGACAGCGGCCGCAGTTACCCGAACTACACCCTGCGCGGCAGCCGAGACCTGCGCCCGCGCATGGTCACCGCGTTCCCCTCTGATCCCGGCCGGGCAGCCATGCTGATGTACAGCGCCGGATTCATCGCCACCGACGCCGAGTTCATGGATTGGTGGAAATCCGCTCCGCTGAATTGAGTTTCCCCCAGGGGGAGACGCGAGGGTAGGAACATGGACGACACTCGCTTCACCATCGGAGCCGTAGCCGAACGAACCGGTCTCAGTGTCAAGACGATCCGGTTCTACGCCGACAAGGGCATCGTCCTGCCCACCGAACTCAGCCCTACCGGCTACCGCCTCTACGACACCCGCGCGCTGGCGGAACTGGATCTGGTACGTACGCTGCGCGATCTCGGACTCGGCCTGGCCATCGTCCGGCGCGTGCTCGCGCACGAGCTGCCGCTGTCCGAGGTCGCCGCGGCGCACGCCGACGCTCTCGACACCCAGATCCGGATCCTGCGGCAGCGGCGCGCGGTTCTGCGCACGGTGGCCGGGCAGGGCTCGACCCCAGAGGAGTTGGATCTCATGCACAAGCTGGTCACGTTGTCGGCCGCCGGACGTCATCGGCTGATCGAGGATTTCGTGGACGCCACCTTCGGCGGATTGGACGCCAACCCGGAATTGGCCGAACTGATCCGGACGGCGCTGCCGGAACTGCCCGACGACCCGACACCCGAGCAGGTGGCGGCATGGGTGGAGCTGGCGGAACTGACCTCCGACACGGACTTTCGCGCGGCGATCCGGCGGATGGCCGAGTATCAGGCGCGCGAGCGCGCCGACGGCGACGCGACCGGTCTGCACCACGATCTCACCGAGGCCGTGCGCGACCGGGTCGGATCAGCCCTCCGGGCAGCTGTCGCGCCGGAGTCGCCCGCGGCGGCCGAAGTGGTCGCCGATCTCGCGGCGCGCTACGCGGCCACCTTCGGCAGGCCCGACGATCGCGCGTTGCGCGAGTGGATGCTGGCGCGCCTGGAGGTGGCCGACGACCCACGCGTGGAGCGGTACTGGCAGTTGCTCGCGGTGATCAACGGCTGGCCCGCACCGCCGAGTCTCGCGCCGGTGTTCGCCTGGTTCACCGCGGCCCTGCGCACCGTCCTGGCGGGTTACTCGAAGACGTAGTGCGCGAACTCGTGGGTCGGGTGGAAGCCGATCGTCCGGTAGATCCGGTTGGCCGTGGCGTTGGCGGTGTCGGCGAACAGGCAGACGTCCAGGCTCTTGGCCCGCAGCAGTTCGGCGACATGCGCGGTCAGCGCGCCGGCGTAACCGTGCCCGCGCGCGTCCGGCGGGGTGTAGACCGGCCCGATCCGGGCCCAGCCCTGGATCGGAACGTGGTGCGCGGCCAGAGCGACCGGTCTCCCGTAGCGTTCCCACAGCCACCACCGGCCCGAGTCCACACGACGCCGGATCGCGGCCTCGTCCAGCCCGGACGCCATTCCGGACTCCTCGCGCATGGCCCTCAGCCAGTCCCCGCACAGCGCGACATCGGATGCCACGGCGCGACGCGGCGCTCCGGCCACGTCCGGGATGCGCAGCGCGCCGAGCCGGTACAGCCGGGTGAGGTAGGACTGGTGGAAGCCTTTCCCCAGCAGGGCGCTCCAGTGCTGAGCGAAAGCGGTGGCGTCGGCGACGACGCCCTCCACACCCGCGCTCTCGGGGACGACGTCGGCCAGTGCGCGAGCCACCGCGGGAATGCCGTCGGGCGGTAGCGCGCCGAGATACACGTCGCGACCGGCTACGCGCATGGCGGCACCGACCACCGAGGCGTCCTCGCCACGGACGGAGAGAAATCGCGATACTTCGGCCGGGGCGTCGATGCCCATGACGTGGTTGGCGACGGTCGTGGTGAGCACCGTGTGCCGCAACGGATCGCGGAGCAGGAACGACCCCGCGACCGAGCGGAACTCGGCGGCGTCGGTGGTGATCTCGATCCTCATGGAAATCACGGTAGGCGCCTGAAGTGTTGCGCGCCTTGCTTTCTCGCGGCCGATCCGAGACCGGCTACCGGGCGACCGGCCGGTTCGCCTCAGTCGGCTTCGCCGCCACCCTCGCGCAGTTTGAGCAGAACCAGTCCCGCGGTGCACGCGAGAATGAGTCCGGCGACCGTGATTTCGACGTGCAGTCCGGCGATGCCGAGCACCGCCCCGACGAGTCCGCCGATGAAGATCAACCAGGCGAGCGTCCGCGACACAATCGTGGACAGCGTGCGCCCCTGCTGGTTCGACGCGGGATGCTGTGCCGTTGCCGACACCACATCCTCGGCGGCGCGGGATGAACCACGCCGCGACGCTGTCGAGTAAGCTCCCATCATCAACTCCTCGATGACGCCGGTAAGAGAACCACTATCACGTTCTCACACAACGTGTCTCTCATCCTGAAACCGGCGTCTCACGCGTAACTTTGCTCACACACGCTACGACTCCGGGACGCCGGAAGATAGCGACACGTGCCCACGACACGCCGAAGAGACCAATTCGATATCTGAATTAGTGCCGTTTTATATGCGCCGAGCGGCGTATCCCCAGCGACCTCTCGCCTCGCCTGGCCGACGGGCCTCGATTAAGGTGAGTCCACTCGATACACACGAGGAGTGTCACCGTTGGAAAGCAGCAGGGCCAAGATCGCCGGTCCGGCGATCGCCGCGGGAGCGGTTTCCATCGGACTCGTCCTGATCGGCGCCTGTGGCGTCGGTAGACAGGACACCTACGTGCCGCCCCCGCCGCTGAAAGCGGGCGAGTACGCCGAGCCGGTGGTCCACGAAAGCACTACCGGCGGCTCGACGACCCCGAGGGTCGTCATCCCGCCATCCCCCACCTGGCGGATCGCGCCGGCCGATCAGAAGCACCCGACCCCGTTCGCGGGCTTCGTCAGCAGCACCACCGCCGAGCCGTCCCCACGCAATCCGCACGAGGACACCTCGCAGGCGGCAGCACCGGCCGAGGAACCGAGGACGAGCACCGCGCGGACGCCCACCAACGAATCGACCGGCGAGGCGCCCACGCAACTGCGGACCACGCCGGGCGACGACGAGTGAGACGCGGTGGTGCGCAAGCACGCACCACCGCGGCACCCCTTACAGTTCGGGCTGCTCGTAGTCGCCGACCCGGGAACTGAGCACGCGCAGGTGCTCCAGTCCGCTGCCGAGCGTGCGCTCGATCGCGGTCAGCCGGGCCACGTAGTGGCTCACCGGGTACTCCGCGGTGACGCCGATGCCACCGTGCATCTGGATCGCCTCCTGCCCGATGTGCCGGGCCGCGCGGCCGACCTGCAGCCGCGCGCGCGACGCGGTCACCGGATCGGCGGCCCCGTCGGCCAGCGACGCCGTGGCGTACAGGCTCATGCTGCGCGCCAGCTCCAGCGAGACGTACATGTCGGCCGCCCGCTGGGTGAGCGTCTGGAACTTCGACAGCGTGACGCCGAACTGCTTGCGCTGCCTGAGGTACTCGGCGGTCAGCCGCAACGCCTCTTCCATCGCGCCGACCGACTCCGCGCACAGGCTCGCCTGCGCGTGCGTCAGCACGGACGCGATCGCCTCGGCCGCGTCCGCCCCGCCGAGCCGCTCGGCGGGCGCGTCGGTCAGCTCGAGTTGTGCCCCGCGCTGGCCGTCCACCGTGCGGTAGGACTTGCGGACCACACCGGTCGCGTCGGGCGCGACCAGGAACAGCCCCACACCGCCCTCCGGCAGCGCGGCGCTGACCACCAGCTCGTCGGCGCTGTCGCCGTGCGGGACGGGGTTCTTCACACCGGTCAGCGTGTACGAATCACCCTGCGCCGCGGCGGTGGTCGTCAGTTCGCTCGACGACCAGCGCACACCGGGCTCGGAGTGGGCGAAGGCCAGCAGCTTCGTACCCGACGCGACCTCGGGCAGGATCCGCTGACGCTGTTCGGCGCTGCCCACGGCGGCGACCAGCCCGCCGGGCACCAGCACCGCGTCCAGGATCGGTTCGGGGGCGAGCCTGCGGCCCACCTCCTCGAGCACCACCATCGTCTCCACGGGACCGGCGCCGACGCCACCGTCCTCCTCGGCGAAACTCAGGCCGAGCACGCCCAGTTCGGCGAACTGGCGCCACACGTCGCGACTCCAGCCGAGTTCGGAGTCGACGACCTTCAGCCGTGACTCCGCGTCGTAGTTGCGGGCGAGCAGGTCACGGACCGTGTCGCGGAGCATGACCTGTTCATCGGTCAGATCGAAATCCATGGTGTCGCCTCACAATCCGAGGATCGTGGAGGCGATGATGGTGCGCTGCACCTCGCTGGAGCCTCCGTAGATGGTTGTCTTGCGGTAGTTCAGGTAGGCGGGGCCGCTGCGCTGCGCCCACCCGGGCGAGGCGATGTCGTCCGCGCCGACCGGGATGGCGTCCGGTCCCGCGATGTCGAGCAGCAGCTCGGTGGCGGCCTGCTGGAGTTCCGATCCGCGCAGCTTCAGCACCGACGAGGCCGGATTCGGCTTGCCGTCCGAGGAGTTGGAGACCACCCGAAGCTGGGTGAGTTCCAGCGCGAGCAGCTCGTTCTCCAATTCGGCGACCCGCGCCGCGAACACCGGGTCCTCCAACAGCGTGCCGTTGCCCGACTTGGTCTTCGCCGCGTACTGCTTGGCCACGCCGATCTTTACCTTGGTGCGGCCGACACCGGTGATGCCGGTGCGCTCGTTGCCGAGCAGGAACTTGGCGTAGGTCCAGCCCTTGTTCTCCTCGCCGACCAGCTGATCGGCGGGCACCCGGACGTTCTCGAAGAACACCTCGTTCACTTCGTACCCGCCGTCGATCAGCTTGATCGGGCGGATGGTGACACCGGGCGATTTCACGTCGAACAGCAGGAAGGAAATGCCCGCCTGCTTCTTCGCCGCGCTGGGGTCGGTGCGCACCAGGCAGAAGATCCAGTCCGCGTACTGGGCCAGCGTGGTCCAGATCTTCTGGCCGTTGACGATGTAGGAATCACCGTCGCGCACCGCGGTGGTGCGCAGCGAAGCCAGGTCGGAGCCCGCGTCCGGCTCGGAGAAGCCTTGGCACCACCAGATGTCCAACGCCGCGGTGGGCGGCAGGAAACGCTCCTTCAGCTCCTGCGAGCCGAAGTGGGCGATCACCGGACCGACCATCTGCGCGTTGAACGTCAGCGGCTCCGGCACCGAGGCCAGCTGCATCTCGTCCTGCCAGATGTGGCGCTGCATCGGCGTCCAGTCCTTGCCGCCCCAGGCCACGGGCCAGTTCGGCACCGCGAGACCGTGGTCGTTGAGGATCTTGTGCGCGGTGACGATGTCGTCGCGGGACAGCTCACGGCCGTCCCGGACGCGCTCGCGGATGTCGGCCGGGATCTCGGTCCGATAGAACTTGCGCAGTTCGTCGCGGAAGGCGACGTCGTCGGGGGACAAGGATAGTTTCATACGCATCTCCCTGCGTGTCTCGTACGTCCGAGACAAACCTACCCCTCGGTAATCGTCCGTTGTCGAGTGGATCACAGGAGCGGGCCGCCGGGGCCGGTCACCAGGCCGGATTCCCCCGCTGCTCGCCGGGACGGCGATAGCGGCGAGCTGGTACGTTGCTGCACGTGGGTCGGGGTCCCACAGGCTTCGGTATCGAGGAGAACGAGTGAACGGCAGGACCATCGCACGCGCCGCGGCGGCCGCGGCATCCCTCGGCATCGGCGCGGTGCTGACGTTCTCCGCGCCGGCCGGCGCGGAGCAGAACCAGGCGCCGGTCGACTCCGGCCTGGCCCATCTGACCGAGATCGCGGGCGCCGACCCCTCCGCCCAGGAGGGCGTCGCCGCGCTCACGCGATACGCCGGTTTGATCGACGCCGCGCACCTGCGTGACGTCTCCAGCGTGTTCACGCCGTTCTCCTACGCCGCGCCCACCTTCGGCTGCGGCAGCAACGGGCCGATCACCACGATCATCGCGGCCGCGACCACCGAGGGGACGGGCAACGGCCGGGACCTGAACGTCGCGCCCGGCGAACTGCGGTTCAGCGCGACACCCTCGCACTCCGGCGCTCCCCTGGCTTCCGGGCTCGTCGTCGCCTGGGTGAACGTGAACACCGGCGCCAGCGGCCTCGACCCGCTCGACGACGTGACCGAGTACCGCCTGCCGACGCTGTCCAAGACGGTCGAGAGCGGCCCGGGCACCGTTCTCGCCTCGATGTGGGGCATCATCGACTACCCGTTCGCCCACTGCGTGATGACCCCCACCGTCGGCCTGTTCACCGTCCCCGACTTCCCGGCTCCGCCGCCCGCGGCACCCCAGCCGGCCCCGGCGGCCCCGCAGCCCGCGCCCGCTCCCTAGCCGGGACCGGCGGGGCGAACGCCCTTTCATGTTCCGGTGCCGACTCATGGAGCGGGGACATGAATTCCAGCCGGTTGCCCACACAGTCGAATGCGTAGAACCGACGAAATCCCGGGAATTCTTCGTCCCACGAGAGTTCGACGTCCGCTTCGGTCAACCTCTGGGCCAACTCGTCGAGACGTCCCACGAGAATGCCGGGATGAGCCTTGCGCGCAGGACGGAAATCCTGTTCGACACCGAGGTGGATCTCGAGCCCGTCGCCACGAACCCACAAGCCGCCGCGAGCCGCGAGCACAGGAGGTTTGCGCACCTCCCGCAAGCCGAGTATCTCGACGTAGAACCGCCTGCATTCCGGCTCACTACCCGGCGGGATCGCCAGTTGGACGTGGTGTAGACCGAGGTGGAAGTCCGTCGACGTCGCCACGGAGTCATACGGGAGAACTGACATGCGTCCAGCCTTTCGTGTCTCGCCGCGCGACTCAATCCAGGGCGGCGAAGAACGCGCGGATGTCGGCGACGTGCGCGTCGGGGCGTTCCATCGCGATGAAGTGGTTGCCGGTGTTGCCCTGCGGCCAGTGCACGATGGTGTTGTCGCGTTCGGCGAGCCGCCGCATCAGCGCGGAACCGCCGCCGTAAGTGCCGGTCGGCACCTGTTTCTGGCCTTTCGGCCAGACGAATCCCCCGTCGCCGAGGCCGTTGTACATCGGCCACGACGACGAGGCCACGGTGTCGGTGAACCAGTACAGGCTGATATCGGTCAGCAGATGGTCGCGGCTGATCACGTCCTCCACCCGGTCGGCGAGCGGGGCGAACTCGGTGAACTTCTGCATCAGCCAGGCGAGCAGACCCACCGGCGAATCGGTCCACGCGTGGGCGAAGGTCTGCGGGGCGGCGCGCAGCAGGACGTGATGGTTCACGCCGCCGGTCATCCACTGCTGCATCCGGTCCCACTCGGCGCGTTCCTCTGGCGTCATGGTGGGCACGTCCGCCTCGGTCGGCATCCCGATCCCCCCGTCGAGGTGCACGCCGATCACCCGGTCCGGTGCGGCGATGGCGAGTTCCGGCGTCACGTACGCGCCGAGGTCACCGCCCTGTGCGCCGAAGCGCCGGTAGCCGAGCCGGTCCATCAACGTCAGCCACATCCCGGCCACCGTCGCCGGTGTCATGCCGGGTTCGCGCGGCCCTTCGGAGAAGCCGAAACCCGGGACCGAGGGCACCACCACATGGAACGCCTGCGCCGGATCGAGTCCGTGCGCCCGCGGGTCGGCAAGGGGCCCGATGGTCTCGGAGAATTCGACGAACGAGTTGGGCCAGCCGTGCGTGAGGATGAGCGGCGTCGCGTCCGGCTCCGGCGAGCGCACGTGCAGGAAGTGCACGTCCAGCCCGTCGATGCGTGTCTTGAACTGCGGGAACTCGTTCAGCGCCGCTTCCCGTGCGCGCCAGTCGAATCCGGTCCGCCAGTACTCGGCCAGCTCACGCAGGTAGCCGACCGGCACGCCGCGATCCCAGCCGGAGCCGGGCAGTTGCGCGGTCCAGCGGGTGCGGGCGAGCCGGTCGTGCAGGTCGTCCACGTCGGCCTGCGGGATCTCGATGCGGAACGGGCGGATGTCGGTCATTCGGTCGGCTCCTTGCCGGTCGGTCCTGCGGTACGACGACGACGTTAAGGACCATCTAGGACTGATCAGGTCCTAGATTTCCGGCATCATCGACGTCATGAACGACACACCCGCCCGGCTGCTTCGTCTGCTGTCGCTGCTCCAGACGCCGCGTGAATGGCCGGGCAGTGAATTGGCCGAACGTCTCGGCGTCACCGATCGCACGGTGCGCCGTGACATCGACCGGCTGCGTGAACTCGGCTATCCGGTCACCGCGACGCTCGGCGCGACGGGCGGCTATCGCCTGGTGGCGGGCGCGGCGATGCCTCCGCTGCTCGTGGAGGACGACGAGGCCGTCGCCATCGCGGTCGGGTTGCGCGCCGCCGCCGGGGCCGGGGTGGCCGGGATCGAGGAGGCGTCGGTGCGGGCGCTGGCCAAAGTGGAGCAGGTGCTGCCCGCGAAGTTGCGGCGCAGAGTGCGGGTCCTCGCCACCGCCCTGACCCCGTCCACCGGCGGCGGGCCCGCCGCCGACCCCGACGTGCTCACCACACTCGCGGCGACCGTGACCAACCGGGAGCGGGTGCGTTTCGCCTATCGTGACGAGGCGGGGGCGGAAACGAAGCGCAATGCCGAGCCGGTGGGCCTTGTCCCCGCCCGGCGGCGCTGGTATCTGGTCGGTTACGACCTCGACCGCGCCGGCTGGCGGGTCTACCGCGTCGACCGGATCGACCGTCCGCAGCCCACCGCCGCCCGGTTCACCCCGCGCCCGCTCCCCGCCGCCGATGCCGCCGCCTACGTCGCGGGCCGCCGCACCGACTGGGGTTCACCGACCTTCCGTCTTCGCCTCACCATCCACGCTCCCGCCGACCTGGTCGCGGGACGGTTGGGCGAGAACCCGGGCGAGGTCGTCGCGATCGATGCCGACACCTGCCGGATCGATACCCCGCGGGACGACGCGCCGGAATGGCTGGCGCACCGGCTGCTCGGGCTGGGAGCGGACTTCCAGGTGCACGAACCGCCGGAATTGATCGCACACCTGCGCGCCATCGCCGAACGCGCCGGGCGTGCGAGCGGCGGGAATCCGCCACCCCGTGCCGATGCCTGAGCATCCGGCGCGGCCCGAAGGCTCAGCGGGAAAGGTCGATGCGGAGGAGAGCGCCGGATTCGGTGCCTGCGATGAGTTGTCCGGGGTCGGCCGGAGTGGCGGCGACGGCGGTGAGCGGCTGCGTTTCGAGGACGGCGCACGCCACGCCGGTAGCGGGATCGACGCGAATCAAACGGCCGGTGAGGGTGGTGACGTAGAGGATGCCGGCCGAGTCGATCAGCAGGTCGTCGGCGAAATCCGGGAGGCCGGGCAGCCGCGAGGACAAGTCGGTCACGGCGGCGCGGGCCGCGGGGTCGTCGAGCGGGATGCGGACGATCCGGCCGAGCGGGCCGCCGTTGGCGGTGACATACAGCGCGCCGTCGTGCACGGCCGCGCCGTTGGCGGCCAGTCCTGCCAGCGGCGCGCCCCACGCGGTGTCGACGGACGCGTCGGGACGGATCTTGACCACGCCGGACACGGTCGCGACGTAGAGGTTGCCGCTCGGGTCGAAGGCCGCGCCGTTGGGCATCGTGTAGCCGGAGACGAAGATCTCCGGCTTCGGCACGGCCGCCGCCGGATCGAACCGGACCACGCCGCCCGGCCGGACGACGCTGACCGGCGCGTCACCGTAGACGACATACAGCAGCCCGTCGGGACCGAGCCGGACCGCGCCGGGAAATTCCACCGGAACGGTCGCGGTCAGCGTGCCCGCGGCGTCGTAGCGCTGGACCTCGTTGCGATAGAGCCGCGATACCCACAGGTTGCCCTGCGCGTCGTAACCCAGATTCTCCGACCAGTCGAGCACCGGAACGGGCGCCGGAACGGCCGTGACCGCCACCGCGGGGTCGCAGGCGGCGACCGGCGGCGCCGCGCCCGCGCCCGGCGCGAGTATCGCGGTGAGTGTCGACGTCGCGGCGGACAGAAGAAGAGCGCCTGGACGGCGGAGGATTCTCAACGCGGGCACCTCGGGCTCGGGTAGGTGGGAGTCGCCGCGGATCCTAACCGCTCTCGACGCCGAATCGTGCGGTCCCATCCGCGACACGATCTTTGGCACTATCGGTGAATGCCATTCTTCGACGGCGCGCGCGGCCGGATGCACTATCGGCGGTGGCCGACCGAGAACTCCTTGTGCACCGTGGTGCTGCTGCCCGGAATCGGCCAGCACAGCGGGCACTACCACCGTTTCGCGCGCGCCTTGCAACCCAGCGGGGCGCAGGTATGGGCGTTGGACACCGCCGGGCACGGGTTGAGCGAGGGCGATCCGGAACGGCCCAGCACGCTGGCCGAACTGGTGGCGGACGCGCTGCGGCTGGTCGAGCTGGCTCGCGCGGATCGGCCGCTGATCTTGATGGGCCATTCGCTCGGCGCGGTGACCGCGCTGGGCATGCTCGGCGCGGCGGTGCCGGATCCCGCCGATGCGACAACGCATTCGACGGTACTCGAACGGGACTACCCGCTGCGGCCCGCGCTGCCCGCAGGCGCCCTGGCGGGCCTGGTGCTGTCGGGCGTTCCGAAGCGCGCGCTGGGCGGTGGTGCGCCGGGCGCGCCGGGAACGCCACTGCCGCGCGAACTTCCGGTGCTCGCCGTGCACGGTGTGGACGATCGCCGCGCGCCGATCGATGCGATCAGGGTCTGGACTAGCCGCCACGAATCGGTAGATTTACGGGAGTACATCGACGCAGGGCACGACCTGTTGCACGAGCCGGTGCACGCGCGGGTCACTGCCGACATCGCGGATTGGATGCAGGGTGTCGTCGTGGGGTTGGCGCGACATCCGTGAACCGCTCTTCGGACGAGGAAGGGGGACGGCGCAGATGCCATCACAGGAGAACGGGTTCGGCGGGGAGCCGCCCGCGGAGGTCACCGCACCCGGTGTCGATATCGCCGCACTGAACCGAGCGGTCGACGACGGCTCGCTGTGGATCGACGGCCTCTTGGTCGCCGACGGCGCGCACGAACGCTGCGCGCGCCAGTACGAGTTGCTCGCCGACCGGGTCGAAGAGCAGATCCGCATCCTGAGCGCCGCCACCGGACTGCCGGGATTCGGCGGATTCGCCTCCGGCGACGCGCTGCGCGCCGGTTTCGAGCGCAAGGCCGACGGCGCGATCGCGCGATTGACCGGATATGCCTCCGCCGCAAGGGATCTCGCCCAGACCTTCCGCGCCGCGGCCGCCACCTACCAGCAGGCCGACGAGGCGCTGGCGCAGGCGGTCGAACGGATCGACGTGACGGGAGCCGCGCATGCGTGAGATGCCGCGCGCTGGTGAGCGGGCCACCCACCGGCGCACCGACCCCGCGTACGCGCCGAACGTCGAGGTGTTCGACAACCTCACACACACCGAGATCCACGCCAAGGTGCAGCTGCTCGACCCGGCCGTGCTCTCGGGCGGCACGCAGGCATGGAGCGACGCGGCGGCGCACCTCGCCGACGCGGTCTTCCAGGCGCACACCGAGATTCGCGCAGCCATCGCCGACGGCTGGCGCGGCTCCGCGGCGAAGAGCGCGGACGCGGTGGTGCGCGTATTCGAACAGAGCGGCCAGGACTTGGCCGACGTGTTCGCGGTGGTCTCGCAGCGTCTCGGGCAAGCGAGCGACGCGGCGGAAGCGCTGCGCGCCGCGGTGACCGAGCCGCCCACCGCGGCACCGGATCTCGCGGGGGCGCTGCTGGATCCGTCCCGGGCGACCAGCAATGTCGAAGGACAGAAGGCGAGTGAGCACGCCCGCCAGGACGTCGTGCGAGCGATGAACGACATCTACGCGGGTGTGTTCGTGCAGACCGGCACCGACGTGCCCGCGTACCCCGACGAAGCGGACCGGCCGACCGCCACGGCGCCCACGCCCGCACCGGCGAGCAAGCTCGTCGGGACCGTGCAGCCCTCCCCCGACGCGCGGCCGATATCGCTGGGAACGCACGCGCAGGAACCGAACGGCGCAGCGGAGCGGAGCATCGGCACGGCGCCCGCCGATCAGGCGCCCGCCGCGGAGACTCCGACCACGTCCGCCGCCGCTGCCGAGCCCGCCACCGCCCCGATCACGGCCGAGACACCGGCGACGACCGCGCCCAGGGTCGTATCCGCCGCCACGGCGGCGCTCCCGACGGTGGCGGCGGCCGCATCCCTTCTGCGCACCGCGCCCGCCGCGGCCGCGGCGGGACCGACCACCGCATCCGCCTCGGCGACGAGCGAGCCGATGACAACGCCCGCCGTACCGGGCGTGGGGAGCCAGGTGCCCCCCGAGGACCAACGTAAGCGCGACGAGCGGCGCAAGAACAACGACAGCGGCGACGCGGCGGTCACCGGCCTGAGCGCGGGCGCGATGGGCGGCCTGATGGGCGGTGCGGTGGCCGCGGTCGACACCCCGCGCACGGGTTCGAGCGTGGCCGCGAACGCTGTGTCCGCGCGCTCGGCGCCGCTCGATGACGAGGACGACGAGTTCGATCTCGACGATCTCCCCACCTTCCTCGAGCCCTCCGACGACGGCGGCGAACTCATCGGATCCCTCGATCCGACCACGCCGCCCGTGCTCGGTGAATGGTCCGAGTACGAGTGAACTGGACGCTGACCCCGGACCAGTTCGCGCTGGCCTGGTCGCGCACCGACGGTGATCGCATCCCCTATCCGCTGGCCGTGCGCCTGTCGGCACGCGACAGCGGTGAGCGCGCCGCGCAGCTTCCGGCGCTCGATCACTGGTGTGCTCAGGTGCTGGATGCCGACCTCGAAGCGGCGCTGCGCATCCTCGCCCAGCCGGATCTGCGAGTGGAGGTGTTCGGTCAGCGTGACGCGGCGCCCGGCCCGCCCGCACGGGGAAACGGCGGCCCGCCGTCGGTCGTATCCGCGGAAAGCGAACCGGCGCGCCCGATCCGTATCCTCGGCGCCGCCGCCGGGAACATCGCGGTGGTCGCGGCGCAGCGCCCCGGCGCGACGCCCGACCGGGGCGGCGACGTGCGGCTGTTCGCGGGCAGCTCGAAGAGCCTCTGCGCGCGGATCGTTTCGATGCTGCCGGACAACGCTCCCGGCACGCTCCCGCGCATGACCGCTCCGCTGGCCCAGGTCGGGGAAGACAGTCGCAACCTGGTCACCGTTCCGGTCGCCGGGCCCTCCACCTCGTCCCGGATCCGCAAGCTGCTCAAACAGCCCCGCGAAGGCATCGGCCAGATGGTGGTCTCCGCGCGACGCGGCGAGGGCGAACTGCGTCCGTTCGGCGTGCTGTGCTGGATCGATGTGCTCGCCGACGGCCGGTACGCGGTGCGCACCGGCACGGACGTCGATGTCGTCGCGGTGACCGCGGAGGGTTTCGCCGCCCACCTGCGACCGCTCGTCACCGCGGCCGCGCGCACGTCGACGGCTTTCGCCGGGCGTTGAACATCTCGGCGGCCCGTTACGCGGTCAACCGCCTCCAGGGGTCGACCTTCTACGGCGGGTTCCCAACGCCTCCGGCAACGGCGCGACCGGACCGTTTACGGTGTACGAGTGCCACTCTACGAATTCGAAGGCAAACGACCGCAGGTCGATCCGACGGCGTTCATCGCGCCGACGGCGACCCTGATCGGTGACGTCCGGGTCGAGGCGGGCGCCTCCATCTGGTACGGCGCGGTGCTGCGGGCGGACCTGGCGCCGATCGTCATCCGGGAACGCGCCAACATCCAGGACAACGCGGTGCTGCACGTGCCGCCGGACGTGCCGATGGAGATCGGGCCCGGTGCGACGATCGCGCACAGCGTGGTCTTCCACGGCGCCGCGGTCGGCGCGGAGGCCATCGTCGGCAACGGGACCACGGTGCTGGATCTGGCCAAGATCGGGGCGGGCAGCATGATCGCCGCCCACTCGCTGGTGCCACCCGGGGCGGAGATTCCCGACGGCGTGCTCGCCGCCGGATCTCCCGCCGAGGTGAAACGGCCGATCGAGGGCACTCAGGCGCAGATGTGGGTTCGGCTCAACCCGGGCTTCTACGCGGAACTGGCGCAGCGCCACCGCAAGGGCATCGTCGAGATCTGACCGCCGTCAGCACAGCAGCGCGGTGACCTCGGCGTCCTCGAGCTGGTGGAAATCCCGGTAGGCGCCGCCGACGCCGCCGAGCGAGCGCGGCACCCACGGGCAGACCACCTCGTCGGCCTCGTCGGCGACCCGGCGCATCGCCTCCGTGGAGGAGACCGGGACGGCGGCGACGACTCGCGCGGGCTGGTGCAGGTGCGCGACCCGGCAGGCGACAACGACCGTGGCGCCGGTCGCCATGCCGTCGTCGACGATCACCACCGTGCGCCCCGCCAGCGGGATCGGCCGCGACGCTCCGCGCAGCACCTGCCTGCGCCGCTCCAGTTCGGCGCGCTCCCGCGCCTCGATCGAGTCGACCTTCCTCGGCGTCAACCCCGTGTGCGCCAGTACATCCGGGTTGAGCACCCGGACCCCGTCCTCGCCGACGGCGCCCAGCGCCAGCTCCGGCTGCCACGGCACACCCAGCTTGCGGACCAGAAGGATGTCGAGGTCACCGCCGATCACCTCGCGCACCGCCGCCGCTACCGGCACTCCGCCGCGCGGCAGACCGAGCACCAAGGGGTTCGACGCGCGTAGGTGTTCCAGATGCTCACCCAGCGCGTGACCGGCCGAGGTCCGATCGGCGTACATCATCGATGTCGAACGCTACTCCGGTCCGCGCTCGGTGATCGCGAATCGCCGCAACGCGAGGCTCGGGTTGGCGGTGCGCACCTTGCTCAGGTACGCCAGGTCGATTCCGGCGGTGAGCACGCCCGTCTCGTCGCCGAGTCCGGCGAGCACCGAACCGGCCGGGTCCACGATCATCGACGCGCCCGCGCCCCGGGGTGCGGCCTGGTCCGCGGCGGCCACGTACACGGTGTTCTCGATGGCCCGCGCCCGCACCAGCGTGGTCCACTGGTCGACCTTGCCCGGTCCGGGGATCCACTGGGCGGGCAGCAGCAGCACCTGCGCGCCCGCCGCGGCGACCCGGCGGACGCCTTCGGGGAAGCGCAGATCGAAACAGGTCTGCATGCCGAAAATCACATCACCGACCGCGAAGGTGGCCGGCGCCTCGATCGCGCCCGGCTCGACCACGTCGGATTCGAGGTGGCCGAACGCGTCATAGAGGTGGACCTTCCGATAGCGGGTGACGAGGGATCCGTCGGGGCCGAGCACGACCAGGGTGTTGCGGATGCGGTCGCCGCCGGGAGCGACCTGCTCCACCGTTCCGGCGACCAAGAACACGTCGAACTCGCGCGCGATCTCCCCGAGGCCGGTGACGAATGGGCCGGTCAGAGGCTCGGCGACGGCGACGACCCGCTCGTCGAGCCGGGTGACGGCGAACATCGAGTATTCCGGTGCGACCACCACGCGGGCACCGCGCTCGCGGGCCGTGCGCACGTGCTCGCGCAGCGCCGCGAGGTTCGCCGAGGGGTCCGTCGAGGGGGCGAACTGGACGACCGCCACGTCCAGCTGATCCGGCGTCGCGTCCTGCCGCGCGGGCGAGTTGTCCAGTTGCATAGGTCTCACCGTATTGGGGCGGTGACCGGTGCGACCAGCACGAGGCAGTAAACTCCTGGTCAATGAGCACCAATCAGGTCGACAGCGTTTCTGGCGACAACGACAGGGACACCGACGGCCCGTCGTTCGCCGATCTGGGCATCGATGACCGCATTCTCGCGGCCATCGCCGATGTCGGTTACGAATCGCCCTCGCCGATCCAGGCGGCGACGATTCCGCCGCTGCTCTCCGGCGCCGACGTCGTCGGTCTCGCACAGACCGGTACCGGCAAGACAGCGGCGTTCGCCATCCCGATCCTGATGGGGCTCGAAGCCACCGGCCGCACCCCGCGCGCCCTGGTGCTCGCCCCGACCCGCGAACTCGCGATCCAGGTCGCCGAGGCGTTCGGCCGCTACGCCGCGCACATCCCCGGGCTGCATGTGCTGCCCATCTACGGCGGGCAGAGCTACGGCGTGCAGCTGTCGGGCCTGCGCCGCGGCGCGCACGTCGTGGTCGGCACGCCGGGCCGGGTGATCGATCACCTGGAGAAGGGCACGCTCGACCTGTCGCAGTTGCAGTACCTGGTGCTCGACGAGGCCGACGAGATGCTCAAGATGGGCTTCCAGGAGGACGTCGAGCGCATCCTCGCCGACACTCCGGCGGACAAGCAGGTGGCGCTGTTCTCGGCCACCATGCCCGCGGCGATCCGCAAGATCTCCAAGCAGTACCTGCGCGAGCCGGTGGAGATCACGGTCAAGGCCAAGACCTCGACGGCCACCAACATCACCCAGCGCTGGGTGCAGGTCTCGCATCAGCGCAAGCTGGACGCGCTGACCCGGGTGCTCGAGGTCGAATCGTTCGAGGCGATGATCATCTTCGTCCGCACCAAGCAGGCCACCGAGGAACTCGCCGAAAAGCTGCGGGCCAGGGGCTTTTCCGCCGCCGCGATCAACGGCGACATCGCGCAGAACCAGCGCGAGCGCACCATCGGCCAGCTCAAGTCCGGCGCCCTGGACATCCTGGTCGCCACCGACGTGGCCGCGCGCGGGCTGGACGTGGACCGCATCTCGCATGTGGTCAACTACGACATCCCGCACGACACCGAGTCCTACGTGCACCGCATCGGCCGCACCGGCCGCGCCGGGCGCAGCGGCGAAGCTCTGCTGTTCGTCGCGCCGCGCGAGCGGCACCTGCTCAAGTCGATCGAGCGAGCGACCCGCCACCCGCTGACCGAGATGCAACTGCCCAGCGTGGAAGACGTCAACGCGCAGCGGGTCACCAAGTTCGGCGACGCCATCACCGAGAACCTCACCTCGGCGAATCTTCCGCTGTTCCGCAAACTGATCGAGGACTACGAGCGCGAGCACAACATCCCGCTGGCCGACATCGCCGCGGCGCTGGCGATGGGCTCCTACGACGGCGACACCTTCTTCATGGAGCCCGAGCCGGAGCCGGTCGAGCGCCCGCATCGCGAGCGGACCCCGCGCGAGCGGCCCGTCCGGCACTTCGACGAGGACCGGCAGGGTGGTGCGCACCACCGGGCCACCGGAACCGAGCTGGCGACCTACCGAATCAGCGTGGGCAAGCGGCATCGCGTGGTGCCCGGCGCGATCGTCGGCGCCATCGCCAACGAAGGCGGCCTGCGCCGCAGCGACTTCGGGCACATCAGCATCCGTCCCGACCACAGCCTGGTGGAGCTGCCCGCGCAGCTGCCTGAGGAGACGCTGGAGGCGTTGCGGCGCACCCGGATCAGCGGTGTGCTCATTCAGCTGCAACTGGATCAGGGCCCGCCGCAGCAACGCTCGTTCACCCGCGGCCCGCGCCGCGAGCGCGAGGGCGTCAAGCGGACGGAGCGCCGTAAGCCGCGTTCCTGAGCCGGGGAGGGTAGGCCGAGGTCAGGCGCGCTAGCTACAGTGTTGCGGTCCGTGTGTAATTCGGCGCACGCCGGTAGCGGGTGTCCCGCCAAGACACAGGAGGGCCGCGTTTGTTCGTGTTCGGTGATCGTGTCGTCTGCACCACCGTCGATCTCGTCCGCGCGGCGCACTGCGAGTTCGCGCTGCTGCGTGCCCTCGACGCCGACTTGGGCACCATCCCGGCCGAACCAGGAAGCACCGCGGCGGGCCAGGAGGCCGCGCGGGGAACCGAGGACGTGCGGCAACGCCTTCTCACCGACTACCGCGCACGGTTCGGCGGTGCGGTGGTCGAGATCGACCGTCCGCCGGACGAACCGGGCGATCCGGCCCGCCACGTCGCGGCACTGACCGCCGCGCACGCCGACACGGTCGCCGCGTTGCGCTCGGGCGCACACGTGGTGCACGGCGCGACCTTCTTCGACGGCCGGTTCCAGTGCTCCGCCGACTTCCTGGTGCGGGCCGAACACCGCGTTCGCTACACCGTGCACGGCATCGCGCCGACCACCGCGGACCGGGTGGCCGCCGCACTGGAACTCGCCGCCTGCGCCGAGGCTCTCGACCGCTCGGGCGCGCTCACCGCGCCGCTGGTGCGGCTGCACCTGGGCGAGGAGAGCAGCGCCAAGGCGCTGAGCGAGCTGCTTCCGCTGCATCGGGCGCGCAGGCGCAGGGTCGAACGCATCGTGGAGGAGAAGCTCGGCGAACTGCTGCCCGTGCAGTGGGGCGATCCCCGTTATCTCGCTTGCGGCCGCTGCCGCACCTGCGTCGAGGCCCTGTCCGCCGCGCGTGATCTGCTGCTCGTGGCCGGTATGCCGCCCGCGGCGCGCGCCCGGCTGCGCGAAGCGGGGGTGAACACTCTCGACCGGCTGGCCACCTCGGAGATCGCGGTGCCAGGCGTGCCGCCGCGCACCGTCTCCGCGCTGCGCCGCCAGGCGGAAATCCAGCTGCGGCGCGAAGTTTCGGGCGAGCCCAGCTACGCGCTGCTCGACGCGGCCGCGCTCGGGGCGCTGCCCGCGCCCTCCCCCGGCGATCTCTCGCTCACCATCGCGGGCGGCGGCCGCACTCCGCTCGTCGTGGAGGTCGGCGGGCCGGACACGGTGCACCTCTCGTTGCGCGGGCCGAGCGGATCGAGCGAACCCCGCGCGGCCGCCGCCGCGGAACGCCGGGTGCTCGAGCAGGTGCTCGACTATTTGACCCAGCGCCGCCGGATCTATCCCGACCTGCACGTCTACCACTACTCGGCCATGGTGCGCACGGCACTGCTGCGCTGTACCGGACGGCACGGCGTCAACGAAGAACTCGTGGACGAGCTGTTGTGCGAGGGCGTCCTGGTCGACCTGTATCCGATCCTTCGTAACGCGCTGCTCATCGGGGAGTCCTCCTACCGGCTCAGCGGGCTGCGGCGACTGCTTCCCGATTCGACCGCCTCCGAACACGATTGCCACACGGTGCTGCGCTTACGCGATTGGCTGCTCGATCGCGCGGGCGAGCAGCGCATCGCCACGCGGGCCGTGGCGCCGGGGCGGCCGGACGCGTGGTGCGCCGCGGTCCCCGGTGAGCCCGCGCCGCCGCCGTCGTCCCGGCCGTCGTCGCTGGAGGCCGCGCTCGCGGAATACGCCGCCGCGCAGGGCGATCCGCTGCACCCCGCCGCGATGATGGCCGCGGCGCTCGGTTACCACCGGCGTGAGCGGCAGCCGCTGTGGTGGGCGCACGCCGACCGGCTCAGCCATCCGGTGGACGAATGGGCCGAGGCTCCCGGCGTTCTGGTCGCAGACTGGGGCACGGTCGACACCAAGTGGCATCGGCGCCCCGACCGCCCGGCGATGCGGCGCTACCTGACCCTGACCGGCCGGATCGGCACCGGTTCGAGCGGCGCACCCGGCCCGAGCACACTCACCCCCGGCACCACCGTCTACACCTTCTACGACCAGCCGATGCCGGACGGCATGGTCACCGGGGCGGGCCTGCGGGCCACCGCGACGGCGACGGTGCTCGGCTGCTCGGTGGACACCGAATTCGACGACGCCGTCCGGCTGGAGGAATTGCTGCCCGAGGACTGCGAACCCTACGACGATTTGCCCTCCGCGATCGCGCCCGGCCTCCCGGACTGGGACGAGAACGCGGAACTGGCGATCGAACTCGCGGCGCAGCAGTTGCTGATGACCCTGCCGGACGCCCCGCGCTCGGCCGTCTTCGACATCCTCGCCCGCCGTCCGCCGCGGCTGCGCGGCGAGGCCAGGTTGCCCGAGGTGCACGGCGACTACGCCGTGGCGATCACCGCCGCGCTGTGCGCCCTCGACGACTCCTACGTCGCCGTGCAGGGCCCGTCGGGCACCGGGAAGACCGCGACCGCGGCCCGGGTGCTGGAGCGGCTGATCACACGGAACAAGTGGCGGATCGGCATCGTCGCGCGAGAGGCCGCCACCGTGGAGAACCTGCTCGACGCGGTCGTGCGGGCGGGCGTGCTGCCGGAACTGGTCGCCAAGAAGGACGCGGCGGCGGTCGCCCCGGAGTGGGTGGTGATCGACGCCGCCCGCTATCCGCGATTCCTGGACAACGCGATCAGCGGTTGCGTCCTCGGCGGCGATCCGGCCGATTTCGCGAACGAGGATCTGGTGCCGCGTGCGGGCCTCGACCTGCTCGTCGTCGCCGACGCGGGCCGCTTCCCGCTGGCCGAGACCGTCTCCGTCGCGGCGTGCGCACGCAACCTGTTGCTGCTCGGTGACCCGGTCGCGTCGAGCGCACGCGGCGCCCACCCCGCCCCGATCGGCGAATCGGTACTCGGCTGGCTGGCCGAGGGACGCCAGACCTTGCCCACCGAGCGGGGTTACTTCCTGGACCGCACCTGGCGGATGCACCCGGCGGTCTGCGAACCCGTCTCCCGCCTCTACTACGACGGGCGGTTGCGCGCCAACGAGACGGTCACGCTGGCCCGTCGCCTGGACGGCGAGCAGCCCGGCGTGGACACCGTCCTGGTGGAGCACTACGGCAACGCCACCGAGTCACCGGCGGAGGCGCGCGAGGTGGTGCGCCGGGTCCGCGCCCTGCTCGGCATGTCCTGGACGATGGGCGCGACCACGCGCAGGCTGCACCCGCACGACATCTTCGTGGTCGCGCCGTACGCCGCTCAGGTGGCGCGCATCCGCACCCTGCTGGCCCGCGCCAAGATCGAGGACGTCCTCGTGGGCACGCCGGATCGCTTCCGCGG
The DNA here is from genome assembly GCF_040630775.1 of Nocardia sp. NPDC005745. Taxonomy (NCBI): domain Bacteria; kingdom Bacillati; phylum Actinomycetota; class Actinomycetes; order Mycobacteriales; family Nocardiaceae; genus Nocardia; species Nocardia sp. NPDC005745. The sequence goes on from NZ_JBEXYF010000019.1 coordinate 103,408, forward strand.
CCGGGAGGCGGCGGTGGTGCTGCTGTCCATGACCACCTCCTCGCCCGCCGACGCGCCCTACGGCATGCCGTCGCTGTTGTCGCGCGGCTTGATCCACGCGCTGTGCCGCGCCATGTGGAAGGCGATCGTCATCCGCTCGCCGCTGCTCACCGAATATCTGCCCGCGAGCACGGACGAACTCGCCGATCTCGGTGCGTTCCTGCGGCTGACCGACGCGGGTCAGCCGAAGCAGACGCCCTCGCCCCGATAGGTCGGCACGCCGACGCGGGAGCCGTCCTCGTCGACCAACTGCACGGCGTCGAACCGCTCGCACAATTCACCGGCCTTCGCGTGCCGGAACCACACCCGGTCGCCGATCCGGAGTTCCGCGGCCCCCGACAGCGGGGTCTGCACCTCACCGGCGCCCTCGGCGCCGAGCAGCTTCAATCCGCGCGGCCACACCGGCTTGGGCACCCGCGACGATCCGGCGGGGCCGGAGGCGATGTAGCCGCCCGCGAAGACGGTAGCGATATCGGCCGCGGGCCTGCGCAGCACGGGCATGGCGAAATACAGCGCGGGTCTGGGGGTGAACGCGCGGTAGTCGTCGAACAGGGTGGGCACGTACAGCCCGGACCCGGCGGTCACCTCGGTGACGTCCGGATCGGCGACGCTGACCTCGATGGACCCGCTGCCGCCGCTGTTGACGATCTCGAGTTCACCGGTCACCGAACGGACCGCGTCGAGCACCTGGGCCCGGCGTTTGCGAATCTCCGCCGCCGACGCCCGCTTCACCAAGCGCACCGCGACATTCGAATCAGGAAGCCCCGCGATCTGCGCCTCGTAGGTCATCACGCCCACCACGTCGAAGCCCCGCCGCAGCGCCGCATCCGCCAGGGCGGCCGCCTGCTGCGGCGTGCGGACCGGAGAACGGCGCACACCGAGATGCAGTGGGCCGATGCGCAGGGAGGCGTCGATGTCCAGACAGACCCGTGGCCGTACCCGATCGGTGCCCACGGCGGCGCGGATCAGGTCGAGTTGCGCGGCATCGTCGACCATCAGCGTGATCGATCGCGACGCGATGTCGTCGGCGGCAAGTTCCGCCAGCGCCGCGCGGTCCACGGTCGGGTAGCCGAGCAGGACATCGCGCGCTCCGTGGCGCACGAGCCAGAGGGCCTCGCGCAGGGAGTAGGACATGACGCCCGCGAAGCCGCCCGCGGCGGTGAGATCGGCGCCGAGGACTTCGGCGAGCACGGCGCGGCAGCGCACGGATTTGCTGGCCACTCGGATCGGGGTGCCCGCCGCGCGACGCACCAGGTCAGCGGCGTTCGCGCGCAGGGTGGGCAGGTCGAGGGCGGCCAGGGGCGGGTCGAGTTCGGCGGTGGCCGCGTGCAGCCCCGCGATCGGCGACGTCTCGGTCACCAGGACAACTCAACCACCAAGTTGGTCAAACGTCCAGTATTTGTCAGATCTCCGCGGCCTTGGTGGCCAGACCACTGACCATCTCGTCGAGCACCACCAGCATGGTCTCGTCATTGCAATCGGCCAGCCAGCGCAGGACCGTACCCTGCACGATCGAGACCACGTTGCAGGCGATCGCCTCCACCGGCTCCAGCCACTGCGTTCCCGACCGCTCGGCACACAGCTTCAAGAACGCGGTGACCTCGGCGTCCTTCTCGCGATAGAACTCCGTCGCGATCGGATCCGGGAAGCAATCGGTCGTGTGCTCCCAGCGCGCGCGCAGCGCCTGCAAGGTCATCTCATACGACTTGATCTGCCTGTTCGGGGTGGCCTTGACCAGCGGCCAGTAGGCACTGACCCCCGCGTGCAGCAACACCCGCAGCGCGCGCAGGCCCGTGTAGTCGAGCGTGGCGGCCGCCGTTTCGACCGCCTCGGTGACGGCGGGGCGTAGCCGGATTTCTGTTATCACTTCTCCACGTGCGCTCAACGACGACTCCCTCTCGGCGAAAGAACTCACGCACCTGCGTCGGCGCGACTCGCTGAACAGGGCGGGCAACCATCGGGAAATACTCGGGCTGCCCGGTCCAACGTTCACCAATGGTAGTGCGTTTTCGGGGTTTGAGAACGGGTTCGATGGGTAATTCCAGACTGAAAGAATGTTTTGTTACCCAACCGGGATCGCAGCGCGATCATGCCGTGCCGGCCGGAAATCCCGCTATGACGGGGGATCTGGGCCTACACCTTCGCCCGACAGACCGTTGACAACGGTACGGTCCGAGCCGTCGGCAACCCAAATCCTGTGGCAAATGCCACAGTGAAACCGCGCGAATCGGTCAGCATAACGTGCGGGGTTCGATCCGCGCCCGACACCGTTTCGTTCCGCGTGCCCGATAGCCTGGATCGGTGACTCTCTCGCCCCCCGCCGACCAGTACTTCCTCTCCGGCACGTTCAACTTCCGCGACACCGGCGGGCTGCGCACCCATGACGGCGCCAAGGTTCGCCCGGGTGTCCTGCTGCGCTCGGCCCAGCTGAGCGGACTCGACGACGCGGGCCACGCCGCGCTACGGGAACTGAGCATCAGCGACGTCCACGACCTGCGCGGACAGCGCGAGATCGACCACATCGGCGCCGACCGGCTGCCCGCGGACGTCCGGCTGACCATCACTCCGTTCGACTCCAGGATGGCCGAGGCGCCGCCGCACGAGGCGACCGCGCGGACCGCCTACACGCACATGCTCGAGGTCTACCGGATGTTCCCGGCGCTGCCCGAGGCGCACGCCGCCATCGCTTCGCTCGCCGAGTCCATCCTGCGCGGCGAAGGCGCCGTGCTGGTGCACTGCGCGGCGGGCAAGGACCGCACCGGCTGGGCCGTCGCCACGCTGCTGCGCGCGGTCGGCGTGAGCGAGGCCGACGTCCAGGCCGACTACCTGCTCAGCAACGGGGCCGTCCCCGCGCTGCGCGCCCTGATGACGGACAAACTGCTGGCCGGCGAGGAGTTGTCGATCGACCTGCTCGGCGTGCGCGAGGAGTACCTGGACATCGCCACCGCGTCGATGCGCGAGTTGCACGGCGACCTGGACGGCTACCTCGCGACCATCGGGCTGACGCCCGACCTGCTCACGCGGCTGCGCGAGCGAATGCTGGAGTGAGAACCGATCACTCGACCGGCACCGCTCCCCTGCGTACCAAGCCGTCGGCGTCGATCGTCACCTGATCGCCGGTGTGGAACCAGGTCCCGGTGAACCGCGCCGCCGTGGTGGTTGGGTCGTTCCAGTAGCGCGGGGTCACATTCGGCCCGCGACAGAGCAATTCGCCGCGGCCCGCCGTCGCCCGCGGCCCCCACAGCGCCAATTCCGTTCCGCCGAAAGGAAACCCGAGCACCGCGGCCGCGTCGGACGAGTCCGCCCGCTCGGCGTCGTCGACCGCGAGACCGATGCCGCTGGTTTCGGTCGCACCCCACACCGACCACTGCCTGGCCGAGGGGAACACGCCGCGCAGTTCGGCCGTGAGCTCGACGGGAGCGACCGGGGACGCGGCGCGTTCGGCGCGATGACCGGCTTTGCTGATCCGCGCGATGCCCTCGGTGCACAGCCCTTCGGCGCGCAGTTCGGCGAGTTCGGGCAGCAAGCTCGCGAAGATCCGCGGCGTCGCGGAGACCATGTCGATCCGCTCGGCGGCGATCGCCTCGGCCATGCCTCGGGCGTCCCGGGTGAGCACCACGGTGCCGCCGACGGCGAAGGTCGGCAACAGCTGATCGACACAGCCGCTGGCGTGCGCCAACGGCAGCAGCACCAGGTTGCGCAGGCCGTCGGTGGGCAGGTCCAGCGCCGCGACCACCGAGCGCACGGCCGACAGCAGATTCTCGTTGGTCAATTCCACGCCCTTGGGCGTGCACGTCCCGCTCGTGTAGCTCAGCAGTGCCAGGTCGCCCAGCGCCGCGCCGTCGTCGATGTAGGCGGCGCCGTCGGGCAGCTCGGCGCCCTTGGGGCCGAGCACGAAATCGGCACGGCTGTCGGCGATCACGCGCTCGGCCACCGCCTCGGGCAACCCATCGTGCACCAGCACCGGTACCGCGCCGCTGAGCAAGGCGCCGAGGAATGCCTGCACCCACCGAGCGCCGGAGGGCATGTGCACCGCGACGCGGTCGCCGTATCCGATGCCGTGCTCCTGCAAGCCGCCCGCGATCCGGGAGGCGCAGTGCCACAGCTCGCGGTAGGTCAGGCGCGGGCCGCCGATCTCCACCACGGCTTCGCGGCTACCGAAGGCGTGCACTTGCAGATCCAGCAGTTCGGTCAGCGCGGGTGTGAGGTTTCCGTAGCGCAGCACCCCGTCGACGCCCCGGGCTAGCGGGTTGTCCCAGGCGTGCGGGCCGGTGAGGGGATATTCGACGAGCAACTGCGACATTCGTCCTCCGCGTGCCTCGAGGTTTCAGGCACTGCGACTATATGACGCATGTCACAACTTCGCTGCGATAGGCGATGAACGTGTCCCAGCTGTCACCGCCCCGAGTAGCGAGCCTTCCCCGGACCCTGCTCGAGGAAACTGCGCACCCCGCCTTTCAGGTCCTCGGTGTCGAACAGCGCTCCCGACACCTCGGGCGTCACCGAATCAGCGTGTGCCACACCGCCGGAACGCCAGGCCTCGATGATCTTCTTGGTCGCCGCGTTCGCCTTCGTCGGGCCATCGGCCAGCCGGTGGGTCAGCGCTTTCGCCGCCGCGTCGAGGTCTTCGTGCACGGCGTTGACCACGCCCCACTCGGCCATCGTCGCCGCGTCGTAGAGGTCGCCGGTCATCACGAACTCGCGGGCCCGTCCGGAGCCCGCGCGTTCGGCGAGGCGCTGCGGCCCGCCCATCGACGGGGTCAGCCCCACCACGATCTCCACCAATCCGAACCGGGTCTTCGGCGCCGCGAGCAGGATGTCGCAGGCGAGCGCGATCTCGAAGGCGGCGGTCAGGGTCAACCCGTGCGCGGCGAACACCACCGGGCACGGCAGCGCCTCCAGCGGGTGGATGATCTGCGCGAACAGCGTGCGCCACAGCTCGGCGCCCTGCTCCGGGGTCAGGCCGTCGAAAACGTGCACGTCGACCCCGCCGGACACCACCTTGCCCTCGGCGCGCAGCAGCAGGGCGCGCGGCGGCCGCGCCGACAGCTCGGCGATATCGGCGATCAGCGCGTCCAGCATCGCCCGATCGAAGAGATTGAGCGGCGGATGGGCGAGGGTGAGGGTCGCCACCTCCGCGCCGGCGTCGGTGCGGACTCGGTCCAGCCGGGTGGCCTTCGTTTCACTCATCCGGTCAGCGTACGAGGTCGATCTGGAAGACTGTCGATGTGACCAAGTCGGCCAGCCAGCGCGGTTCCTACGTCGAACCCGGCGAGTTCAAGAGGGACACGAACTACATCACCACCCGGATCACGGCCGACGGCCGCGACGGCTACCCCGTCGAGCCGGGGCGCTACCGGCTGGTCGCGGCGCGCGCCTGCCCGTGGGCCAATCGAACGCTGATCGTGCGCAGGCTGCTCGGACTGGAGCCGGTGCTCTCGCTCGGACTGTGCGGGCCCACGCACGACAAGCTCAGCTGGACCTTCGATCTGGACCCCGGCGGCGTCGACCCGGTACTCGGCATCCCCCGGCTGCGCGACGCCTATCTGGCCCGGTTCCCGGACTATCCGCGGGGTATCACGGTGCCCGCCGTCGTCGACGTGCCGACCGGGCAGGTCGTCACCAACGACTACGCGCAGATCACGCTCGACTTCTCCACCGAGTGGACCGCGCACCACCGGCCCGGCGCGCCGCAGTTGTACCCGGAGCCGCTGCGCGCGGAGATCGACGAGGTGAACCTCGCGGTGTTCCGCGACGTCAACAACGGCGTCTACCGCTGCGGGTTCGCCGGGGCGCAGGACTCCTACGAGGCCGCCTACGACCGGCTCTTCCACCGCCTGGACATGCTCTCCGAACGCCTTGCCGCGCAACGGTATCTGGTCGGCGACACGATCACCGAGGCCGATGTCCGACTGTTCACCACGCTGGTCCGCTTCGACGCGGTGTATCACGGGCACTTCAAGTGCAACCGGTCCAAGCTCAGTGAGATGCCGGTGCTGTGGGCGTACGCGCGTGATCTGTACCAGACCCCCGGGTTCGGCGACACGATCGACTTCGGTCAGATCAAGACGCACTACTACGTGGTGCACCGCGACATCAACCCGACCGGGATAGTTCCCAAAGGCCCTGATCTGGCGAACTGGCTCACCCCGCACGGCCGGGAGGCCCTCGGCGGCAGGCCGTTCGGTGACGGAACCCCGCCGCCCCCTCCGCCGTCGGGCGAACGCGTGCCCGCGATCGGCACTCCCGCGTAACGGGCGCACCCGGACGACATCCGTCCGGACGAAAGCGAGGCAGCCGCCGGTGGAACCGATGCGGCTGGGTACTTCGTTGTCATGACGAGCTGACGGCAACCGGTGCCATACAGTTCTACCCAGCAGACCGGAAGAGGAGGATGCCGCCGATGCTCAAAGGCGCGTTCGAGAAGACGGTGGTCGAACTGCTCGACACCGGGTCCCGCCTGCAGGCCCCCGCGGTCGCCAAGTACGTGGACCGAATTCGTCGCTCCCATCCGGATGACAGCCCCGCGCAGATCATCGACCGGCTGGAGAAGCAGTACCTGCTCGCGGTGACCGGCAGCGGCAGCGCGGTCGGCGCGACGGCGGCCGTTCCCGGCGTCGGCACCATCGCGGCCATCGCCGCCGTCAGCGCCGAGACCACCTTCTTCATGGAGGCCTCGGCGGTGTTCACCCTGGCGGTGGCCGCGGTGCACGGCATCTCGCCGGAGGACCAGGAGCAGCGCAGGGCGCTCGTGCTGGCCGTCGTGCTCGGCGAGAGCGGCATGCAGATCGTGCAGAAGAGCGTGGGCAGTTCCGCGAAGAACTGGGGCTCGGCCTTCGCCAACCGCATCCCCGGATTGTCGAGCATGAACGATTCGCTGCTGAAGCGGTTCATCATCCGGTTCATCACCAAGCGCGCCGCGCTGATGGCGGGCAAGGTGCTGCCCGCGGGCATCGGCGCCGTGATCGGCGGCGCGGGCAACCGTGCCCTGGGCAAGGCCACGATCAACAACGCGCGCAAGGCATTCGGGAAGCCGCCGGCCACCTGGCCCGGGCACCTGATCATCGACGCCGACCCGTTCACCGCGATCGACCCGGCCAAGCCGCGACCTCCGGCCGAGCCACGATGAGCGGGGTGCTGCCGATCGCGTTCGCGGTCCAGGGATTGACCAAGCGGTACGAACTGGCCACCGCCGTGGCGGACGTCAGCTTCACCGTGCCCTCCGGAGCCATCGCCGCGCTGGTGGGTCCGCGCGGCGCCGGCAAGACCACGATTCTGCGGGTGCTGCTCGGACTGGTCGTCCCCACCTCCGGAACCGCGTCCGTCGGTGGGCCCGGGGCCCGGCGCGACGGCACGGGCTCCGCGAGCGTGATCGGCGGCGTCCTCTCCCCCCGCGGACTGCCTCCGGCCCGTACCGCGCGAGAGCACCTCTGGATCCACGCCGCCGCGGCGAACGTCGCCGACAGCCGGGTGACCGAGGTACTCGAACTGGTGGGGCTGGACGAGCACGCCACGACCAAGACCGGCGACCTGTCGATCGGGCAGCAGACCAGGCTGGCCCTGGCCACCGCGCTGCTCGCCGATCCTCCGCTGCTGGTGCTCGACGATCCGATGGACGGGCTCGACGCCGCCGAACGCGGCTGGCTGCACGACTTCCTGCGCGGCCACACCCGCCGCGGCGGCAGTGTCCTGCTGACCAGCGAGAGCCTCGGCGCCGTACTGCCCGCCGCCGACCAGCTGGTCGTCCTGCACGAGGGCACTGTGGTGTACCAGGGCACTCCGGCGCGGCTGCGGCGCGGGCACCCGGACCGTCTGGTGGTCGCGGCGTCCACACCTATCGCGCTGGCCACCATGCTCGCGGCACAGGGATTCACCGACGCGGTGATCCGGCCGGACGGTCGCCTCGCCGTCGCCGAAGCGAGCGAAGCGCAGATCCGCACGGCCGCCACCGCGGCGCAGGTGCGCATCGATAGCATCGTCGCCGACCCGATCCATCCCGACCGCGTGCTCGCGTCGCTGACCAAACCCACCGCCGCGCCCGCGCCGCACTACCCGGGTCTTTCCGCGCCCGGCGCCCAGCCACCCTCGCCGACGCCCTACGGAATCCCACGATGATCACCATCCTGCCCGCGGACCTGGTGCCGAACGTCAACTCCGAGGTGCGCAAGGTCGTCACGATGCCGCGCGCCAGGACGCTCGCCGCCGCGCTGCTCGCCGTGGCACTGTTCGCGAGCCTCGTGTCGGCGAGCCTGGCCGGGCCGCCGGATCCGCGCGGCCAGCCCGCCACCGGCGCGGCGACGATCGGCCTCTACGTCGCGCTGGCGCTGGTCGTGCTCGCGGCCGCGGTCTTCGGCGCGGTGGGCACCGGCGCCGAGTACCGGTACCACAGCATGGCGGTGACCGCGCTGTTCACCGCCGACCGCGACCGGCTCGCCGCCGGGAAATTCCTGGTCATCGGATGTTGTACGCTGGCGGCGGCGGTAGCGGTCGAGCTGGTGTCGGTCGGGGCCCTGTTCGGCGTCGGACACGGCAAGATCGTCGTCACCGGGGAGTTCTTCGCGGTACTCGGCGGCGGGCTGCTCGCCGCGGTCTGCTGGTCGCTGATCGGCGCGAGCGCGGGCATCCTGCTGCAATCCTCGACCAGAGCCGTGCCGCTGCTGCTCGGCTGGATCGTGCTCGCCGAACCCTTGATCTGGCTGATCGCACGCGGCCTCGGCATTCCGGGCGTGGTCACCCTGCTGCCCGTCTCCGCGACCGTCGGCACCGTGGCGGTGGGTTCCTACCCCGACAGCGATCTACTCGCCCCCACCCCGGCCGCCGTCGTGGTCTTGCTGCTGTGGACCATCGGCCTGGGCGCCGCGAGCTGGTGGAGCCTGCGCACCCGCGACCTGTGATCCGCGGCCGGTAGGGAACAACGGCTTGTCGGCCGGTGTCGGTACCGTCGATGACGAACGCGGTACGACAAAGGGGGCGAGCGAACGACGTGGACGGGGGACGTAAACCCGGCTGGATACGCAGGCTGTGGGCCGAATGCCTACCGCACCGCGCGGTGCTGGGCGGGCTGGCGGCGGCCGTGGCAGGCGGGGCGGTCGTCGAGACCGCTGGGCCGCTGCTGACGAAACGGGCCGTCGACGCGGCGGGGATCGGTGACACGGCGGCGATCAGCGCCGTGGCCGGACTTATCCTGCTACTGGCCGTCAGCCGGTCCGCTGCCGGGTTCGGGCGGCGCTGGCTGGCCGGGCGACTGTCCCTGGACGTGCAGCACACGCTGCGCGTGCAGCTGCTTGGCGCCTTGCAGCGGCTGGACGGCGTCGGACAGGACACGCTGCGTACCGGGCAGGTGGTGTCGCGCTCGATCACCGATCTCCAGCTGGTCCAAGGCCTGCTGGCGATGGTGCCGCTGTCGGGCATGGCACTGCTGGAGTTCGGATCGGCCGCCGCGGTCATGATCTGGCTGTCCCCGCCGCTGGCGGCCGTCGCGCTGCTGGTGGTCCCCGCGATCGGCGTGGTGGTCTACCGCATGCGGCCGCGCCTGCACGCGGCGACCTGGTCGGCGCAGCAGCGCGCCGCCGATCTCGCCCAGCACGTCGAGGAGACGGTCACCGGCGTGCGGGTGGTCAAAGGGTTCGGCCAGGAAGCGCGGATGGTCGATCTGCTCGAGCGGCACGGTCGCAAGCTGTTCGCGGAGCGGATGCGCGCCGCGCGGATCGATGCCGGGTTCGCGCCGTCGGTCGCGACGATTCCGCAGATCGGCATGGTCGCCGTCATCGCGCTCGGTGGACTGCTGGCGCTGCGCGGCAGCATCGGCATCGGCACCTTCGTCGCGTTCGCCGCGTATGTCGCCGTCATGACCGGCACCGCGCGCATCCTCTCCTCGGTGATCGTCATGGCCCAGCTGACCAGGGCGGCGGCCGAGCGGGTGTTCCAGGTGATCGACACCGCGCCGGTCATCGCCGAGCCCGACCACCCGGTGGAACTGCCGGACGGACCGCTCGGCATCGAGATCGATGCGCTGAGCTTCGGTTTCGACCCCGACCGGCCGGTGCTGCGCGAGCTGGATCTGCGCGTGCGGCCCGGCGAGACGGTGGCGGTCATCGGCCCGGCGGGATCGGGCAAGTCCACCCTCGCCCTGCTGCTTCCCCGCTTCTACGCACCGGACGCGGGCAGTATCCGGCTGTTCACCGACGCCACTGCCTCGCACGCCGGCTCCGACATCCGGGCAAACCCGCCCGCCGTGACCGAAACGGTCGGCGTCGACATCGCCGACGTGCGCGCCGCCGACCTACGCGCCGCCATCGGCGTCGTCTTCGACGATCCGTTCTTGTTCTCCGACACCATCGCGGCCAATATCGCCCTCGGACGGCCGGAAGCCACCGACGAGGAGATCAGGCAGGCCGCCGTCCAGGCCGCGGCCGACGAATTCATCGCCGAATTGCCCGACGGCTACGACACGGTGGTCGGCGAGCGCGGCCTCACCCTCTCCGGCGGCCAGCGCCAGCGGATCGCGCTGGCCAGAACGCTGCTTGCCCGCCCGCGCATCCTGGTGCTCGACGACGCCACCTCCGCGGTGGACGCGGTCACCGAGGCCGCCATCTTCGATGCCCTGCCCGACAACGGTGGACGGACCACGCTGATCCTCGCGCACCGGGAGTCGACGCTGGCCCACGCCGACCGCGTGATCCGGTTGCCCGCTCCCGCCGGGCACCTCGCTACCGAGCCGGACCCGGCCGCGACGCCGGTCTCCCAGGGGCGAGCGCTCGACGGTCCCTCCGGTCGGCGCTTCGGCAGCGCGGCGGCCGACATCAGCGAGACACCCGAGCTGCGCAAGACCATCGAGCTCCTGCCGCCCGCCACCGAGCAGCCGGGCATAGACGCGGAGCGGCTCCGCGAGCCGGATCCGGCGTTCCGGCTCACCCGCTTGCTGCGGCCGGTCCGCACATTGGTACTGACGGTGATCGCACTGCTGGCCGCGGACGCGCTCATCGCGATCGCCTTCCCGCCGCTGGTGCGCTACGCGATCGACGGCGGCGTGCTCGGCGACGACGCCGGGGCGCTGGTCCGCACGACGCTGCTCGGCACGGTCCTGGCCGGGGCGGGCTGGGCGGTCGGCGCGGCCACCACAATGCTCACCGCCCGCACCGGGGAACGGGTGCTTTTCGCCCTGCGCGTGCGCAGCTTCGCGCACCTGCAACGGCTCGGCCTGGACTATTACGAGCGCGAGCTGTCCGGGCGGATCATGACGCGGATGACCACCGACGTCGACGCGCTGTCGACCTTCTTGCAGACCGGAGTCGCCACCAGCCTGATCGGCCTGCTGACGTTGGTCGGCATCACGGCCGCGCTGCTGGTCATCGACGTCTCACTGGCGCTGGCCGTGCTGTCGACGGTGCCCGCCCTGGCGATCGCGACGGTGCTGTTCCGGCGGGTGTCGTCCACCGCCTACACCGTGTCGCGCGAGCATGTGTCGGCGGTCAACGCCGACTTCCAGGAGAACGTGACGGGCTTGCGCGCGGTGCAGGCCAACCTGCACGAGCCACGCGCCGCCCGTCGATTCGCCGAGTACTCACAGCGGTACCGCAACAGCCGGTTGCGGGCCCAGCGGGCGATCGCGCTGTATTTCGCGTTCGTCGTCGGATGGGCGGACGTGGCCTTGGCGGTGGTGGTGTACTTCGGGGCGCGCGAAGTCGCCACCGGCGCCACCAGTGCGGGCACTCTGGTGGCGTTCGTGCTGTATCTGGAGCTGCTGTTCGTGCCGATCCTGCAGCTGTCCCAAGTCTTCGACAATTACCAGCAGGCCAGGGTCGGCCTGCGCCGGATCGGGGACCTGCTGCGCACGCCCTCCTCGATCGCCGCCGATTCGGCCGACCCGGTGCTCATCGACGGCGGGCTGCGCGGTGAGGTGATGTTCGACGACGTCCGCTTCCACTACGCGGGCAGTCGCGTTCCCGCGCTGGACGGCGTCTCGCTGCACATTCCGGCGGGCTCCACCCTGGCCCTGGTCGGGCCGACGGGCGCGGGCAAGTCGACCGTCGTCAAGCTGCTGGCACGGCTGTACGACCTGCCCCCGGACTCCGGTTCCGCCGGTGAGGCAGGGCCTGCGGCCGCCGCATCGAAAAGCGAAGCCGGCGTAGTCCCGCATGCCCCAGGCGCGATCCGGGTGGACGGCGTCGACGTGCGCGACTACCGCCTCGCCCAATACCGCTCTCGGTTGGGCATCGTCCCCCAGGAAGCTCACCTGTTCACCGGCGACGTGGCGAGCAACATTGCATTCGGGAAACCATTCGCGACACCCGAGGAGATCGCCGCGGCCGCCGCCGCGGTGGGCGCGACGGAGATGATCGCCGCCCTTCCGCTCGGGATGAACCAGCCGGTCGGTGAGCGCGGGCGCGGCCTGTCGGCCGGGCAGCGGCAGCTGATCGCCCTCGCCCGCGCCGAACTGGTCGCTCCGGACTTGCTGCTGCTCGACGAGGCCACCGCGACGCTCGACCCGGACGCCGAGGCATCGGTGCTGGCAGCGAGCCGGTCGCTGAGCCGGGACCGCACCACGGTGCTCGTCGCGCACCGGCTCGGCACGGCCGCACGCGCCGACCGGATCGCCGTCGTCGATCATGGGCGAATCGTGGAAATCGGCTCCCACGCGGAGCTGCTCGCGGCGGGCGGCCCGTATACCCGGCTGTGGGCAGCGGCGCAGGCGTCGGAGGGAATATTCTCAGGTGACGCCGGGTCATCACCAATAGGGTCGGGGGTGTCGGGTGGTCGGTGAATTCGCCGATTCGCTGCTGGGCCTATCCTCAGATAGGGCGCATCGGCGCGCAATCCGCTGATCCCCGTGCCGGGCACGTCACAAACGTCGCAGCGCGAAGAACGAAATGAGGCGAACACCTGCTGTGAGCAGCTCAACTTCCCAGTTCGGACAGAACCAGTGGCTAGTCGATGAGATGTATCAGAAGTTCAAGCAAGATCCATCTTCGGTCGACGAGAGCTGGCACGAATTCCTGGCCGACTACACGCCTGAGGTAAGTGGCGACTCCGGCAACAACCAGTCCGCCCCCGCGCAGGCCGCCGCTCCCGCACCGGCTCCAGCGGCCGCGAAGCGCAACGACGCCAAGCCCGCCGGCACCAAGCCCGCCTCCCCCGCGGCTCCGAAAGCGCCCGCACCGGCCGCCGCAAAGCCCGCACCGGCCGCCGCCAAGCCGGCCGCGGTGAACGCGCGCACCCCGCAGACCACCCCGGCGCCGACGTCGAACGCCGCGCCGACCTCCGGCCCGAAGCAGGCCGACACCGCCGCCGACGAGTCGAAGGTGCTGCGTGGCGCCGCGGCGGCGGTGGCGAAGAACATGGCCGCCTCGCTGAGCATCCCCACCGCGACCAGCGTGCGCGCCATCCCGGCCAAGCTGATGATCGACAACCGCTTGGTCATCAACAACCACCTCGCCCGCACCAGGGGCGGCAAGATCTCCTTCACCCACCTGCTCGGCTACGCCATCGTGCAGGCGGTCAAGGCCTTCCCGAACATGAACCGGCACTACGCCGAGGTCGACGGCAAGCCGAACGCGGTCACCCCCGCGCACACCAACCTCGGCCTGGCCATCGACCTGCCCGGCAAGGACGGCAGCCGGTCGCTGGTCGTCGCGGCCATCAAGGGCTGCGAGGCGATGACCTTCGGGCAGTTCCACACCGCCTACGAGGACATCGTGCGCCGCGCCCGCGACGGCAAGCTCACCGCCGAGGACTTCTCCGGCGTCACCATCTCGCTGACCAACCCGGGCACCATCGGCACCGTGCACTCGGTGCCCCGCCTGATGAACGGGCAGGGCGCGATCATCGGCGCTGGCGCGATGGAGTACCCCGCCGAGTTCCAGGGCATGAGCGACGAGCGCATCGCCGATCTGGGCGTCGGCAAGCTGATGACGCTCACCTCCACCTACGACCACCGCATCATCCAGGGCGCGGAGTCCGGCGACTTCCTGCGCACGATCCACCAGCTGCTGATCTCCGACGACTTCTTCGACGAGATCTTCCACGGCCTCGGCGTGCCGTACGAGCCGATCCGCTGGCGCAAGGACATCCGCGAACGCGGCGTCGACAAGAGCGCGCGCGTGCTGGAGATGATCGCGGCCTACCGCAACCGTGGCCATCTGATGGCCGACACCGATCCGCTGCGGCTGGTCAAGGAGAAGTTCCGCAGTCACCCGGACCTGGACGTCACCCAGCACGGCCTCACGCTGTGGGACCTGGACCGCACGTTCAATGTGGCGGGCTTCCACGGCCAGGACCAGATGAAGCTGCGCGACGTGCTGTCCGTCCTGCGCGACGCCTACGTCCGCCACGTCGGTGTGGAGTACACCCATATCCTCGAACCCGAGCAGTTGCAGTGGATCCAGGAGCGGGTCGAGCAGAAGCACGCGAAGCCGACTGTTGCGCAACAGAAGTACATTCTGAACCGGCTGAACGCCGCGGAGGCCTTCGAGACCTTCCTGCAGACCAAGTACGTCGGGCAGAAGCGCTTCTCGCTGGAGGGCGCCGAGGCCGTCATCCCGATGATGGACGCGGTGATCGACCAGTGCGCCGAGCACAGCCTCGACGAGGTCATCATCGGCATGCCGCACCGCGGCCGGCTCAACGTGCTGGCCAACATCGTCGGCAAGCCCTACTCGAAGATCTTCACCGAGTTCGAGGGCAACATGAACCCGGCCGCCACGCACGGCTCCGGCGACGTGAAGTACCACCTCGGCGCGCAGGGCACCTACCTGCAGATGTTCGGCGACAACGAGATCGAGGTCTCGCTCACCGCGAACCCCTCGCACCTCGAGGCGGTCGACCCGGTCCTGGAGGGCCTGGTCCGCGCCAAGCAGGACCTGCTGGACAAGGGTGACGGGGCCGAGGGCTTCTCGGTCGTGCCGCTGATGCTGCACGGTGACGCCGCGTTCGCCGGTCAGGGCGTGGTCGCCGAGACGCTGAACCTGTCGGGCCTGCGCGGCTACCGGGTCGGCGGCACCATCCACATCGTGGTGAACAACCAGATCGGCTTCACCACCGCGCCGGAGAACAGCCGCTCCACCGAGTACTCCACCGACATCGCGAAGTTCATCGGCGCGCCGATCTTCCACGTCAACGGCGACGACCCGGAGGCGTGCGACTGGGTGGCGCGCCTGGCGGTCGACTTCCGGCAGAAGTTCCGCAAGGACGTCGTCATCGACATGATCTGCTACCGCCGGCGCGGCCACAACGAGGGCGACGACCCGTCGATGACCCAGCCGTGGATGTACGACGTCATCGACACCAAGCGCTCGGTCCGCAAGGCGTACACCGAGAGCCTGATCGGCCGCGGCGACATCTCGCTGAAAGAGGCCGAGGACGCGCTGCGCGACTACCAGGGCCAGCTGGAGCGGGTGTTCAACGAGGTCCGCGAACTGGAGAAATACTCGCCGGGACCGAGCGCGTCGGTCGAAGACGACCAGCCGGTGCCCGCGAGCGTCGTGACGGCTGTGGACAAGGCCGTCCTGCAGCGCATCGGCGACGCCTTCCTCAACGTGCCCGACGGCTTCAACGTGCACCCGCGCGTCAAGCCGGTGCTGGAGAAGCGCCGTGAGATGGCCTACGAGGGCAAGGTCGACTGGGCCTTCGCCGAGCTGCTCGCCTTCGGCACCCTGATCGATGAGGGGCGCGCGGTGCGCCTGACCGGTCAGGACTCCCGCCGCGGCACGTTCACCCAGCGGCACGCGGTGATCATCGACCGCAAGACCGCCGAGGAGTACACCCCGCTGCACAACATCGGCAGCGAGAACCCGGGCTGGTTCGCCGTGCACGACTCGGCGCTGAGCGAATTCGCCGCCGTCGGCTTCGAGTACGGCTACTCGCTGGGCAACCCCAACGCGCTGGTGTTGTGGGAGGCGCAGTTCGGTGACTTCGTCAACGGCGCGCAGTCGATCATCGACGAGTTCATCTCCTCCGGCGAGGCCAAGTGGGGCCAGCTCTCCGACGTCGTGCTGCTGCTGCCGCACGGCCACGAGGGTCAGGGCCCGGACCACACCTCCGGCCGCATCGAGCGCTTCCTGCAGTTGTGCGCGGAAGGCTCGATGACCGTCGCGGTGCCGTCCACCCCGGCCAACTACTTCCACCTGCTGCGCCGCCACGCACTCGACGGCATCCGCCGCCCGCTGATCGTCTTCACCCCGAAGTCGATGCTGCGCAACAAGGCCGTGGTCTCGGACCTGAAGGACTTCACCGAGAGCAAGTTCCGCTCGGTCTTCAACGAGCCGGCCTACGAGCAGGGCATCGGCGACCGCAGCAAGGTCAAGCGCGTCCTGCTCACCAGCGGCAAGCTCTACTACGAGCTGGCCGCCGAAAAGGCCAAGCAGAAGCGCGAAGACGTGGCGATCGTGCGCATCGAGCAGCTCTACCCGCTGCCCGTCCGCCGCCTGAACGAGGCCCTGGAGGGCTACCCCAACGCCACCGACCTGGCCTGGGTCCAGGAGGAACCGGCCAACCAGGGCGCCTGGCCCTTCTTCGGCCTCAACCTCCCCGAAACCCTCCCCGCCCGCTTCGCCAACACCAAGCTGCGCCGCATCTCCCGCCGGGCGATGTCGGCCCCGTCCTCGGGGTCCAGCAAGGTGCATGCGGTGGAACAGGCGGAGATCATCGCGGAGTCGTTCGAGCCGACCAGCTAGTTCTCGACCCGAGACCGGGCCGGATCGCTCTCTTGAAAGAGCGCTCCGGCCCGGTCTTGCATTTCGCGAACACGAGTTCTGGACGCCGAACCGACTTTCGCTGCCATAGCGAAGAGCGTTGAGCCAGGATCGTTGCGCTCAGACCTTTACGATCTCGATCTCCGGGCCGCACAGCAAGGCCATGTCCTCCGGGTCCGACGTCACCACCGTCACCAGACCTCGAACCGAGCCGGCCGAGGCCGCGAGAACGGCATCAATCGCGTACTTATGGCCTGCCAGACCGTGTTCCCGCAATAGCGCGGCAGCTCGCGCGGCCAACTCGCGAGTGACGGCATGGACATCGATCTGCGACAGCGTCCAGGCGATTCGGGCAGGATGCACTTTGCTGTAGTCGGCTTCCACCGTCGTCATCGCTGTGGTTGCCACTCGCACGCCGTCTTCTTTGGCCGCCTGCACCCACGCGAGCATTCGGCGATCCTTCCGATACAGCATCGACAGCCCCTGGCTGTCGAGAAACAGCACATCCGGCATCAGGCGGCCGATCCGCGCGAACCCCGACGACGCCGCTCGAAACCCAATTCCGCCCGCGCCTCATCGATTTCCGCGCGCGTCAGCGGCTCGTTGTCCTTTTCGAAATCGGCCACCAATTCACCGAGCTTGTCCATCGCGACGCGCTGTTCCAACGCCTCCGCGACGTAGGCGGAGAACCCACCCGGGCCGACGTAGGCCCGAGCCTGCTCGGCAAGGTCTTCCGGCAGACTGATCGAGTATTTCTTACTACCAGCCATACGACTGATGATACCACTGGTGGTAACGTCTGAGTGGCGTCGATCAGCCCCTCCGCCATCGGAGCGAGCCGCGAAACTCATGCCGCCCACAACATCAGACAGCGAGGTCGTCGAACTCTCCCGCTTTACATCCCTCCAGCCAAGCGGCAATCTCGGCTCGGGTGAACTCCAGTGTCCCGGCGTCAGGTGCGCTGCTGTTGCGGACCAGTACGCCCCCTGGAGCGCGGCAACCTCTACGCAAGTTTCCGGCTGGTGAAGCTCGACTTCCGCCAGTCCAGTTCGTTCCAGTCCTGCTTCATAGGAAGAACAGTTCGCCGCAGCCACCGGGCTCCTGCAGTTGCTGCGAACGGCCGAGCCGAACCCTTAGCGCTCCGATGTCTCGAGCGTGATCACCCCCGACTGTGAAACAATTGCACAAATTGCATTTCGGCTGTTCAATACAAAACCGCAGCAGATGATCGCTGTTGGGAACCCGAGCCGGCCTCGAACGTACCGTTCGCAAGGGCAATAATACCGGCCGTTATGCCGGGCATGCGATCACGACTTCAGTCCCCGCTGAACCAAAGATACCCGTTCCTCCGTATAGCGGTTTCGGCGGCATCGCGCAATACGGAGAGCATCTCCGCTTCTTTGTCGTTGTTCGGCAGAGCATCTGCTATCTCATCTAGCAGCATGGCGAGCTGAGTTGTGTTGAACATCGTGTCCGCGTGCGCGTGAAGACCCCGGAGTATCGAGCCCGTCGGAGCATTCTCTCGATACTTGACAAGCGTATCTTCCGCGTCTCCATATACTAGGCCGATCCTTTCGTGGATCTGATTTTGAATGATGATGTCGATTCCCAATTCAACTCCTGACATCTACGGGATCGGATACATGGTAATAATGCCGCCGAATCGGTCGGTAATGATCTTGTATCGACTGGTGGCATGACCGCCCAACTGCTCCGACACGCTGCCGATGACTTTACCGGCGTCAACCTCGCGTTCAAAATTTCCGTCGTGATTCGGTCCTCGTGCCGGCGAATTCTCGGCTGCCTCGGCCAGCTCGTCGAGCTCCTCACCGGTAATCATGTCAGGCCAGGTGCCTTTCGAAGGATTATAGTTGGGAGCGCCTTTGACATGCTTCCCAAGGATGTACTTTTCAACTTCATCAGTCATACCCGGAGCCGGGTTATCCGGAGCCAGCGGCAAGTTCTCGAATTTGTCCGCGTCATCGATGTAAACCTTCATGGCGATGATGGCGCCCAGTTTGAGCGCGATATCGGTGAGGCTGGGGACTTTTTCGAACGCAGTGACGGTGAAGGCCGCTGTACCCGCCACCGCGGAGGCTGTGCCGATTATTTTGATGAGTTTGCTGGTGTCGTAGGTGCTTTTGAGCACTCTGGCGGTATTTCCGGCGATCGCTACGACGCCCACGCCGGCGGCGACGTCGCTGAGGGCAGCGGTGATCCAGGAGGCGGCGACGCCGATGACGACAGTGGTTCCGGCTGCTATCAACGCATTGGTGACCGCGTCCCGGAATTTGTCCCGGGTTTCGGAGGTGGCGGTGCTGTATTCCGCGACAGGTGTGGCGAGGTTGAGGGATGCGGAGGCAAGTTGCGTGGCGCCACTGTTGAGGGTATCGAGGTGGCCGAGGAGGGGGTCGAGGCCTTTTTTGTCCTGGATATCGCTGAACAGGTTGATGACTTCGGTGATCCTGGATGCGGCATCGGTGATGGACTTGTGTTCGGCGAACGTCTTCCAGGTCGACGCGGCCTTGGCGAGTTTTTCTTTGTTGCCGTTGGGCAGCTTGCTTCCGAACTCTTCCTGGACCTTTCCGACCAGGGCATCGTAGAATCCGGGGACACTGCCCTTTCCCTCGGTGACACCGTCACCGTTGTTGCCGACCGAAGTCGGGATGGTCACCTTGTATTCCGACATCGCCGTCACGGTGGGCCGGTCGGGCATCGGGTTGGAGTTATTGGCCAGTGCCCAGTTGTACCCGGCAGCGTAGAGCATGTTGCCGAAGTTGGTGAGCGCGTCGGCCAGGTTCGTGCAGGTCTGCATCGTTTCCTGTGCGACGCGGTCGTAGGTGTTTCCCCATTGTTCGCACCCCGCAGTATTACCGGCCATGCCCGCGCATTCACCTTTGACCGCGTCGTGGACCGGTTTGTCGGCGGTACGTAGGTCGGTGGCTAGGGCGTGGCATTTCTTACCGGCATCGTAGTAAGTCTGCCAGTCGATAACCAGTACACCCATGTTTCTTATTCCTGGGAGAACATTTTGTAGTTCGTGGCGTGGGCGGTGGTGTAGCGCGCATGGGCCGCCTTCGCCGCGTCGCTGACATCCTTCACACCTTCGACGAATTCCCTTGCTCCGATGATCCATTGAGCATGGGCATCGGCATACGCTTGGGCGGCAACGCCTTCCCACCCGCTGCCGGCCAGGGTGGCAACCCGGTCATCGATCTCATCGAGATGCTCGCCGATGAACCCGGCCAGACTCGACAGACGGACCACGATCTCATCGAGATGCTCCAGGTCGACCGAAAACCGAGAGTTCATGGCAGATCCAAACTCGAAGTGTTCAAGGATGCAGCGTTGCTCTCATCACGTGCCTGATAGGTCTCTGCGGTGACGCCGAGCTTCTCCGCCATCCCAGTCAGGGCGGTCATGATTTTGGCGCCGCCGTCGCGGACGTCGGTCCAGCCCTCGGAGAATTCGTTGGCCGCGTCGCCGGTCCAGCTGCCATCGGTCAGCGAAGCGACGTCCTTCGCGGTGGAGTCCAATGCCGCGCGCAATGCCTCGGCCAACTCGTAGACGTACTTGCCGACCTCGCGCACCTTCTCGGGCACCACCGCGAGGTTCTGTCCAGAGGCTGGTGTCCCCCCATCACTCATGACGCGGATCCTAACCGATGCCTCATGCGCCGAGATCCAGTACGACTGTGCGGTCGGTGATCTCCGCGGCGATCGGGAAGACGGCGGTCGAGTCGTGCAGCACGGTCGAGGTGTCGGCGATGTCGACTCGGGCCAGGTGATGCCGATTCGCTGGAGCGGTTCGAACGCTGCGATGCGGGCTTCGTCGGCCGTGGTCGGCGTAAACCAGATCCACTGCGCCGCTTGGGGTGCACGGGAGGATACGCAGGTTGCGCTTGATCGGAGAAACCGACCAGGCGGGGACCGCTGGCGCCGTCGATGCGCTGGGCGTCGTTTGCGCCGAGCTGGCGGACCACACGGTCGGGATTATGAAACCCCAGTCTTCATCCGGTCCAGAATCCTGGGCTGCCACTGGTAGAACCAACTGAATTTATAGGACTCTCCGTCGGGCGACGAGGTGGCGGCATAGGTGAACCGACGGTCTGTCGTGTTGATCGGGACTTCGTCGACGAGCTGCTCGAAGCGCGGATCGATCCGAACCGGAAGCGTTGTCGGGTCCGGTGTGATCACGGGAAAGCAGAGGCGCTCGATCCGGCGCGACTCCCAGCTGAAGGTGGCGTATATATCGAATGCTTTCTCGGTGAGCGAGAGGAATTGGTCGCTCGGTTCCGGAAGTCCGGCATCCCGGTGCAGCGACATGATGGCGCGGGGTGCGAAGCAGTCGGCCGGCAGTCCGGGGAAGTACACGTTCATCGTCTTGTCGTGGTAGTCGATGCCGAGCAAGCCGACCTTGTCCTCCAAGCCGTGACGGGCGAACATGTCGGCGTGGTCGGCGAGACCGGGCGGCATGGATGGCAGTTCGGCGAGCTCAGATACCTTCTGCATGCCATCGGCGGGAAAGAACGGCCAGATTTTCTTGAAGCCGCCGACTACACCGATGTCGATCCCGTAGCTGTGGATGGGGCACCGTTCCCGGACTTGGTCCAGCAGAGCGCCGACCGGATGATCGGTCTCGGGAACGAGTTCGTTGGAAAGGGCGATGCCGTAAGGGTCGACGTCGCTGGGCAGCGTCAGGAAGCGGTAGTCGAGGTCGCCCGAGCGGCGGGCGTCGGTGACCACTCGGAAAGAGATCACGGAGCGCGTGAGCATCGCACCGTATGCGGTCAGAGTGGGCCAGACAGCTTCTCGGGTGCAAGGCACGTCCCATAGCCGCGCGGATTTCTCAATGGCCGCATAGAGATCGTCCAGTTCGGATTCGGTAGTGGTGAACACGCGTCCTTCCAGACATCGGCGCTACGAGCAACATCGCGATTCCGCCAATTCGGTTTACGCAGAACATGACTCAGATTCTGGAGTCGAACGGGGACCGCAGCTAGCACTCTACGCTGCAGCATCCTTCCAGGGTCACGCGGTCGATGAGCGGAGGTGGCGGGTGAGGGCATGGCCCAGTTGCGGGCCGAGCGAGCCGGTGTGGTCGATGCCCGGATGACTGCCCATACCTATATGGGCAACCGCGATACAAGTAGCGTCTGACCGGCACTACCGGCGACAGGCCGGCGTCGACGTGCTTCCGTCGAGGTCCGACCCCACCGCCGCAATCATTCGCGACACGCCATTCGGCATAGCTAGCATTTGACACGATGCACGTTGACTTGATGCTCGATTCACTCGATGGACTGTCTGTTGGGGATGCGCTGGGCGCGGAATTCTCGATCATGGGCCGGTCGATGCCGGATCTTCGGGCAGGAGATCCTCCTGCCCGACAGTGGGGGTGGACCGACGACACCGAGATGGCATGCACCGTGGTCGCGCAACTCTCCAGTCACGGTGGGATCGACCAGGATCGGCTTGCCACCGCCTTCGCGCAACGGTTCGACCCGCGCCGTGAATACGGCTTCCTCGCGGTCGACACCCTGCGTCGAATCCGCAATGGCATGCACTGGCGGGAGGCGGCCGGAGCCGCCTTCGATCATCAGGGTTCCTGTGGCAACGGCGCGGCCATGCGAGTCGCCCCGCTGGGCGCCTTCTTCGCCGACGATCCGGAAAGAATCGCCGCCGAGGCGGCACGGTCGGCGCAAGTGACACATCTGCATCCCGAAGGCGTCTTCGGCGCGGTCGCGGTGGCCCTCGCGGCCGGTCAGGCCGCTCGTGCTCGCCTGATCGGGAGTCCGCCCACGCCAGAGGGATTCCTCACTGCCCTCCTCGACCGCCTCGACGACGGTGAGACCAGCCGACTGATTCGCCGTGCTCGCACCCTGCTCGGAGCCTCGGCGAAGGATGCTGCAAGGGAACTCGGCAACGGATCCCTGGTAACCGCACAGAACACCGTGCCGTTCACAATGTGGGTCGCGGCAACGCATTTGGACAACTACCCGGCCGCGATTACCACATGTATTGCGGCGGACGGAGATATCGACACCACGAGCGCCATCGTGGGCGGGATCGTCGCCGCCTATGCCGGCGTCGGAAGCCGCCCCGCTCCGATCGCCGGCGTGCCGCAGACTTGGCTTGCCGCGCGAGAGCCGTTGCCCGGCTGGTTCACCCCGACTCTTCGAACACGACGACGCAAGAGATCCGCGTCCGGCCGCGTTCGACAATGGCTCTCCGGCGCATCGTGAGCACGCCCGTGGCGCTGCCGTAATCCTCATCGGGTTGCCACTGCCACTATCTCGACGGCTCCGGGCAAATAACTCAGTGGATGGCCGCGCTGGGCAGCCTTCGCGCTACCTGGTGACTAGAACTTCCGCTGCTGGTGCCGTCATCGCGGCCGATTACCGAGTGCATCGAACACCAAGCTCCCAGCAGCGTCATACCATCCACCATCCGAGCCCCGCGTGTAGACGACTTCGCCGTTCGCGTCGCGCCACGTGCCGGCTTCTAAGGTCCAGCCTTGGAACTCCGTTCCTGACAGGTCATCGGAGAACCTTCCGCCGAGCCCACCGACATGCCCTTCGCTGGATAGGCCCGCCGCTCGGAGTTCGATGTTGAACGCCTCGAGCTGTCGGCGGGTGCGTTCGATCTCCTCGTCGCTGGGCCTCCTCGCTGCGGCTTCGGCGTTGCTGAAGAAGAGTTTGCCTCCGAATTTTTTCGGCATGAATTTCACTCCTAGACTTCCGACATCTGGATGATGATCCTGCCAGTGGCGGGATCGCGAAACTTGTTGTGTACAAAGAACTCTGTGTTCGAGGGAAACAGCACCTCGTCGGGAGTTCCGTAGTCACCGTAGACTCGCCCGTTCTTGCTGATGATCTGCATCTCGACCTCGGCGTTCTGTACGAAAACGTCATTGACGCCGCTCGGCTTGTTGGATGCAGACGTGAACCCCAGCTCAGTTGTCGGTTTTCCCGGCTCATAGCGAGCGAGCTGTTCGGGCGTCAGGTTGGTATGCCGCAACACCGGTCCCTCGTGCGCGGGCAGCTTGGACAGCGCCGCATTCAGGTCATCGACGTGTCTTTGCTGCTCTGGGGTGAGGGGATCGCCACGCCGCAGCAGCTCGGTGAGATTGGTGCTTCGGCTGTCGGCCGGGCCGAGTTCGAGCACGTGGCGATCCCGCGCGGTGATGTCACTCACCCAGCTCGTAGGCTTGGCACGCGCCCGGTTTTTGGCGCCCAGATCCAGCAGTCGCTGCATCTCTTGGCGGTGTCTGGTGAAGTCGGGCACTGCGGAGAATCCGCGCCCGAGCCCGCGCAATTTGAACGCATCGACCAGCAGCCGGATCTTCGGCGCATAACGCGACACGATATGCGCGACCCGAGCCGCGCCGATCGCGGCGCCGCCGGCGGCAGCAGCGCCGAAGGTCACCAGCGACGCAGCGATCGTGATGGTGGCGCTGATCGCAATTTCAAGGGCAATGTCCTTGGCCAACTGGTCCAGGAAACCTGCGATTTTGTCACGCATTTCCACCAGCGCGTCACGGTGCTCGGTGGTCGACGTTGATATTTCGCCGAATCCGGTGACCACATCTGATGCCGCCGCGCGCAACGCTCTCAGGTCTTCGTCCACATGATCGAGCTCAGGGGCGGTGATCGGCGCGAACATGCCCGCGATGCGCTCCAGCTCCGCGACGAACCCCGTGACCTCCGGAGCCGCCGCCAACTGCGCCCACGCATCCGAGGCCGTTTTCAACCGGGTGGCGTCACCGTCCGGGATGACGATGCCGACCTTCTCCACCAAGCCGATGGTGCCGTCGACCAGCCCTTGCCCCGGCCCACCCGCTGCCGGAAGCGGTACTTTGCACACGAACATCGCTGGTGGCGGCATGGTCGGCGCGGCAGGCGGCTGCCCACCGGCACCCACGGTGGCGAAATAATCGCCGATCGCGTGATTGTGCCCGAGTTCGATCAGGATGCGGCCGTAGTTGTCGGCGGCCTCGGCGATCTGCCGTGCGCCCCTGATCAGCTCGTCGACGCGAGTGTCATAGGACTGCGCCCAGGAGACCGCCTCCGAATATGACCCACACATCTGCCCGCAGCCGGCCAGGGTGGTCCATTTCGCGTCCACCGCCCGGAACCAGGCCTCGGCGGCGGAGATCAGCGCACGCCCGGAGTCGGTGTAAACCTCGGTATCGACATCGATCACGGTCACCGCGCCGGACCTCCGTCCTGCCCAGAGCGCCCCAGCACCGACAGGTTCGCGGTCACGGTCGCGCTGTAGGCGTCGTGCGCGGCCTGCGCAGCGGCCCTCATCTTCTCGATGCCGCGGGCCGCCTTCTGCGCTCCGGCGATCCAGTCGGCGTGCGCGTCGGCGTAAGCGGCGGCCGAGGCACCGTTCCAGGTCTGCTGAACCGTGGCGATCCGCTCGTCGATCTCGATCAAGCTTTCTTCCAGGAATCCCCGCAATGCGTCGATCCGCACCGTAATCGCATCCAACTGCCCCAAACTCACCTTGTACTCCACAGTGTCCTTCTTCTCAGAATGCGGGCAGATCAAGCGAGAAGCTCTCGACGCGTGCCTGATCGACCGCGTCGAGCCGGGTGCTCACCATTCCGAGCGCCTCGGCCATCTCTGACAACGCTTCCAACACGTCCACCACACCCTGCCGGACTTCACTCCAGCCGGCCGCGTACGCATCCGACGCGGGGCCGCGCCAGGTAGCCAGCAGAGCTTCAACTTCGGCGTCGGTCGACCGCACGCCACTGATCAGCGTTTGCGCCGTGTCGTAGACGTACCGGCCCGCATCCGAAACATGCTCCGGCACCACCGCGAACGGCGTCGCCCCATCCGTTGTCATACCGCGACTCTCCTTACTTCTCGCCGTCCCGAACCGGACCGAGGTCACCTCACCACCTGTCCGCGCGAGATGAGTCGATCAGTAGGACGAACCTAACGTTCATCCGGTTCCATCCGGGGCCGAGGCCCGACATCGACATGCTCGAGCAGACGCGGGATCCACTGGGCCCGAACCGGTGCCGGAACACACGTGAGTGGACAGCTTCTTCCGCCGACTGCGGGTGCACGACCGAATGACGCTTCCAAAGCCACGGGACACCGCGAGTTCCCGCACGATGCGACGCCACCGAAGCTGTCGGGGCCGATCGCGACCCCGCTGCGTCAATACCAGCGACGAGTATGCTCCCGACGGGGGGAATACGCGGATTACAGCGTGCCCGGCGCGAAAGTCAGCACTTGGGCGTGCGCGGAGTGCACAACGGTAGAAGGTTCATGCGGCCCGGGGTTTCCGTGACGATCGGCGGTGGGGGGACTTCCTCGGTGGTGAGCACGGGGGCTTGGGTGGGTTGCACTGCGCCGCCGGTGGGGGTCGAGCAAGACGCGGCCAGGATCCAGATCGTGCCGATCACGAACGCGATGAGGGCTATCGCGGCGAGCTGTTGCGAGCGGTGACGGCGGGGTTTGGATTTCTCGGAGGTGCCGCCGGGGATGCGCGCGGACAGTGCGGTTATCTGGTCGCGAACCGCGATCCGTGGGCGCTCGAGCACAGCGGCCGGCGCGGGGCGGCGCAGTGGCTGCGGTTCGGGGGCGGGTGTGGACCACGCTGGGGGCGGGCTGGACTGAGGCGCCTGCGCCGGACGTGGGCGCAGCGGCCGGTCGGGTTCGGGTTCGGGTTCGATCCACGACGACCAACTGTCCGTGAACGACGACGGTGCGGGCGACGATTGCGCGGCCGGATCGAAATCCTCGTCGGCGGGCGAGAAGCCGGGTTCGGTTCGTTCCGGCGAAGTGGGCTCAGCTGCGGAGGGGTGTATTGAATCCACGTACCCGGTGGCGAAGCGTTCCGTCACATAGGAATTCGGCTCGGCTACGTTCTCCTGTGCGGACTTCGCCGCGAGCCGGCCTTCGAAGCGAGGCGGCTGCGAATGATCATCTTCTCGCACACCGGGCTCTGCGTCCGCGAGAGACGATGCCGCCTGGCGCACTTCTCCGGCATACGAATGAGCTGTCGTGTCCGACGACGAAGGCATTGGCGGGGGCTCCGGCGCGAGGAATTCCGGTGCGAAAGGATCCGCCTCGGTAGGTTGCGCCTGCACCGCCCCGGCAACGGGCACCTGCGAGGAATGCGACTCGGACGCTGTTACGTCCTGGCTGCCGTCCGTAACAGCCGTATGCACGACCGGCGGCCGAGCCGGTGATCGGTCGACTTGCGGTGCGCCTTCCGCACCGGACCGCGGTGGCGGCGCGGACTCCGAGCCCTCGCGCTCCCCGGTGTCGGGTTCCAGCGCGTCGTTCCGCTTCGGCGTAGAGGGCGACGCAGTCGACTGATCCGCCTCCGAGATACGACGGTCGACATCCTCTGTCTCGTCGGGATTTTCGGCGGCTCGCGGCGATGCGGTGAGCCGCGCTGCATCCGGGACCGCGTCCGGCGGCTCGGGCACGGCATCCGCCGGTGGGGCGCCCGAACCAGCCGACTCGTCGGCGTCAGAGCCCGCGGTAGACGTCCTGTGCTCGAGCTCAGGAGCCTTGCGCGTGACGCTGTCGAGCGCCGCCAGCGTGCCGGCCCGCAACTTCTGCTCCAGCGGGAACCCGTCCGCCGCCAGGTCGTCGACGGTGACCTGGTCGCCCAGGTTCAAGTCGGTGAGCAGGGTGTGCGTGCGTTCGGCGGTCCAGATGAGTTTGCGGCTCGCGGTGCGGTGGAACCAGGCGCGCAGGTCGGCCTGCCCGGCTCCGAGCACCACCGCGCAACCGCGCCTGCGTGACTCGACGTTCAGCGTGAGGGCCGAGTCCTCGGGTGGCACCACGACGATCAGGCCGTCGACAGAGGCGTCGCCGTGCTGCTTACGGACCAGCGCCTGCAGGTTGACGACGTTGCTCGTCACCCGGTCGAACGGGCTGCTGTCGTCGTGGCGCGGCTGGATCGGGTCGCCCGCGAAGCCGGACAGCCGCCAGCGGCCGTTGGCCTGCACCGAGAGGACGCCCGCCGTGGCTTCCGGCACGGTGTCCTGCACGTCGATCACGACCGCTGCTCTGGGCGTGATCACCACCAGATCGGCTTCCCGGGCCTCGCCCTTGCGATCGGGTAGGTAACACCCCGAGATCGCCAGCCCCACAATGACGTACTGGCCGGTCCACGACCGCATCCAGCCGAGCACACGCTGTTCGGATCGCGGTGCCGTCGTTCGTTCGTTGATGACCAACATCGGCGGCCTCCATCGCCGTCACACCATGGACGACACAACGGTATGCGCCGGAATATCCAAGGCAAAATCGAAAGACACTGGAGCAGCGGGGTATTGGCAGCAAAAGGGCATGCGGAGTGCGACGTGTGGACAGCGCCACAGTGATTCCGCCTGGATCGCAAAGCCGAGCGGTATCGCCTCGGACGATCCGCAGGAACGCAGGTGTCCCACTGGGGCTACATCCGGGCGCGCACTCTCACCTCCGTGATGCCCGACGTTCCGTAACCCTCGCAGACATCACTGGCAGCTACATGCCGACACCTTCGGCAGACTATCGACAGCAATTTCGGCAGATCGACGGCACACCCTTCGGCAGATCGACGCCGTATTTTTCGGCAGATCGACGACCCCTGCAACGCCGCTTGGGCAATCGATTCCACGCCGGATTAGTCCTCTACTGCGGCGACCAGCAGCTTCCTTTCGGCGAGGGGCTGTCCCGCCTTCCGATCAGCGCACTGTGGACCACACCGTCGACCTGACGAATCCGACAGAAGCAAGCCGGAACTTCGTCAACCCCGCAGCGCCGAAGCCAGCGCCGGATCCACCGAGAACGCTATGGCGATCAACGATTCGACCAGCAGGTCGATCAACTCGGCTCGGGAAATGGGTTCGGTGCGCAACCACGTGAGCGTGGATTCCTCCACGAACGCGATCCACCCGCGCATGGCGAGCATGAGCCGGGGATGGTCGGACTCGGCGACCGGAACCGGGGTCTCGGCGAGGATGATGCCGATGATGGCGTCGCGGGTCTGATCGACCAGCGGGGCCAGCTCGGGGCTGACGCTGGTCGGACCACGCAACAGCGCGAGGTAGGACGTGCGGTTCTCGGTGACGTACTCGATGTAGCGCTCGATGGAGTCGCGCAGCATCTCGAACAGACCGAGCGAGCGGTCCGGGATTACGCGCTCGAGCAGTTCGGCGTTGGCGTGTCGCACGATCGCCAACTGGAAATCCTGCTTGGTCGGGAAGTAGTGGAACAGCAGGCCTCGGGAGATCCCGGCCTGGGCGGCGATCTCGCTGACGGAGATGTCGTCGATGGAGCGCTCGCCGAGCATCTTGGCGCCCAGAGTGATCAGCTGCTCGCGGCGCTCGTCGGGACTGAGCCGCGTGCGCTTGGGGGCGTCCGACTGAGTTCTGGTCACCGGCACATCCTACTGAACGGGAGTCAATACACTGTTGACTCGTGCTCAATAGCATCGTAGGCTGCATTACATGAGTCGCAAGGTTACAGACAAAGCTGTCGCCGGCCGATCCACGCGCCACGCCAGGACGATCATCATCGGCAGCGGGTTCGCGGGTCTGGGTCTGGCCATCCGGCTGACCCAGCAGGGTCGCAACGACTTCCTCGTGCTCGAACGCGGCAGCGATGTCGGCGGCACCTGGCGCGACAACACCTACCCCGGCGCGGCCTGCGACGTTCCTTCGCACCTGTACTCGTACTCGTTCGCGCTGAACCCGGACTGGTCGCGGTCGTTCTCCAAGCAGGGCGAGATCCAGCAGTACATCCGGGACGTGTCCGAGCGCTACGACGTGCGCGACAAGCACGTCTTCGACTGCGACGTGACCAGCGCCCGCTGGAACACCGAGACCGCGCTGTGGGAGATCGAGTCGAGCAAGGGCAGCTTCACCGCCGACACGGTGGTCTCGGCGGTCGGCGCGCTGTGCGAGCCCGCGCTGCCGGACATCAAAGGCATCAACGACTTCGAAGGCGAGATCTTCCACTCCGCCCGCTGGAATCACGACGCCGATCTCACCGGTAAGCGGGTCGCCATCATCGGCACCGGCGCCTCGGCGATCCAGATCGTGCCCGCCATCGCTGCGAAGGTCGGCCACCTGGACGTCTACCAGCGCACCGCGCCCTGGCTGCTGCCGCGCCTGGACCGCCCGTACACGAAGGCCGAGCGACTCGCCTTCAAGCACGTGCCGGGCCTGCAGCGACTATCCCGCGCGGCCATCTACGCCGCGCGCGAGACCCAGGTGGTCGGCCTGGCCAAGGTTCCGGCCCTGATGCAGCTGTTCGAGGCGATCGCGAAGGCGAAACTGCGCTACGAGATTCGTGATCCGCAGTTGCGCGCCAAGGTCACGCCGAACTTCCGGATCGGCTGCAAGCGCATGCTGATCTCCAACGACTACTACCCCGCGCTGGCGCGCCCCAACGTCGACGTGGTCACCGACGGCATCGCCGAGGTGCGCGCGAACTCGATCGTCACCGAGGACGGCACCGAGCGGGAGATCGACGCGCTGATCGTGGCGACCGGCTTCCACGTCACCGACTCGCCGACCTACGAGACGATCTTCGGCCGCGACGGGCGCACGCTGTCGGAGGTGTTCGACGAGATCGGCCAGCAGGGCTACAAGGGCTCCACGATCGCCAACTTCCCCAATATGTTCTTCCTGCTCGGCCCGAACGTCGGCCTCGGGCACACCTCGATGGTGTACATGATCGAATCGCAGATCAACTACGTCGCCGACGCGCTGGCTACCATCGACCGCCTCGACCTGCGTACCGTGGAAGTGCGCCGCGACGTGCAGGATGCCTACAACAAGGACTTGCAGGCGAAGCTGGCAGGCAGTGTCTGGCTGACCGGCGGGTGCTCGAGCTGGTACCTGGACAAGCACGGCAACAACACCACGTTGTGGCCGGACTTCACCTTCGAATTCCGTCGCCTGACCAGGACATTCGACGTGTCGGCATACGACATCTCCATTTCCCGAACCGATGTGAAAGCAGTGGCATCGTGAGCAATGACGCTTACTTCAAGAACAAGGTCTGTGTGATCACCGGAGCGGGCTCCGGGATCGGCCGTGCGCTGGCGGAGAACCTGGCCCGGCGCGGCGCCAAACTGGCGCTGTCGGATATCGACGTCGACGGCCTCGCCGAGACCACGCGCCGCTGCGAGCAGCTCGGCGCGCAGGTCAAGTCCGACCGGCTGAACGTGGTCGAACGCGAAGCGGTGATCCTCTACGCCGACGCGGTGAAAGCGCACTTCGGCACCGTGCACCAGGTCTACAACAACGCGGGCATCGCCCACCACGGCGAAGTCATCCGCTCGGAGTACAAGGACTTCGAGCGCGTGATGGACGTCGACTTCTGGGGCGTCGTCAACGGCACCAAGGCGTTCCTGCCGATGGTGATCGAGTCCGGCGACGGCCACATCGTCAACGTGTCCAGCCTCTTCGGCCTCATCGCGATCCCCGGCCAGAGCGCCTACAACGCGGCGAAGTTCGCGGTGCGCGGTTTCACCGAGTCGCTGCGCCAGGAGATGCTGGTGGCCCGGCACCCGGTCAAGGTCACCTGCGTGCACCCCGGCGGCATCAAGACCGCGGTCGCGCGCAACGCCACCTACGCCGAGGGCATCGACAGCAAGTCGGCGGCCTCGATGTTCGACAAGAAGCTGGCCATCCACACCCCCGAGATGGCGGCGCAGACCATCACCGAGGGCGTGCGCAAGGGCCACGGCCGCGTGCTGATCGGCTGGGAGGCCAAGCTGCTGGATCTGTTCGTGCGGGTGACCGCGTCGGGCTACCAGCGGATCGCGGCCAACGTCGAACGCCGCTTCCTGCCCTGAGCCGGGACCCGAGGAACGACGAATGCGTGACATCGACCTTCCGCTGCCCCTGGCGCGGGCGATACTGAATCCGATCTTCCGGGTGACGCTGAACAAGCGGTTGCCGTTCACGATGCAGCGCAGGCTGCTCGACGTCACTTCGCGGGCGCAGCTGTTGCCCGCGGGCGCCGTGGTGCAGCCCCTGCGCCTCGGCGGCAGGCCCGCCGAGCGGATCGGCTTCGCGGACACCTCCGAGCACGGCGCGGTTCTCTATCTGCACGGAGGCGGATACGCGGTCGGCTCGCCTGCGACACACCGCTCGCTGGCGGCCCGGCTGGCGCGGGACACCGGGTGCGCCGTCTACGTGCTGGACTACCGGCTGGCGCCGGAGCACCCCTTCCCCGCCGCACTCGAGGACGCCGAAGCGGCGTTCCTGGAGCTCGTGGCGAGTTCGGGCCTGCGGCCGGATCAGATCGCCGTCTCCGGCGATTCCGCGGGCGGCGGACTGTCGCTCGCGCTGGCGCAGCGCCTGATCGCCCGGCACGGGCAGACGCCGGCCGCGCTCGGTTTGATCGCCCCCTGGGCCGACCCCAACGAGATCCCGAAGCGGGAACGCGATCTGGTGATCAACAAGCCCTGGTCACGAGCCTGCGCGGCCGCCTACCTGGGCGACGGCGACGGGGCCGACCCGGCCTACGCCCCGCTGACCGGTGAACTGCGCGGCCTGCCGCCCACCTACGTGCAGGTGGACGTCAGCGAACTGCTGCACCGCCAGTGCGTCGCACTGGTCGCCGCCCTGCGCGAGGCGGGTGTACACGTCCGCTTCACCGAGAGCAAGGGCTTGTGGCACGTCGCTCAGCTGCAGGCCGCGCTGGCGGGGCCCGCGGCGGCCGCGCTGCGCGAACTCGCGGAGTTCCTGCGCGAAGCCATTCAACCGGCGGACCTGCGCGAACTAGGATGAAACCCGAGCGGGTCCCCAGCCTGCGGTGATGTACGGAGGCGATTCCGGTGGTCGACCTCACGGCCCTCGCGCAGGTGTCGTAGATTACTGGCGAGTAAACCCACGTGGAAGGGCACTGATGCGAGAGTTCGAAGTCCCGGCTTCCTACACCATTCCGGATGACGCGAACAATTCCGACAACGTCTTCCGCCACGCCGAGCAGTCACCGAACACGG
The DNA here is from genome assembly GCF_040630775.1 of Nocardia sp. NPDC005745. Lineage (NCBI taxonomy): Bacteria > Bacillati > Actinomycetota > Actinomycetes > Mycobacteriales > Nocardiaceae > Nocardia > Nocardia sp. NPDC005745. The sequence goes on from NZ_JBEXYF010000019.1 coordinate 136,115, forward strand.
TGCTGTTCAACGTGCCGAACGGCAGTGGCGGCTGGCGGGATGTCACCGCCGCGGAGTTCGCGAAAACCGTCACCGGGGTGGCGAAAGGCCTGATCGCTTCGGGGCTCGAACTCGGCGATCGCGTCGCCATCATGGCCCCCACTCGCTACGAGTGGGCCGTCCTCGATTTCGCCATCTGGGCCGCGGGCGGCTGCACCGTCGCGATCTATGACAGTTCCGCCGCCGAGCAGGCCAAGTGGATCCTGCAGGACTCGGCCACCAAGCTGCTGATCCTGGACAGCGACAAGCACCGCAAGGTGATCGACGAGATCGAATCCGGGTCGCTGCCGGACCTGCGGGAAACCCTGCAGATCGACAAGGGGGCGCTGGACGAGCTGACCACCCGCGGCGCCGAACTGGACGACCAGGCCGTGCACGAGCGCCGCGCCCAGGTCGGCGCGCAGTCGCCCGCCACCCTGATCTACACCTCGGGTACCACCGGCCGCCCCAAGGGCGTCATGCTGACCCACGCGAACCTGTACGCGGAATCCAAGTCCGACCGGATCGCGCTGAACAAGTACGTCACCGAGGGCAAGAAGACCCTTATGTTCCTGCCGCTGGCGCACGTCTTCGCCCGCGCCGTCGCGCTGGCCGCGTTCGACGCGAAGGTGATCGTCGCGCACACCGCCGACTGGTCCACCCTGGTCGAGCAGTTCGGCAGCTACCAGCCGCACTTCATCCTCTCGGTGCCGCGGGTGTTCGAGAAGGTGTTCAACAGCGCCAAGCAGAAGGCGCACGACGGCGGCAAGGGCAAGATCTTCGACGCCGCCGCCGATACCGCGATCGCGTGGAGCGAGGCGCTCGACAACGGCGGACCGGGCATCGCCCTGAAGCTGAAGCACGCGCTGTTCGACAAGCTGGTCTACAGCAAGCTGCGCGCCGCCCTCGGCGGCCAGTGCGAGGCGGCCGTCTCCGGCGGCGGTCCGCTCGGTGCGCGGCTGGGTCACTTCTTCCGCGGCGTCGGCGTGACCATCTACGAGGGCTACGGTCTCACCGAGACCACCGCGGCCATCGCGGTGAACACCCCGGAGCGGATCCGGGTCGGGTCGGTCGGCCGTCCGATCGAGGGTCACGCCGCCAAGATCGCCGAGGACGGCGAACTGCTGCTGCGCGGCTCGGTCGTGTTCGACGGCTATTGGGGCAACGCGGAAGCCACCGAGGACGCGTTCGAGGACGGCTGGTTCAAGACCGGCGACCTCGGCGCCATCGACGGCGACGGCTTCATCACCATCACCGGCCGCAAGAAGGAGATCATCGTCACCGCCGGTGGCAAGAACGTCTCCCCCGCGCTGCTGGAGGACTCGCTGCGGGCGCACCCGCTGATCAGCCAGGTGATGGTCGTCGGCGACGGTCAGCCGTTCATCGGCGCGCTGATCACGCTGGACCCGGAGTCGCTGCCCGGCTGGAAGGAACGCAACAACCTGCCCGCCGACACCCCGATCGAGAAGCTGATCGAGAACCCGGATCTGATCGCCGAGGTGGACGCGGCGGTGGCCGAGACCAACAAGAAGGTCTCGCACGCCGAGCAGATCAAGAAGATCCGTCTGCTGACCATCGACTGGACCCAGGAGACCGGCGAGCTCACCCCGAAGATGTCGCTCAAGCGCGCGGTCGTGATGAAGCAGCACGCCGACGACGTGGCGAGCATCTACAACTGAGCTGATCGCTGCGAGGCGCTGTCCGCTGTTCGCGGACAGCGCCTTTCGCATATCCCGGCTCGTCCACGACGAACTGTGCCCGGCCACCGCCACCGGAGTACGCGCCGTAAGCGCGACCGAATGCATCGCGAGCGAAATCGGCCGGGTCGGAGTTCGTCGTCGATCGAGCGTCGACGACGGTGGCCGACCGGGTCAGCGGTTGCGGCGGCCCACCCGCAGTAGTCTCGATGCCATGGCCGATCTGCGACTGCGCGTGCCGGCCGGGATGGTCTCGGCAGGCCTGACGCTGGGCGTGGCCGAACTCCTCACGGCTGTTCTCGATCCCGGCAGCGCGCCGCTGCACGTCCTCGGATCGGCCGTGGTCGACCACACGCCCGACGGGTTGCGGGAATGGGCCATCACGACCTTCGGCACCAACGACAAGGCCGCGCTGTACCTGATCATGGGCGTGATCACCGTGCTGGTCGCCGGACTGGCCGGTGCGATCGAACGGACCGGCCGAGCCGCCGGTTCGTGGTTGTTCGTGGTGTTCGGGGTGGTCACCGCATGGGTGGCGGTGACGCGTACCGGTCTGTCCGGCGCGTTGCCGACGGTCGTCGGCGTTGCCGCGGGAATCTACGCGCTGCGCGCGCTGACCCGTCGCATCGATGCGGCGGTCGAGAAACCCTCTGGCGACAGCCGAACCGGCGCGACGCTGCCGACCGGCGATTCCGAGGTGCCGACCGCGATCGATGAGTCGGCGTCCACCAGGGGCGGCGGAAATCGAGGGAGCTCCGGACCTGCGTCCGATGTCGGCGATACGTCCGACGCCGCAGCCCAGGCAGGCACGGGTACCGGCTCGCCTCGAGATTTGCCGGGAACTCCTGCGAGCACGAAAGCTTTTGACGCACAACAGCACAAAGCAAGTCCGGCTGGAGTGACAAACGCGACCGCATCGGCCGACGAAGCCGCACCAACAGCGGGGGCATCGAGCGCTACCGGGTCGTCCTCGCCGGTGGCCGACACCAACCGGTCCATCGCTGCGGAGCGCAGGCAAGTCTTGCGGGGACTTCTGGTGGTCGGCGGATCAGCCGTGGTCACCGGCGTCGGCGGTCGCGTGCTCGGTGCCCGCCGCAGCGACGTATCCGGCGAGCGCGCCGCGGTGCAGCTGCCGGAGCCCTCCGCCCCCGCCGAACCGGTCGCGCCCGGCGTCGATCTCCGCGTACCCGGGCTCACGCCCTATCTGACCCCGAACGACGACTTCTACCGGATCGACACCGCGCTGATCGTGCCGCAGGTGTCCAAGGACGGCTGGTCGCTGCGCATCCACGGCATGGTCGAGCGCGAGATCCGGCTCGACTTGGCTGATCTGGCGAATCGTCCGGTGGAGGAACACCTGGTCACGCTGGCCTGTGTGTCGAATCCGATCGGCGGCGACCTGATCGGCAACGCGCGCTGGCTCGGCTACCGCGTGGATCGGCTGCTGGCCGAGGCGGGCCCGCACCCCGACGCGGACATGGTGCTCTCGCACAGCGCCGACGGCTGGACCGCGGGTACTCCGCTGGCGGTGCTCACCGACGGACGCGACGCCCTGCTCGCGATCGGCATGAACGGCGAACCCCTTCCGGTGCAGCACGGTTATCCCGCCCGGTTGGTCGTGCCCGGGCTCTACGGCTACGTCTCGGCCACCAAGTGGGTGACCGAATTGGAAGTCACCCGCTTCGACCGCGCCACCGCGTATTGGACGCGCCGCGGCTGGTCGGCACTCGGCCCGATCAAGACCGGCACCCGCATCGACACCCCCCGCGCCCGCGGCCGCCTCCAGTCCGGCCGCGTCCCCATCGCCGGTGTCGCGTGGGCCCAGCACCGCGGCATCCGCGCGGTGGAAGTCCAGATCGACAACGGCCCCTGGCAGCAGGCCCGCCTTTCCGAGGAACAGTCCATCGACACCTGGCGCCAGTGGGTCTTCGACTGGGACGCCACCTCCGGCCCGCACACCGTCCGTGCCCGCGCCACCGACGGCTCCGGCGAAACCCAAACCGCCGACCGCCGCGACGTGATCCCCGACGGCGCCACCGGCTACCCTTCCGTCACCGTACAGGTGGCCTGACAACGACATCGGTCGCCGACCTGGTTATCCGACGAAAACGCCCCGCAGAAGAAACTCTCCTGCGGGGCATGGATTTCGGGAGTTCAGCTGGCTACGGAGTCGGCCTTGGCGCGTTCTTGCTCGGATTGCGCCGGGGCGGATTTGCCGTGGCGGATGAACAGCACCGAGGCGGCGACACCGATGAGCAGGATGGCGGAGGGGAGCAGGGTGGACTGGCTCAGCGCGGTGCTGAAGGAATCCTTGACGAACTCCGGGATCGGGCCCTGGCCCGCGCCGCCTTCGGCGACCTTTCCGCCGCCCAGTCCGTTCGCCGTCATCCGGGCCGCCACCAGCGCGCTGATCGCCGCGCTGCCGAGCACCGAGCCCACCTGGCGGGTGGTGTTGTAGACGCCCGCGCCCGCACCGGCCTGCTGGACGGGCAGGTTGTGCGTTGCGGTGGACGCCAGCGGGGCCCAGATGCAGGCGTTGGCGAAGCCGGCCAGCGCCGCGGCCACCAGGAACCAGGCCAGCGACGAGTGCGGTTCCATCAGGGCCGCGAACCAGAACACCGACAGCGCGAACAAGCCGAAGCCGACGGTGGGCACGATCCGCGGGTGCAAGCGGTCGGCGAACTTGCCGACCAGCGGGGCCGAGAAACCGGTCACGATCGCCATGGGTGCGAAGACCAGCGCCGACTTGGTCGGCGACAGCTCCCGCACGGCCTGCAGGTAGAAGTACGTCGGCACCATCAGGGAGGTCACCGCCGCACCCATCGCGGCGATCGCGGCGTTGGACAGCGCGAAGTTGCGGTCGCGGAACAGGCTCAGCGGCAGCAACGGCTCAGCCTTGGTCTTGGCCTGGTTGACCAGGAAGACCGCGAGCACCACGATGCCCGCGCCGATCAGCAGCCAGATGCGCAACGACCAGTCGTAGCTGTTGCCCTCCTGGATGCCGAACACCAGCAGGAACATGCCGACGCCGCTGAGCAGCACGCCGGGGATGTCGAACTTGTGCTCGTGGGTCGGCAGTGCGGGCACCAGCCAGACCGCCAGTGCGAAGGCGACGACGCCGACCGGGACGTTCACGATGAAGATCCACTCCCAGCCGAGACCGTCCACCAGCACGCCGCCGAGGATCGGGCCGACCAGTGTCGCCAATCCCGCGACGCCACCCCACAGGCCCATGGCGGCGCCGCGCCGGTCCGGCGGAAAGGTCCGGGTGATCACGGCCATGGTCTGCGGCGTCATCAGTGCCGCGCCGATGCCCTGCGCGGCACGGGCCGCGATCAGCATGGCGATGCTGCCGGACAGGCCGCACCACAGCGACGCCGCGGTGAATACCGCCAAGCCGATCAGATAGATGTTCTTGGGGCCGAATCGGTCGCCCAGCCGTCCGGTGACCAGCAGCGGCACCGCGTAGGTGAGCAGGTAAGCGCTGGTCACCCAGATCACCTGCGAAATGTCGGCGTGCAGACTGGTCATGATCGCGGGATTGGCGACCGCGACGATCGTCATATCCAGCAGGATCATAAAGAAGCCGACAACCAGCGCCAGTAACGCAGGCCACGGATTACGTTGTGTGGACATCTGTTTCGTTCCTAACTCGGATTATCCGAAAAATTCGAGACGGGTTTCGCCACGCTGCCGGGGGGCACCGGTGGCGACACCGCGGAATCGGCGCCGTCCGAGGCGGAGCGCGCGCCGGTCACGGGGTCGAAGTTCTCCCATTCGAGTGCGCCGCTGGCCAATTCGGCGGTGAACTCCTTGACCCAGGCGAGTTCGGCGGCGAGCAGTGCCCGCAGATAGGGCAGGGCGATCCAGTAGCGGCGGGGGACGACGTGCTCTTCGGCCCAGGCGCTCAGCATGTCGGTGTCGGCCAGTTCGGTTTCCAGTACGCCGATTCGTTCGCGCAGCAGCGTGAGCGCCTCCGGCTTGGGGAGATTGTGCAACTCCCCCAGCGCCACCGGGAAGATCGGATACTCCGGGACGGGACGTCGCACGATCTCGGCGATCCGGTTGCGTAGCGCGTCCCTGCCGCGCCCGGTGATCCGATAGGTGGTGCGCTCGGGCCGGTTGCCCGCCCGGTCGACGCCCTCGGCGCGGACCAGTTCCTGGTCGGCCAGCCGGGACACGGTGTGGTACAGCGAGCCGGGCCGCACCTTGACCAGCCTGTCCTCCCGCCGGGCGATCAGCGTCTGGAACATCTCGTACGGATGCATGGGCCGCTCCTCGAGCAGCGCGAGCACGGCGATGGCCAGCGGAGTCACCGGTGGATGCGCCTGCCCTTGCCCCATGCGGGGTCACCTCCGTTGCTGAATCGTCTCGGCCCTCGGCTGCCGCAGGCCGGTCGCCGTCCGGCACGCTATCGCCGGACACCGACATGCTTCACGCTAAATATTCCACGTGGAATATACGGCTCGGAACAGTCCGGGGACAAGACGGATCGACCCGTGATGAGCCACACAATCCCCGGCCTCGCGTATCGCGTTCCCGATTACCTCGCGGATACACGACGAGAGGCCATCGAGACGTCAGGTTCTCGATGGCCTCTCGATTTCAGCTCCGGCCCAAGGTCGACACCGTCGGCGACCTGTCCAGCGCCGTTGCTGTCGCACCCCCGCGACTACAGCGCGTGCTTGTCCAACCAAGCACGCGCGACCTCGCCCGGCGCGGCGCCGTCGTCCCGGACGCTGCGGATCATGGCCGCCAGCTCGTCGGTCATCAGCTCGCCCGCGACGTAGTTCAGCTTCTTGATCTGCCGCTGGTCGAGCAGGCCTTTGCGGAACAGCGGCAGCACGTTCTCGGCGCGCACGGCGTAGTCGTCGTCGGCCAGCACGGCCAATCCGTCGGTCGCGCCGGGCGCCAGCTCAGGGGGACCACCGAGAAGACCGACTTGAACGTGTCCGTCCAGCAACGCCTTCCGTAACGCGGCCGGATCCGGGAAAGCCACGGTGGCCGCGAAGTCGCACCCGTCGACGCGCTCACGACCGGCGGAGGGCAGCAGGCCCGGCGTGGTCGCCACACCCACGGTCAGCCCGCCGCAGCGCGGCGCGAGATCACCCACCGTCCGCACCTTGTCCTGGGCCGCCGCCTGCGCGGTGAGCAGCACTCGCGGCCGCAGATCGGCGCCCTCGGCACGGTCGGAGACCACCAGCCCTTCGGGCAGCGCGGCGCTCACCGCCTTCACCACCTCTTCGGGGCGCCGGACCGTCGCGTGTTCGTCGAGGTGGGCCAGCAACGCCCCGGTGTGCTCGCCGACCACTTGAACCCGGTCGGCGTCGAGCGCCGCGAGGTAGTCCGCGCGGCGGCCCAGGCCCGGGGCGACCGCGGTGCGCGCGCCGGTTCGCGCCAGTGCGCCCGCGTAGATCTCGGCGAGTACCGACGACTCGATCGAATCACCCGCGGCGACGGTGATCGACGGTGTCGGCTCCTCGTTCCCGCAGGATACGGCCAAGGCAACCGAAGCGACGACCAGCAACCGAGCCAGCACCCGCTGTGACGCGGCCAACACCATCCGGCGACACCAACCCTCCGACGAATCGACACAGCCAACGGGAAAACCCGGAAGCGGGCAGTATGGACACCCAGAATGTACCGGCGGCCGTTCGGTGCCGAGCCCGCGCCCGCCGTCCTGTCGGAAGGACTCTCGTGAAATCCACCCGCACCCCCGACGCCGCCGCGCGTCGGCGGCCCGCCGTGCGCGGCACGTTACGCGCCGCCCGCGTCCTCGCCGCCGCAGCCGTTCTCGCCGCCGCGATGATCCTGTCGGCTTGTGGCAATTCCGATCCGCTCGCCACCGGCGGCAGCTGTTCGGGAGACGGATTGATCGTCGGTTCGGCGAATTTCCCGGAGTCCGAGACCGTCGCCAACGTGTACGCGGAGGCGTTGCGCGTCAACGGCTTCACCGTGGACACCAAGCTGAATATCGGCAGTCGCGAGGCCTATATCCCGGCGTTGCGGAAGTGCGCCATCTCGGTGATCCCGGAGTACACCGGCAACCTGCTGCAATACCTGGACAAGAACGCCACCGCCACCAGCGCGGCCGACGTGGAGAGCGCCCTCGGCAAGGCCCTCGGTTCCGATCTCGCGATCGGTGTGCCCGCCCCGGGAGAGGATTCGGACGCCGTCGTGGTCACCCGCGCCACCGCGCAGCGCTGGAACCTGAGCACCATCGCCGACTTGGCCGCGCACTCGGCGGAGGTGAAGTTCGGCGCCCCCGCCGAATTCCAGGAGCGAGCGGGCGGATTACCCGGTCTGAAGAAGAACTACAACCTCGACATCGCAGCCGATAATTTCGTGCCGATCGCCGACGGCGGCGGTCCCGCCACGGTGCGCGCGCTGGTCGAGGGCAAGGTGACCGCGGCCGATATCTTCACCACCTCACCGGCCATCGCGCAGAACGATCTCGTGGCGCTGCGCGACCCGAAGCACAACTTCCCCGCGCAGAACGTGGTGCCGCTGCTCAACGCGAGCAAGAAGTCGGACAGAGCGCTCGCGGTGCTGAACGCGGTGTCTGCGCAACTGACCACCGACGAGTTGCTCCAGCTGAACGAGGCCGTCTCCGGTGCCCGCAAGACCGAGCCCAAAGCCGCCGCGGCGGCCTGGGTCGCCGCCAAGGGGCTGAACAAGCCGGTGGGCTAGGAAGGGGAATCCGTTGTCCGATATCGAATTCTCCGGTATCAGCAAGACCTATCCGGACGGCACCCACGCCGTCACCGACTTGGATCTGCGCATCGAATCCGGGTCGTTCACCGTGTTCGTCGGCCCTTCCGGCTGCGGGAAGACGACCTCGATGCGAATGATCAACCGCATGATCGTTCCGAGTTCGGGGACGATCACCATTGCCGGACAAGATATTTCGACAGTCGATCCGGTCCGGCTTCGCCTGGGGATCGGGTACGTCATCCAGAGCGGCGGCCTGCTGCCGCACCGGACGGTCGTCGACAACGTGGCGACCGTTCCGGTGCTGCGCGGCGACTCCCGGCGCGCAGCCCGCGCCGCGGCGCTCGAGGTGCTCGACCGGGTCGGCCTGGATCGCTCACTGGCCCAGCGGTATCCGGCGCAGCTGTCGGGCGGCCAGCAGCAACGCGTCGGCGTGGCCCGCGCGCTGGCCGCGGACCCGCCGGTCCTGTTGATGGACGAACCGTTCAGCGCCGTCGACCCGGTGGTGCGCGCCGAATTGCAGATCGAAATGCAAAGGCTCCAGGCCGAATTGCACAAGACGATCGTGTTCGTCACGCATGACATCGACGAGGCGATCACGCTCGGCGATCGGGTGGCGGTGTTCGGTCCCGGCGGAGTGCTCCAGCAGTACGACCCGCCGCAGCGCCTGCTCGCTCAGCCGGCCACCGATTTCGTCGCCGATTTCGTCGGCCGTGATCGCGGTTATCGCGGCTTGTCCTTCCGTGCCGCGAACGACGTTCCGCTGCACGAGATCCGCACGGCCGTGGCGGACGAGGTGAAGGAGCTGCGGCTGGACGCGGGCGAATGGGTGCTGGTGGTGGACGCGGCGAACAAGCCGGTCGGCTGGATGGACGTCACCGGGGTCGAAGGGTTCCGCGCGGGCCGCGCACTGGCCGACAGCATGTCGGCGGGTGGCTCGCTGTTCACCCCGTCCGGTGACCTGCGCCAAGCGCTGGATGCCGCGATCTCCTCGCCCTCCGGAACGGGCGTGGCCGTGGACGACTCCGGCGCCGTGCGCGGTGGCGTGCTGGCCACCGAAGTACTCGAGCAGTTGGCCGGCCAGCGCGCACGGGAGGACGCCGAACGCAACCGCCACTTCTTCGAAGAACAGGTGCGATAGGCGGCCATGAGATACCTTGTCGAGAATTTCTCGGAGATCATGGGATTCACCGCGACCCATCTCTATCTCGCGCTGGTGCCGCTGCTGCTGGCCTTGGTGATCGCGATTCCGGCCGGTGCGCTGGTGCGGCGGGTGTCGTGGCTGCGCCGGGTCACGGTGACCGCCGCGAGCCTGGCATACACCATCCCCTCACTGGCGCTGCTGGTGATCATTCCTCCGCTGGTGGGCATCTCGGCCATCGATCCGCTGAACGTGGTCATCGCGCTCACCATCTATTCCACGGCGCTGCTGGTGATCGCGGTCCCGGCCGCCCTGGATTCGGTGCCCGTCACCGTGCTCGACGCGGCCGACGCCGTCGGCTACGGCCCGCTGCGGCGCACGCTCACCGTGGACATGCCGCTGGCCGTGCCGGTCTTCGTATCCAGCCTTCGGGTGGTGCTGGTGACCAATATCGCGATGGTTTCGGTCGGCGCGCTGATCGGCGTCGGCGGGCTCGGCAAGCTGTTCACCCAGGGCTACCAGCGCGATTATCCGGACGAGATCATCGCGGGCGTCATCGTGACGCTCGCGCTTGCGCTGATCGCCGACCGGGCGGTGTACGCGCTGGGCCGCTGGGCGACGCCGTGGGTGCGCGCGGATGCCAGAACGGCGAAGGCGAAAGGCGCTGCCACATGAACCTGTTCCTCGACGCCTGGCACTACTTCACCGACGGCGCCAACTGGAGCGGCCCGGCCGGTATCGGGACCCGGATCGTCCAGCACCTCTGGTACAGCTTCCTGACCATCGCCGTCTCGGCGGTGATCGCGGTACCGCTGGGCCTGATCATCGGCCACACCCGGCGGGGGGCGGCGGTGCTGGTCGGGTTCGCCAACGCCATGCGCGCGCTGCCGACCCTCGGCCTGCTGACGTTCCTGGTGCTGCTGCTCGGCCTCGGCCTGGCCCCGCCGCTGCTCGCCCTGGTCACCGTCGGCATTCCGCCGCTGCTCGCGGGCGCGTACGCAGGCATCGCGAACGTTCCCGCCGACGTCGTGGACGCCTCACGCGCCATGGGCATGACCGAGCGGCAGATCCTGTTCCGGGTGGAGGTGCCCAACGCGCTGCCCATCCTGCTCACCGGGCTGCGCGGCGCGACCTTGCAGGTGGTGGCCACCGCGACGATCGCCGCCTACGTCAACCTCGGCGGGCTGGGCCGGTACATCTTCGACGGCATCAGCCTCTACCGCTACGACCGGGTGCTGGTCGGCGCGCTGCTGGTGGCCGTGCTGGCGATGGTGCTGGACGGCCTGCTCGCGTTCGCGGTGTGGGCGAGCGCGCCGGGTGTGGACCGGTTGCGCCGTGCGCCACGCCCCGTGGCCGCACCCGCCGCCGAGTTGCAGACCACCGGCTGAGTTCGGCGAACACCGTTCCTACGCCGAGGTCGCCCCGTTCGATATGAACGGGGCGTCCTCGTAGCTGCGTGAGAATGCGGGTTACGCGACGCCCTCGGCGCGGGCAGCAGCGGCGACCGCCTCGGCGACGGCCGGGGCGACCCGCGGGTCCAGCGGGCTGGGCACGATCTTGTCCGGACCGAGCTCGTCGGCGACGACGCCGAGGATCGCGTCGGCGGCGGCGATCTTCATGCCCTCGGTGATCCGCCGGGCTCCCGCGTCCAGCGCGCCCTTGAAGACACCGGGGAACGCCAGCACGTTGTTGATCTGGTTCGGGAAATCGCTGCGGCCGGTGGCCACGATCGCGGCGTACTTGCGCGCCACCTCGGGGTGGATCTCCGGGTCCGGGTTGGACATGGCGAACACGATCGACTCCGGCGCCATCGACGCGATGAGCTCTTCGGCGATCAGACCGGCGGACAGGCCGAGGAACACGTCGGCGCCCGCCAGCGCCTCTGCCGCGCCGCCGGTGAGGCCGCGCGGGTTGGTGCGGGTGGCCAGCTCGGCCTTCACGTCGTTGAGGTCGCCGCGCTCGCGGTTGACGATGCCCTTCGAGTCGAGCACGGTGACGTCGCGGACACCGGCGGCGAGCAGGATGTTCGTGCACGCGACACCGGCCGCGCCCGCGCCGGACACCACAACCTTCAGGCCCTCGATGCCGCGGCCCTGCACCTTGGCCGCGCCGTTGAGCGCCGCGAGCACCACGATGGCGGTGCCGTGCTGGTCGTCGTGCATCACCGGGCAGTCGAGCGCCTCGATGACGCGCTTCTCGATCTCGAAGCAGCGCGGCGCGGAGATGTCCTCCAGGTTCACCGCACCGAAGCTCGGGCGCAGCAGGATCAGTGTCTCGACGATCGCGTCGACGTCCTTGGTGTCCAACACGATCGGGATCGAGTCCAGGCCGGCGAACTTCTTGAACAGCGCCGCCTTGCCCTCCATGACCGGCAGCGAGGCGCGCGGGCCGATGTCGCCGAGGCCGAGCACGGCGGTGCCGTCGCTGACCACGACCACGAGCCGATCGGTCCAGGTGTAGCGCTTCGCCAGCGCCTCGTCCTCGGCGATCGCGCGGCTGACCTGGGCGACGCCCGGGGTGTAGGCGATCGACAGATCACGCTGGGTCTCCAGCGGCGCACTGAGTTCGACCGAGAGCTTGCCGCCGAGATGTCCCGCGAAGATTTCGTCGTTTGTGATTTCGGACAGGCTTGCGGTGGAATTCGGTGCATCAGTCACAGGTGACACGATTTCACTCCTGCTCAGGTCGGGCTAAACCGGGGGACGGTTACCCCTGGGTAATGGGTATAAGTCGTTTCACTACGCTCATCGAGTGCGCTGACCGGTATGTTTCGAGACGGATGCGAGCGGGCGAACACGACTTGCCGGTATCTCGATGGCGGGCGCGGCACTGATCCGCGAAACCGAAACCGGACGGGTGGGCCCGGACAGAACATGCGGTGTGATCTCGCGGGTCGCGACGGTACGTCGGCGAGGCGGAGACCTCCGTGATTCCCTCACCCGGCGGTGGCGGAGGTAAGGAATCCGACACATTCTGCCAGTCCGGTGGGCAAGTTGCCAAACCGGTTACCCACTGGGCCGTGTCGCGCTCCATCACCCAACGGTAGGAGGCGGGAATTACCTTCAGGTAAGCGGAAACTCCCCGTTCACGAGCCCGGCGCGGTGAGTGATCGCACCGCTCGCGGCATTGCCGGTGTGAGTCCCGCGCGGCGGCGGGCGGGCGTGGCCACGGCAACGCCCGGCAAAGATCATGCCACGATATCGCGGGGCTGCTCCGGCAGGCTCGGCGGCGCGTCGGGACGCACCCAGACACCGCGCACGCCACCCGAAATCAGCCGCATCCGCCAGGTGTCGGACGCGCCGGGATGATCGGTCCTGCGATGCATGCCGCGGCTCTCGGTGCGCATGAGCGCGCTGTATTTCGTCCAGCGCGCCACCGCGAGCAGTGCGGCGGCCTGCCGGGCGCGCAGCAGGTCCACACCGCTACCGCCGAGGTCGAATTCCGCACCGGGCCACATCCCGTCGAGTTCGCCGATGCTGTCGCGCAGGCTGCCCGCGCTGCGCCAGTAGCTGCGCCGCAACGGCAAGGTGTGCTCCTGGACGAGGCCGACCACCGCTCGGGGATCGATCCGCGCCACAGCGTTCAGCCCGGCTCCCGGCACCTCGCGCGCCGGGGCGCGGCGATCCGAGGTCCGCGCGAACTTCGCCGCGGCGGTGCCCGCCCACACGCCCGACGCGATCGCCCACGCCCCGCTCAGTCCGCCGGATCCGCTCACCGCGCCGGTGATCGCCTCCCTGCTGACGACGTCGCCCGCGGCGAACAGGCCGGCGACGGTCGTCGCGCAATCCGGCCCGGTGACGCGCAGTCCCCCGGTGCCGCGCACGGTGCCCTCCAGCACGGCCCGCAGCGGCACCCGCGTGGCGCGGTCGACGTGGCCCTGGTGCGTCGGCCGGGACCGGAAGGCGACCGGCACGCCGTCCAAGGCGGCGAATACGCGCTGTCCATCGGCGATGGCCGCGAGCGCCGCCGAGCGATGGCCGGGCAACTCGGCGCCGGATTCGTCGTAGAGGGGGGCAGATCGCGAGACGAAACCGCGGAGCGCCGCCTGCTCGGCCTTGCCCGGCGAGGTCAGGCCGTAGGCGCAGGAGAATTCCATTCCGGACAGCTCGGCGCCCGCTTCCGCGGCGAACAACAGGCCGTCGCCGGTATCGACGTCGGTGCCGGCGGCGCCGGACAGGAACGCGCAGCCTCCCGTGGCCACCACGACCGCGCCCGCACGCACGCTCCAGCGCCGGAACCCCTCGTGCCCGCTCAGTCCGCCCGCGCCCGCCACCACCCCTTCGCGATCGACCAGCAATTGCAACGCGGGGTGATGGTCGAGTACGCGCACCCCGGCTTCCCGCAGCACCCGGCGCATCCGCCGCAGGTAGCGGGCGCCGTCCAGATGCATCCGCCGTCGCGCCGGGTCGCCGGCGATGCGACTACCCCACCGGGCCGATTGCTCGACCCGCTGATGGGTCTCCTCGAGCACGCGGTGCATCAGGTCGGGATCTCCCAGCCGGCCGCCGTGCGCGTGCGCGCGCCGTACCGCCTCCTCCCGCGCCGGACCGGGCGGGATGTGCCACAGGGAGATCGCGCCGCGCGCGGTCGGCCCGCTCGAGCCGCAGTGCGCCTTGTCGACGAGCACGACGGTGGCGCCCGCCGCCGCGGCCGAGACGGCCGCCCAGGCACCGGCGGGACCACCGCCGATGACCAGTACATCCGTCTCGAGTTCAGTCACAAAGAAAAATGTTCCGGCACAATTCATTCCCTCGCAACCAATGCCCGGAAATCAGCTCCACCATTGTGTCCACAGCAATAGTCCAGCAGCCAGAAAAACGATCATGGACGCGGCGCAGGCGGCCAGCCCACGGTGCCGGTCCGAATATATCTGCGCCGCGAGGGCGACCACCGCGGCCGCGACATGCCAGGTGACCGATTCACCGCCGGGACCGGGGAAGCCGCGCCGATCCGCGAGCACAGCGGCGCCGACGACGATCAGCATGCCCACCACGGTGCCCCCGGCGACGATGCCGCTGAGTCCGCGTAGGAGTCTCACGGGGTGACCACCGGCACGCCGGATGCCTTGCCGACGAGCTTCTCGAACTGCGCGGGATCGGTGGTGTAGTCGCCGAGCCGGATGGTCTTGTTCGTACCGTGGTAGTCCGACGAACCGGTGGTGAGCAGGCCGAGTTCGGCGGCGAGATCGGTGAGCACCGCGCGGTCGGCCGCGGAGTGGTCGGGGTGCGCGATCTCCAGGCCGCCGAGCCCGAGCGCGGCCAGTTCGCGGATGTCGTCGAGCGCGAGCAGCCTGCCCCGCTTGCGCGCCCTGGTGTGCGCCAGCACGCTGACCCCGCCCGCGGTCGCGATCATCTGCACCGCCCGGCGCAGCGGGGTATCGGCCTTCTCGGCGTAGTAGCGGCCGTGCGGGGCGAGCAATTCGTCGAACGCCGCGTCCACGCTCGGCACCACACCGGCGGCGACCAGCGCGCGGGCCAGGTGCGGTCGCCCCGCCGATGGACCGGCCGAGGCCAGCACGGCATCGGGATCGATCGGCAGTCCGTCGGCGGCCATCCGCTCGGCCATGGCGCGCAGCCGCTCCACCCGTTCGGCGCGCAGCCGCTCGCGTTCCTCGGCGAAGCCGCGATGGGCCGGGTCGAACAGGTAGGCCAGCAGATGCACGGGCACCGGCCAGCCGTCCTCGCCGAGGCCGACGCACGACATCTCCATGCCGCGGACCAGCGTCATGCCCGCCGGTAGCGCGTCGACCGCTTCCGCCCAGCCCGCCGTGGTGTCGTGATCGGTGATCGCGACGACGTCCAGGCCCGCGGCGGCCGCGTTCCGCACGAGTTCGGCCGGGGTGTCGGTGCCGTCGGACGCGGTCGAGTGGGTATGGAGGTCGATGCGCACGCCTTCAAGTCTTACAGTGCGGCGGCGTCTTCCCGCACGCGCAGGCGACCTTCCGGCAGCCTGCGGCGACGTAGCATCGTCAAGGTGCCGTCCTTTTCTCCGCTCTCCTCACTTCGTGGATCCAGCCGAACGCCCGCGCACCGTTTCATCCCGGTTCCGACGGCGCAGGCGATCGTCGACTGCGCGGTGTACGTGGACGGCAAGCGCCTGTCCGGGCGCTTCACGCATGAAGCGGCCCTCGCGCGAGCCCGGGAGGAACACGGATTCGTCTGGGTCGGGCTGCACGATCCGGACCGCACGCAGATGGCCGACATCGCCGAGACCTTCGGGCTGCATCCGCTGGCCGTGGAGTACGCCTTGGAGAAGCACCAGCGGCCGAAACTGGAACGTTACGACGACTCGCTGCTGCTGTTGCTGCGCACGGTCAGCTACGTCGAGCACGAGTTGAACAGCGTCAGCGAGATCGTGGAAACCGGCGAGATCATCGTGTTCACCGGCCCCGACTTCGTGGTCGCCGTCCGGCACGGTGAGCATTCCGGGCTGGCCGAGGTGCGCAAGGCGTTGGAGGAGGACCCCACGCAACTGGCGCTCGGCCCCGGCGCGGTGCTGCACGCGATCGCCGACCGGGTGGTGGACTCCTACATCGAGGTGGCCCAGTCGGTCGAGGACGACATCGACGAGATGGAAGAGGAGATCTTCACTCCGCGCAGCAGGGTCACCGTGGAATCCATCTACCAGCTCAAACGCGAGGTGGTCGAGTTACGGCGCGCGGTGAATCCGCTCGCAGCGCCACTCGACCAGTTGAGTCACAAACCGGATCTGCCGGTGCCCAAGGAGGTCCGGCGCTATCTGCGCGACGTGGCGGAACAGCACGCCGCCGTCGCGGAACGGATCAACGACTTCGACGAGGCGCTCAGCGCGCTGATCAGCGCAGCGCTGGCCCGGATCGGCGTGCAGCAGAACACCGACATGCGCAAGATCTCGGCCTGGGTCGCCATCGCGGCGGTGCCGACGATGATCGCGGGCATCTACGGGATGAACTTCGATCACATGCCCGAACTGCACCAGGTCTGGGGTTATCCGATGGTGTGGGTGCTCATCCTCGCCATCTGCACGGGCTTGTTCTTCACCTTTCGCCGCAACAAGTGGCTGTAGCCGGGCGACGGATCACAAGCTGGCAGCGCCACGCCTCGGGTCACGCACGTCGATCCCCGCCTCCTGCCACGCCTCCCGCAACGCCTGCGCGCCGCGAACGCGTACCCACGCCGCCTCCGTCGCGGTCACCGGCGTCACCGCGAAGTACCGCACCGGCTCGGCCGGGTCGGGCAGCGACACGGCCGGAATCTCGCTGTCGCCGAGTAGAACCGCGGTGAACGGCGCGTCGCGCCACATCGGCTCACCCAGATCCAGCAGCGCGTCCGCCTGCAGCACAACGCCTTCCACGACCGGAGCCGCGGCGAGCACGCCGAGTGATTTGGCCAGGCCGGAGCTGGCGCCGACGCCGGACCGCAACGTCAGCACCAGTTCGGCGCGCGGCCCGCGGACCGGGTCGGCGTGCACCGCGGCGGGATCGCCCATCGGATGCCTGCTGGCGCCGAGCGTCACGTAGTGCACCAGATCGTCCTCGGCGATGCGCAGGATCTCGATCGGCTCCAAGCCCAGGAAGGTGACCGACGCGGCGTCGACGTGCGCGGCCTCCACCCCGAAATGGCCCAGCACCTCGGTGCGGACCGTCTCCAGTACTTCCATGCCTCAGATCGCCAGCCGCGCGAGCATGTCCCGAGCCTGTTCCGCCGACTTCGGATCGCACAGCACGTCGTAGCGGCCTGCCACCAACTGCATGGTGGAGGCGAAATCGCGCTGGCCCCTGGTGGCCGCGTACGGGATGGAGGTCGAGATGACGCCGAAGATGACGCCGCCGATCAGGCCGACGAGCAGCGGACCCAAAGCGCCACTGGTGGTGAACAGGCTCAGCAGCAGACCGAGGAACAGGCCGAGCCAAGCGCCGGACACCACGCCGCCGCCGATCACCTTGCCCCAGGTCAGCCGATAGAGGACCCGCTCGACCTGCATCAAGTCGACGCCCACGATGGTCACGTCCTGCACCGGGAACTGGTTGTCGGCCAGGTAGTCGACCGCCTTCTGCGCCTCGACATAGGTCGGATACGAGCCGACCGGCCAGCCCGACGGGGGTGTCGGGAGGCCCTGCCGCGCACGGCTCGAGTTCCCCAAGGGATTCGTCATGGTTCCATTCTGCTATTCCGACGCATCCCGCGGTGGTGTGAAACGCGTGGTGCGCGTCATTCCGGCGGCACGGCCCTTCTCCGCGATCACGTGCGCCATCTTGGCGCTGGCCTCGTCGATCATCTCGTCGCCGAGCATCACCGCGCCGCGCGCGCCGCCCGCCGCCGAGGTGTGAAAGGCGTAGGCGTCGAGGATCTCCTCGGCACGGTCGTAGTCCGACTGGCGCGGGCTGAAGATCTCGTTCGCCGCCTCGATCTGGCCGGGGTGCAGTACCCATTTGCCGTCGAATCCGAGCGCGGCCGTGCGCGCCGCGGCCCGCCGGAAACCCTCCACATCCCGGATCTGCAGGTACGGGCCGTCGATCGCCTGCAAGCCGTGCGCACGGGCCGCGAGCAGGATGGTCATCAGGATGTGGTGGTAGGCGTCGCCGGTGTCGTAGCCCTCCGGTTGTTCGCCGACCACCAAGGTGCGCATGTTGATGCTGGCCATGAAGTCCGCCGGGCCGAAGACCAGCGTCTGCACCCGGGGGCTCGCGGTGGCGATCGCGTCGATCACGCGCAGCCCCGCCGCGTTCTCGATCTGCGGCTCGATACCGATCCGCCCGACGTCGAGGCCGCAGGCCTTCTCCAGCTGGGTCAGCAGCAGGTCCAGCGCGCGCACCTGGCCCGCGTCGGTCACCTTGGGCAGCAGGATCGCGTCCAGCGCCGCGCCCGCGCCCTCGACCACGGAAATGACATCCGCGTAGGTCCATTCGGTGGTCCAGTCGTTGACCCGCACCACGCGCAGTTGCGTTCCCCACCCGGAGTCGTTGAGCGCCGCGACGATGTTCGCCCGCGCCTCGGCCTTCGCGACCGGGGCCACCGCGTCCTCCAGATCGAGAAACACCTCGTCGACGGGCAAGGTCTTGGCCTTCGCGATCATCTTCGTGTTGCTGCCCGGGCAGGCGAGCACCGAACGGCGCGGCTTCATGATCACTCCCGTCGATCGTGGCGGGGTGCGAACACCCGCCCGCGAACATCTAGCCTGACAGCATGGCAGCTACCAGGGTGTACGTCGCCAGGCTGGCCGGTTTGGCGGTGCTGGGACCGGACGGCGAGTCTATCGGCCGGATTCGCGACGTCGTCGTGGCCGTCCGTTCCGACCGCCAGCAACCGCGGGTGCACGGCTTGGTCGTCGAACTGCCCACCCGGCGGCGTATTTTCGTGCCGATCCTGCGGATCACCGCGATCGAACCCGGCGTGGTCACGCTGAACACCGGAACGGTGAGCCTGCGCCGTTTCAACCAGCGACCCGGCGAGATGCTCGCCATGGCACAGATCGTCGACTCGGTGGTGCGGGTCGAGGACCCGGACCTGCCCGATCTGGCGGACGTGGACGTCCACGTGGTCGATCTCGGCATCGAGCAGACCCGTTCCAGGGACTGGCTGGTCAGCCGGGTCGCGGTGCGCGGGCACCGCAGGCTGGGCCGCAGGCGCACGGTGCACGTGGTGGACTGGACCATGGTGTCCGGCCTGACGCCCTACGAGATCGGCAGGCCGGGGCAGGACGTCACGCAACTGCTCGAACAGTTCGAAGGCATGCGCGCGGCCGACGTGGCGCAGCGGTTGCGCGAGCTGCCGGAGAAACGGCGGATCGAGGTGGCCGTCGCGCTGGACGACGAACGCCTGGCCGACGTGGTGCAGGAACTCCCCGACGACGAGCAGGTCGAGTTGCTCGGTCACCTGGAGGTGCGCAGGGCCGCCGACGTGCTGGAGGCGATGGACCCCGACGACGCCGCCGACCTGCTGGGCGAGCTGCCCGAGGGCGAGGCCGAATCGCTGCTCGCCCTGATGGACCCCCAGGAGTCCGAACCGGTGCGCAGGTTGCTCGAGCACTCCCCCTACAGCGCGGGCGGTCTGATGACGCCGAAGCCGATCATCCTGACGCCGTCGACGACGGTGGCCGAAGCGCTGGCGCGGGTGCGCAACCCGGACCTCACCCCGGCGCTGGCCTCCATGGTGTTCGTGGTGCGTCCGCCCACCGCGACGCCGACCGGCCGCTACCTCGGTTCGGTGCACATCCAGCAATTGCTGCGCGAACCTCCCGCCCACCTGGTGGGCGGCATTCTCGACACCGACCTGTCGCCGCTGCGCCCCGATCTCCCCTTGGCCGCGGTGACCCGATATTTCGCGACCTACAACCTGGTCTGCGGACCGGTGGTGGACGAGGAGAACCATCTGCTCGGCGCGGTAAGCGTCGACGACGTCCTCGACCACCTGTTGCCCGAGGACTGGCGCGACCAGGAAGAGACCGACGAGAGGGGCAGGGCGTGACCGCGCGGGGCCCCGCTCACGCCCGAAAGGACACACCGTGAGCGAGAACGACCCGGGCGTGCGGCTCGGTCCCAGCAGGGCGCGCCAGCGTTTGGAAACACCGGTGGAAAGCCGGTTCCGGTTCGAGTGGGACGCCGAGGCTTTGGCCCGCAGCAGCGAACGGGTGGCGCGATTCCTGGGGACCGGACGGTATTTGGCGGTCCAGACGATCCTGGTGCTGGTTTGGATTCTGCTGAACATCTTCGTGGTCGCTTTGCGCTGGGACCCGTACCCGTTCATCCTGCTGAATCTGGCGTTCTCCACCCAAGCCGCCTACGCGGCGCCGTTGATCCTGCTGGCGCAGAACCGGCAGGACAACCGGGACCGGGTCGCCCTGGAGGAGGACCGGGTACGGGCCGCGCAGACCAAGGCCGACACCGAGTTCCTCGCCCGGGAACTCGCGGCGCTGCGCATCGCCGTCGGCGAAGTTGCCACCCGCGATTACCTGCGCCGGGAATTGGAAGAACTGAAAGGGATTCTGGACCGAATGGAGTACGGGGAATCCCCTGATCACGAGACCCGAACGGAAAGCGGCGGAAAGGGTGGCCGCAAGAAAAGCTCCGGCCGAAAGCCCGCTCCAGCAGCGGTTTCACCGTCGGGAACCAGTGATCAACCGAAAATACCGAATAAGGACCTGACTGGTGGGTAACCTGGACAACGTTGTCCAGAGTGGCCGGCGCAGGGGTTGTCGCGACGGCTGCTCCCACGACGTCGAGGATTGGGTGTGGCCGAATGCGTGTATCTGCTCCGATAACGGTCTCGGCTTTGGTTGTTGCTGGTGTGGTGGTGAGTGGTTCGGGCGTGCAGTCGCCGGTGGGGGTGTCGGCGCCGCAGGCGCCGGAGGTGTTGGCGGCGGCGTCGGGTGCGCAGGGCGCGGCGTCGCGGGAGGTGGGGTTGTTGCCGGTGGCGGCGGAGGGGCCGCGGCGGTTGCGGGCGGTGACGCCGGGGGTGGCGCCGTTCGCGGGTGTGGTTCCGTTGCAGGAG
>NZ_JBEXYF010000020.1:0-152844 GCF_040630775.1 Nocardia sp. NPDC005745
GAGCGGTTTGTGCAGGCGATGGGGGAGACGGTGTTGCCGTGGTCGAGTGAGCCGGTGGATCCCGCCGCCGAAGCCGCCGCCCGCGAAGTGGCCGAGGAACACCGCGAGCGTGAGGCCCGACTGAGGACAGCCGGGCAGCGCAAGCCGTGATCCGAGCCGGTGAGTCGAGGCGGGAGATCCGCCGGCGGGCGGTTGCCGCTGCCGTGGCGGTCGCTCGGCGGCATGGTGTCACGGTCACCGCACCCGAGGTTCTCAAGGACGTGAGCAACGTGGTGATTCATCTGCGGCCCGCTCCGTTCGTCGCGCGAGTCACCACCACCACCTTGTTGCGCCCGAACCTTCCCTCCTGGTTGCGACGCGAAGTCGCGGTTGTCCGTTACCTCACCGACCATGGCGGAGCCGTCGTGCCACCCAGCGACGAGCTGCCGCCCGGACCGCATCATCACGAGGGAATGTGGCTGACTTGCTGGCAATACATCGAACACGACCCGGAGTATGTTCCGGGTGTCGCGGAATTGACCGATTCACTCGCCGAGCTGCATCGCGTGCTGCGCGGCTATCCCGGTGACCTTCCGTATATGGGCGTCGTGCTGGATGAGATACCCACCATGATAGACACCCTCGAGCGCCTGGAAATCGTTCCGGCGCATCTCATTGTCGCGTTCCGGGCGGAGTTCCGGCGATTGGCGCCGATCTTGATGGCCGACCGCGAGACTGCCCAGCCATTGCACGGCGACGCGCATGCCGCCAATGTCCTCGCGACGGTGAACGGGCTGCTCTGGAACG
Source organism: Nocardia sp. NPDC005745 (assembly GCF_040630775.1). Classification (NCBI taxonomy): domain Bacteria; kingdom Bacillati; phylum Actinomycetota; class Actinomycetes; order Mycobacteriales; family Nocardiaceae; genus Nocardia; species Nocardia sp. NPDC005745. The sequence continues at coordinate 787 of NZ_JBEXYF010000020.1, forward strand.
ACTTCGAGGACACCTGCGCCGGCCCGGCGAAATGGGATTATGCCACGGTGCTGCACCGTTACCAGCAGTGGAAACCGGTCCTGGGAGAGCTGCACCCATATTGCGCCGCGAGGTCATTGGAGGGCTGTGTCTGGACTCTGCTACTGGCACATCGCTTTCCCGATCAGCAACACATCGCCGACACATACCTCGACCGCTGGCGCCGGTCCATCACACAGGGTCCGTAACGCGAGGAGCGCCCCGACCCCATCGCACTCGCTGGCCGAATCAGGTGGGCAGTTAGCCTCTTTCGTGCTGTCCGACAGGGAGAGGGGATGACCGAAGACGGGCACAAGCTGGGCCTCGGTTCCAGCGCCGCAGTGACGGTGGCCACAGTTGACGCGCTGGCCGTGTTCTATCAACCGCACCTCGACCGTACCGATAGGTACCGGCTGGCCATGCTGGCGTCTCTCACGGTCGGCCCGAACGGTTCCGGTGGCGATATCGCCGCGTCCACCTGGGGTGGATGGGTCGCCTACTGCAGTCCGGACCGCAACCGCGTACGGGACCTTGCTCGGGGCAGATCGGTTGACCGCGGCGTTACGCGCCCCTTGGCCCGGTATCTCCGTGCAAACGATACCGTCGCCCGACCGTGTCGAAGTCTTGGCGGGATGGACCGGCGGCAACTCGTCACCGCACAGATAGCGGCGCTAGAAAGCCAGCGCCATCCACACCGGCGCATGACGCAAGAGGAGATCGCAGGCCTCGTTGATTCGCTCGGTGGTCTGGTGAGAGTGATTCGCAAAGCCGACCCGGCGGAAAAACTGGAACTCTACAGACAACTTGGTCTGAAACTCACCTACAACCACACCACACGGACAGTGGTGGCCGAAACCAGCCCACAACCGCCCGTGGGCGTAGTGGTTGTGTCCGGAGGGGGATACATGCGCTAACCACAGAGATCGATCTGCGGCAACGTTGAGATGGAAGCAATACGTCGCCCAGGCGTTCAACGATCTGACTTCACGATCCGACTTCTGGCGAGCACTTCAGGATGAGGTGTGGTGTCTGACCGACACCGCCCTCAGTGACTTGGCGGCCCGGCAGCGCTACGTTTCACTGGTCGCTCACAAGCCGGACGCGGACCGTCGCTTCGACGATCCTGACCGACCGAGGAGTACCCGGTGCCGCATACCCGCGGCTTTCGCGCGACCGCCCGCGTGCTCATGTCTCAGGAACGTGTCCGGCGGTGGCCGCAGGTTGTCGTGGCGTATCCGAGGCTCCGCGACCGGCCAGAAGCGGACCGCCGCCAGATCGGCTCCGTCGTTCTCAGCCGACTCGGGAAGGCCGGTCTCGGATAGATCAACACGGCGACAACGAGTATCGGATGGCCTACCGGCAGACGTGACTGCACCCAGCCGATGGGTGGGGTAGGAGCAAGATGCGGTGAGACGGCAGATCTCCGCTGGGAGCCCTCTTCGATACGCCAGCTCGGCGCTCCAGCGTTGACCGCGGTATCGACCAGACAGCGAAAATAGCTGGTCAGAAGACATATGTGAGCATCACGCGACACCTCCCGGCTATCGACGCCTCCGTACCTCGGCGTCAGCGGGGCTGCTTCGACTCTTGACGAACTGTTGGGTTTATACAACAATTTGATGTATGAGTCCCGTAAGACGTGGGAAAACTCTTCCCATCTACAACCGCATCGGGGTGTTACGTGCCGAGCGGAGAATGAGCCGGGCTCAGCTTGCCGAGGCGATCGAGGTGAATCCGCAGACGGTCGGGGCGCTGGAACGGGGTGATCACTATCCGAGCCTCGATCTGGCGCTGCGGATCTGTGATGTGTTCGGGCTGCCGGTCGAGGCGGTGTTTTCGCGGGAGGAATTCGCGCCGCTGTCCACGGCGGTCTACCGGAACGATGGAGGGGATATTCGATGACGCACCCGACTCTGCTGCAGCGCTACCAGGCTCGCCGGACACGCCGGTTCGAGTTCTACGCCGAGCGCTGGGCCTCCATGTTGCCGCGGTGGCGGACGCGTCGCCGCTGTCGGCTGCTGGTGGTGGTCCTCGCGACGATCTTCCTGGCCCTGGCGGTGGCCGCAGTGCTGATCGCGTGCGGTTGGGAGCGGGGGCCCCTGCTGTGGGCGCCGGTGTGTCTGATGTTCTTTCCGCTGTGGATATCGCTGCAGATCGTCTCGGGACGCCAAGCCGACGCGCCCGTCGGCGCCCTGGACGAATGGGAGATCGAGCAGCGCAATGCGGCTCGCTCGGTGGGGCTCACCCTCACCCAGGCGCTGGCGATGATTCCTGCGATCTGGCTGATCGTCGTGGGCGGGTTCACCGACCTCGACAATATTCAGGCGGCCTACGCGGGCGGGGTGATGCTGCTGACCGCGCTGCTCGTCGGCGGCTGCACCCCGACAATGATCCTGGCCTGGACTCGGCCCGACGCGGAACCGGAGGACGAGTGATGAAGCTGCTCGCCGGAGACCTGATGCTGCTGCTTCTCGACGAACGCACCGGGCACTCGATAGCCGACAGCACCCGTACCCCAAGGGTTCTCGCCGGAGCAGTGCTGCTGGACCTGATCGACGCCGGGGCAATCCGGCTGGCCGGGCCGGGCGACGAGGCGAAACCGGGCCGGATCATGCTGAGCGCGAACAAGAGTGCCGATCCGATACTGGGCGACACACTCGCCAGGATCGAGACGGCACGTCCGATGAAACCCCGAGCTGCGATTGAGAAACTGTCGAAGGGGTTGCAGCCGAGAGTCTTGCACCGGCTGACGGACGAGGGCCTGGTACGCGTCGAACACCACCGGGCACTGGGCATCTTTCCCCGCACCGCGTGGATGCCCCGGGGACACCGCAAGGCACTCCGGGACCGGCTGACACCGCCGTTCGCACACCCTGACGCCCCTATCGAGCCTCGCGCCGCCGCCTTGATCTCGCTGCTGTCGGCGGCCGACGCGGCGCCGAAGATCTTCCCCGACCGCGACCGTCGAGTGGTGACCCAGCGGGCCAAGGAGATCGCCGCAGGGGACTGGGCCGCGAAGGCGGCCAGGGACGCGGTGCGGGCGGTCGACGCGGCGCTCACCGCAGCCGTCGTGGTGAGTGCCGTAGCAACAGGCTCAGCGTAGGCAACACACTGGTCACTAACTGTAACCCTGAAGTCGGCTCGCTGACCAGGGACTTCGAGGACAACGCCTCTGGGGCTCAAGTCCTCCCAGACTCCGAACGGTCTGTGGCGCAGCAGCATCACTCTTTCGCGCAATTATGCAACGGCACTCGAGCGCGCCGGCCAGCGCGTCTCGTGAATCTGCTGCACACAGAACTCGAGACCGCCATCCCGAGCGCGTCGGCGATTTTCGGATCAAGCAGGGGCGCGGCTCGGCACGGGGACTCCGAGCGCCTGGGCCCACAGTTGGGTCAAAGTGCGGAGCGCGTCTTCTTCGTCGAATTCCACATCATGAATGAACCACATCTGCATGAAGTTCTCGACCATTCCGCCGAGTGCGGCAGCAGCAATCCGGGCGTTCAGGCCGGCATCGATTACGCCTGACTTCTGGAGTTTGGTGATTTCCGCCTCATTGCGACGTATAAAGAGGTCACGCATTTGGATCTTCAATTCTCGGAAGTGCAAATCACGTAGGGCCATTTCCTCGATGACTGCTAGCAGCCCTGCGTTTCTCTTGGCAGCGGCGAAATATTGACGGTTGGCCGCTTCGATCTTGGCCAGTGGGTCGTGGGGTGTATCACGGCGTATTCGCGATGCCGCGAACATTTCACCGGCCACGCCGATGAACAGTTCGTTCAGCACTGCTTCTTTGCTATCAAAATAGTGATAGAAGGTGCCGTATGACGTATTGGATCTCTCGGCGATGTCGGAAATTCGGGTTTCCCGGAATCCGCGCTCTTCGAAGAGGCTGCGTGACGCCTCGATCAGAGCGCTTCGGGTGCGTCTTCCGCGCGCAGTGTTGGGTGTCTCCTTCTGGACTGGCCGACGCTGTAAAATCTGCAGGTGCGAGGTGGTTTCGGCCCCTCTGGGTTTGCGGCGTTCATCGGACGTCATAGGCTCCTCCACGGTGCGTCACCAGTATTATATCGACCTCGTCCTGGACCTCATCTCAGTTCCTCATGCGCGCGCCAGATGGCCTGCCGATGCCTGGAGCGCACACTTCCTTGATGTTGCTCGGCAGTCGCAGACCATAGGAACGGGAGCGAAGCATCTCCGGAAAGGGACGAAAGTCGAATTCGGTGAAAAAGTATGTACCGGTGTAGGTTGTTCCGTCGTCGGTGGACACTGTGCACTGGCTTTCAGCGGCGTTGTAAGCCGCTGCGGTGACACGCTTCCCGAAACGGATCTGGCGGCGAACGTCGAACCGGTCGGCGACGAAGCTGATGTAGCGCTGAACTTCTTTCTGCCCCAGTTTGCGCTCGCTCAAATCCACGCTTGTTCCACCTCTAGGAACGGGAATCCATACGACCAGCTTTCGCTATCGGTCCGCGCACCTGGATAGCGATTCCAAGTACCGGGTCCCTCCGATATCGTCGCCGGCCTTGAAGCCGATGGCTGACAAATTCAGTTTGCGCAGCTCGATGGCAAGTGCACGCCGGCGAAGCCTGCGCCGATAACTACTGCGTTGGCGTGATTGCCCTCGAGTGGGGCGGAGCTGTAATGGTGGTGGACATCGAAGTCACTCCTCGTCGTTGCGGGTTGACGGTGGCGGCATTGGTGCACGGCCGGTCGGTCGCGTCAGTCGGCGAGTACACGGTGCGGTCGCAACCATGCAGTCGCCGCCGCGATGGCGTGCCGCCGGCGGAGTCGCCCGCCGTTGCTAGTCGAATGCTTGCGAAGCCTTGTGCCCGAAGCCGCCGGTATGCCGCGACAACATCTTCGATCTGTGCCGAGAAGGGTGCTTGGGCACGAGTCGGTACTGGGCCGAGAAGGCGCGCACCCCGGTCGCTTTTGCCAAGTACCCGGTCGGCTTGGGATGGCTGTCGACGCTGTCGCCGACGAACCCGCCTCCGTGGATGCACACTTCTGCGCGATCGGTCGGTGCTTCCACTGGGACACACCACAGCCCGCGAACGCCATCGACGTTCACCTCGCAGTAGGTGACATCTTCTGGTGCCTTCGACTGAACCGCGAGTTCTTAGACGATGGACCGCATGCCCGCAAGGCCCATCTCTGGGTTGGCGCCCAGTCGATCACTGTTCGACTGATAATGCGCACGCCGTGCGTCGGACTCGTTCTTGCCAGCTGGCGGCTCAACGTCGGGGATCGGCGGCGCGGCGGTTCACGCCGCGGTTCGTCGCTAAGGCGCCGGAGGAGGCAATTGAGTGATGCACTCTCCGACAACGCGCAAGGCCGAATTCGTCCGCCACGACCGAGTGCGGACGATCTGGAATCGGCCGCGATCCGGCAAGGGGCGCCCCTGGATCACAGGCTGTATCCAGATCCGCGTATCCGGCACGCTCGACCGCCGACCACATGCCGCTAGACCCCGCTCGGCAGACGCCACCCCCGCGGTTGCGCGCCAGACTCACAGCAGCCTCCCCATGCCTGAGCACGTATCCGCCCACTTCCGAGCCACACGCCTCCGCGTCGCGGCGATCACCGCGACCCGAGGAACCAGACATGCACCTGGTACTCAGCGTCTCCGGGATCATGTTCGAGTTCACCGCCTGCCGCAGCGCCGCGCACGTCTTCCTCTACGACCTCGACCGCCCCGCATCGCCGATTGGGCGACCCTGAGCGGCGAGGGCCGCACTGACCTGCCGCGACTCCCGGCCGAACAGCTATTCCTCGACAGCTGGCACATTTCCTGACGCTCTGTGGGTGATCAGCTACGACGTACAACCGCTGGACGGGTACTTCGCGCCGGTCACTGGCGTGGGTCGTCCGGTCGCGGCCTGTTGATGGTCGGTGGCATCGCGCTACTCGGCATGGTGACGGCGACGCCGGAGTCATCAATCATCCCAGTGGATAGCAGTCGAAGACTGAGGAAGTAGATCGGCGACCCGAGCGCCGGTAGCGGAATTAGCGCGCGAACGTTGCAATACACCGCTAACCGACTCACATTCACAGTGGACCGCCCCCGGGGTCACGTCAGAATCTCTCATAACACCATCACGGTGACTGTGCCGGCCACCAGAACGATCGTCGTGTAGCGGATGAAGATCGACTCCAGATCGATGCTGGTCAGCTGCGAGTTGCAGATCGCGGTGGCCGACGATTCGACTACACCTCTCCGACACCATGATGGGTTTGTCTACCAGGCGCCGGCGATGTCGGCAGTTGCCTGGATCATCAGATGCTCGAAAAGGCGGACCAAGAGTTGTTTGGCGGAGTTGCGATCTCGAACGTCACACAGCTGGACCGGAACCTGCGAACTGATATCGAGAGCGTTCCGGACCTCGTCCTCGTCATAGATTTCCCCCCCGTCGAAGCAGTTCACTCCGACTATGAACGGGATTTCCCGGGATTCGAAGAAGTCAACTGCCGCGAAGCTGTCTTGCATTCGGCGTGTGTCCACCAGCACTACTGCTCCCAGTGCTCCGACAGACAGTTCGCGCCACATGAACCAGAACCGATCCTGTCCCGGAGTGCCGAAGAGGTACAGCACTACCTCTGAACTGAGCGTGATTCTGCCGAAATCCAGGGCGACCGTAGTCGTCGACTTTCCTTCGACACCGGTCAAGTCGTCGACTTCGGAGCCGAGGTCGGTCAGGCGCTCTTCGGTGCGCAGTGGCGTGATTTCGCTGACCGTGCTGACCAAGGTGGTCTTGCCGACACCGAACCCGCCCGCGACGAGAAGTTTGACTGCCTGTACTTCGCGCAGATCCGACATGCCGAAGTCGTCAGATGTTGCGAACGCCATCGAGAACCGCCTGCAGTAGCCGTACGTCGGGCCGACCGACGGAGTGAGTGGGAGATCTGAATATCACGTGCCCCGAGGTGATCAGGTCACTGATGAGTACCTTGACCGCCGCCATCAACAGTCCCAGCTCGGCGGCGATTTCGGCGATCGACAATGGTCTGCCTTGACACATCCGCAGTATCCGCCCGTATTCCGGATCCAATCCGGCCGCATCCGTCTCCTGACGAACCGTGACAACCAGTGTGAGGATGTCGAGATCGTACAGGTCTCGCGCGGCTCTGCCGCGGGTGACAGCAAAAGGGCGGACCAGCGGACCGGGCTCGTCATCGATCCACTCGTCATCAGTCCATGAATCGTCTGGTGTCATGGAACGTCAACGCACCGGCGAATTATCTGCTATCGCCCTCGGAGTGGCGGACAGGCTGTCACCGACCTTGCCTACGATCGCATTCATCTCGTAAGCCACGAGCCCCAAATCGGCACGCTCGGTCGCCAGTAACGCCAGGCAGGCATTCTGTCCGGCTTCGGTCACCACCAGGTAGCCGTACTCGAGCTCGATCACCGTCTGTTGCACGAGACCCTTGCCGAACTGATCGCCGACACCACGCGCCAGACTGCCCAGCGCGGAAGCCATGGCCGCGAGATGTTCGGAGTCCTCGCGCGAAAAACCCTTCGATCGGGCGATGACCAGACCATCTGCCGACAGCACAACAGCGTTCTCCGCCCCGGGCAATCTGTCGAGTAGATCATCGAGCAACCAACTGAGTTGACGCCCCACCGACGCAAAACCTATATCTTCATTCATTTCCACATCAATCCATTTCCTATTCTCTACCGCGGCTCGAGTAACGCCCGTCACGGGATCCCCTCTGGAAAGCAGTCATCGAACTACGTGCTTGAGCCGGGCTGCGCCTGCGCGCTTCCTCCTGCGACGATTCCTCGGGTGCCGGTTTGTCTTCGGGGAGTCGCAGTTGAGGCGCGAGGTGGGTCAGGCGCTCTCTCCTGGGTAACGGCACTTTTGACCGACCCGGCGAGGGAATCAAATCCCCAACGGGTCGGTGGATATCCGCCCGGGAAGCAGTCCGAACGAGGGGTGAAGCGGGATCCGTGGATCGCTCCTCGAGTGGCCAGGTCGACCCGGTGCCAGCGGTGGTGCCCGCCATCCTCGGCACCGGATCGACTATTACCCGGGGCGTGAAAGCAGGTCGCCCTCGACTGTCGGCCGAGGGAGCAGCGTCGGCATCGGAGGTACCTTCACTGACGTTGACGAGCAGCCCATCCGGGACCAGCGCGATCGCTTTGACGCCGCCGTAGGCCGACTCCAGCAGGTTGACCGCTATGCCGTGTCGGTGAGCGAGCTGTCCGACGACGAACAGGCCCAGATTGCGGTGTCCCTCCAACGCCATCTGCTGGAAGCCCGACGGTTCACGCAGGATTTCGTTGAGGCGCTCTCGCTCTTCGAAGCGGATCCCGAGTCCTTGATCCTCGACTTCGACGACCATCCCCTTCCCGACGAGGTTGCCACGCACCGATACTGGCGAATCCGGAGGCGAGAACGACGCCGCGTTGTCGATGAGTTCGGCCAACAGGTGAATGAGGTCGGCCACCACGGCCCCGGCCACCTCGACTTCCGGCAAGCGGACCGCGCTCACTCGTGTGAAGTCCCTGGTTTCGGAGATAGCGGCGCGAACGACTTCGACTATGGGGACGGGATTGCGCCACCGCCGACCGGGTTGACCATTTCCCAGGATCAGGAGATTCTCGGCGTTGCGCCGTGCGCGGGTCGTCAGATGATCGAGTTGGAACAGCAACTCGAGATGCTCGGGGTCGTCCTGCTTGGCTTCGGCGGCATCGAGCACCTTCAGTTGTTGGTGGACGATGACCTGGCTGCGGCGCGCGATGTCCAGGAAGACCCGCTTGATCCCGGCTCGGGCACGCGCCTCGCCGGCCGCAGCCGTGACGGCGGCCCGCTGGGCGGTATTGAAAGCGTGCGCAACCTGACCGATCTCGTCCACACCGTCATCGACCAGTATCAATTCCGCGTCGAGGTCGACCGCTTGCCCGTCGTGCAATCGCTGCACTATCGAGGGCAATGTCTGTTCTGCCAACTCCAGAGTCTTGGTGCGCAAGGAGCGTAAGCGCCGGACCATCCTGCCGGCGAGCCCCGCAGCAACGCCAAAGGTTGCCACAGCCACGAGGAGTACGCCGATTCCGGCAGCGACACTGTGCTCGAGCAGAGCATCGGCGGACTCTTTTGCGATACGTTCGGCGTATCGGAAGTGTTCTCTTTCCAACGCCCGTAGTTCCGCACCCACCGCGTTCTGGTCCCGTAGCCATTCGTCCAATTCGGACGGGAGTTTCCCGGTCAGAGCCAAGGATTCCTCGGCAGCTGTCATCGCCCGCCATTCGTTGCCCGCGACGAGCCTGTCGTATCGTGCCTTCTCTCCGCTTGTAAGCTGGTCCGCAACCACTTCCAGCCGATTGTGGAAGGCTCCGATCATGCGTACATAAATCTGGCGATCGGCCAGGGTGAGCGAACCTCTGTTCGCCAGAGAATCCCACGCGCGACCGACAGCGCGGGCATGCAGATCAGCCGCCCGTATCAGTTCAGAGGTGACGATCTCGTCTGCGGAGGCCGCCGATTCCGGCGACGTTCTGGCTGAACCCTCGAGACCGAGGTTGATGAAACTTGCGAGCCGGGTATAGAAGTCATCCACATCCGCGGCAGTGGCCTGTCCTGTATCGACCGAGTGTCGAATCTGCGGCATCTGTGCGGTGAGCGTAAAGAAAACCGGTCCGGATCTGGCCGTGGCCGCGGGATTCAGTTCCACTATCTCGCGGCCTATCGCGATGATTTTCTGCGTGACGATATCGGTCTTATGCCGTACGTCCGGAAGATCGGCTGTCGCCTGGGCGTCTCCGCCGAGGGCGCGGAAACTGTATGTTCGCTCTGATCGCAACGCGTCGACCATATCGAGCGAGGGGTCGATCTGCAGACTCAGACCCTCGGACCATTCCCGCGCTGTGAGGCTTTCGTCCAACTGGAGGGCGACGAATGTAGTTCCGATGCCCACGAGCGCCAAGCCGGGTATGAGTGCGATCGCCAGCACCCGCGTGCGAATCGACTTCGAAGAACGCATGATCTGGCGTATACCCGACCACCGGGACACCGCCTCTGACTTCTGTGTCACTGCAATTCTCGGATCCGCGACAGGGCAGGATCGCGCCCTTCGCTGTCTGGTCGGACTTGTGGGTCTCCGGCGATGTCAACTGTGATCAGGCTCCCGCCACCGGTGCGGAGAGTAGTTGATAACGGGGAAGAGCTGATCAGGTCGGTGCCGAGCCTCGTGAGTGCCTCGGCGGTCACCAACTGGCGGGTAACCTTGGGTGCTGTTGCTTGCAACATTGCGTCTCTGTTCGATGGGCGCGGCGGGTCGACGACCGCGATCCGAGATTTCAGTGGACAATCGACCGCTCGTGGTCTGCGCCTCCGGTCTCGGACATAGAGCGGGGACGCTTTGCCGGGCCGCGGAGAGGATGCCCCTGGCGGTCGGCGGCGATCCCTTCAGTTCGTGGTGTTCGCGGAATTCCGCGAGCGCAGGTCCCTGGCCTCGGGCATGTGGGGACTGTGGGTCACCATCTCTTCCATATATCCGTTTCGGGGTTGCTCCTGTGTGCGTACTGGCCGGGTCACGCTGTGCGCAAGAGTCATATGCGCTGTCTTTTTCGTCGGACGTCAATGCAAATCTGCTGCCGTGCAGCGTTGGTCGGGCCCTGCTCGCCACTAAGTCACTGTTGTATCCGATAAACGATCAACCCTGTCGGCGAGACGAAGCGGTATAAATGAGTTCACTACATCCTTTGGCGTGCGTGCGCCGCTGCGCCGCTGCCGAAACCACTCCTCAGAGGTCACCCCAGCCGCAAGGTCGAGCACAGCTTACGTACAAGTCGGAGTGGATCGTGCCGCTCGCCAGCTCTCGCTCGATCATCACTGCGCACGCGTGGTAGCCGCATCTCGGACATTTTTTGAAGAAATTCAGAACCTCGCGTACCGACATTCGTACAGTGCGACTGTGGGTGCTGCCGATTCCTCTCCTCGGCCGCTTGGTTCGCAATCCGCCGTATTCCGTACGTGGTGCACCGGACATCTTGTTTCCTTTCTTCGGCCGCCGCCCCCTTTTCTGGTCCAGGTCGAGCCTCAGCGCGTCGCGCACAGTTCGACTTCCACCATCGAGGGGGTCGGCAGCTGATGCCGCGGCGGATGTTCGCACCATTCACCGCAGGCCGAGTCTGTGTACTCCGGAGCGTGTCCGGCCACTTGCGCGAGTTCCGGACACGCCCGCTGCGGCGTCTACGATGCCGACTGCCGGTTGGTGCGCTCGGTGAGCTGCTCGACGTACGACAGGACCTGGTACGCGTCGAGATGGTCGCGCAACGACTGGATTTCGCTGTCCTCGAACGTGATGCTGAAGCGTCGATGTGGTCGGAGTGCGCGTGAATCCTGTCAGCATCTCCTCGGCCTTCGCCTTACTGTATTTCCCCCGTACTCGACTCGATACGGCCGATTCGTCACAGTCCACGTGCCATCAGCCATCAGCCATCAGCCATCAGGTCGAAGGAGTCGGACCAGCGGCGTTCGTCGATGAACGAGATTCCTTCGAGGGCGATTTCGCAGTTCTCCTGCGGCGACATCTCAAGCTCCTCAGCTTCACGTTCGGCCGCGGCGTCACTCGTGGGGCGCGGCGGAATCCGGCCAATCCACACCTCGATCCCGAAGGCGCTCTCACCGACCCGGCGGCCGCTTCGAGCGAGCCGCTGCAACGTGACTGTAGGCACAGTTGACTGTCGAGTCAAGATCTTTGCGCCTTCGGCCTGGCTGCGAATGCGAACGAGATGCCGGACACTATTGATCTGGATGAGCGGAACGATCAAACATCGCTATCCAGCAGTGCAGTTGGCGCTTTGGCCAACCGGACGGTTTCGTTGAACCGGCTAGCTGCTTCGCGCTCAAGTCAGTTGACTTGATGGTCGATTTTCATCGCGGATCCGACTGAGGCATCAACGAGAGGGTCTTGGAGGCGGTGCTGACTGTCGCCGACCCTATTGACCCGAACGATTAGATGCAGTGAAACGGGCGGAAAGAGTGGGGAGGTACGGGATGGACGTGAGTAGTGACCCCGCACGCGTGGGCACTGGCGACGCAGACGGTGTCGGTCACGATGCCCCCCACGGGGGCGAGCAGGGGTTTGCTCTGGGTATACAGATGTGGACGATCGTTGCAGCGTCGCGCGGCCGGGCACCTTCATCGGGTCCCCTGGGCCTGGAATCCGGCCTGCCAGATTCGCTGGGACGATGTTGTGCAGGAGTACGCCGACAAACGGACCACTCGCGACCGCCTCGCCCACCCGGGTAGTGAACCGTTGGACCTCGATGAGGGTGCGTCAGCACCACGATCCAGCACCTGGCTTTCCTGGCTACTCCGATGGCGCGATATGCCGCAGTGGCACCGAACCACCTGACTGATCAGTCGACAGCTGCACCGGCCAACGACGCATCCCCGATGCGCGGCGGGACTTTCAGGCCGATCGCTTGGGCCCAGAGCACGTTGAGCGTCCGGATGGCCTCTTCGTGGTCGAAGGTGACGCCGTGCACGAACCACATCTGTGTGAAGTGCTCGACCATGCCGCCCAGGGCCGCGGACGCTATCGCAGCGTCGAGGTCCTGATCGATGACACCTTGTTCCTGAAGCCTGCGAATGCCGGCCTCGTTCCTGCGCAGGAAGAGATCGCGCAGCCGGAGCTTCAATTGTCGGACGTGGTCATCTCGCAGCGCTGTCTCGTCGATCACTGCGATCAGCCAGGCGTTGCGCGCCGCCGCGGCGAAGTACTGCCGATTCGCCGCCTCGATCCTGGCGACGGGATCGTCGGGTACGTCCGGGCTCATCCGCGAGGCGGTGAAGATCTCCCCGGCCACCTCGGTGAAGAGCGCTTGGAGCACCGCTTCCTTGGTGTCGAAGTAGTGGTAGAAGGTGCCGTAGGAGGTCTGGGACCGCTCCGCGATGTCCGAGATGCGTGTGTCACGGAAACCGCGCTCCTCGAAGAGTTCACGTGCCGCCGCGACCAGCGCGTCACGGGTGCGACGCCCCCGGCGAGTACGAGGCATCTCCGGAACCGATTTGCGCGTCGGGTTCACCACGGGCGCGGAGGCGTTGGTGTCGCCGTTGTTTCGTGCCATCGTCGTCAAGTCCTGCAGCGGTCGGGTACTGATCCGGATCGGGCTCAGTAGGCTTCCTCATGGTACCGACGGCGAATCGGCGCCAGCCGACTCCCTCACAGCGATCTTCCTAATCTTCCCGATGGCGTCAGCGGCAGCGAATCGACCTCGACGATCCGCGCCGGAATCTTGTACTTGGCCACTTGAGATCGGCAGAGCTGGAGTAACGCGTCTGCATCGATGCTGTGCCCGGGCGCCGCCACGACGTAGGCGTAGCCGACTTAGCCGCGCAGACGATCGGGGATACCGATCACGGCGCTCATCGCCACCGACTACCACCAAGTGGCGACCGGAGCGGGCTCGGATGTGGGAGTTCTGCTCGGCCTCGGTGAACGTCAGGACCGGGGTGGTGCAGGCGTCGGCGTGTTCGAAGATCGCCCACCACTCATCGCGCGTCTTGGTCTTGAACTTGTCGGCGAAGATCCTCCGGAGCCGGTCCTGACTGCGGGGATCCCACTGGTGTGGCAAATCCGTCGCGTCGATGCCGAGACCGTTCAAGAACTCGGCATAGAATTGTGGCTCGAGACAGCCGACCGCCATGTACTTGCCATCAGCGGTTTCATAGCTGTCGTAGAACGCCATGCCGGTGTCGAGCAGGTTGGTGCCGCGCTCGTCCGACCATGCTCCCGCCCGTCAGTTCGTTCGTCCAAGGCTGGTCACTCCGCGGACGGGGTGAGCGGCAGGTGCCGTTCCATGCGACGCAGTGAGTGCCGACCATGCCTGAGATGTGCCCGCATGAGTGTCTCAGCCCACTCGCTGTCACCGGCCTCGATAGCGTCGACTAGTTCGCGGTGGTGGTTGAATGAGCGTTCGATTTCGAGATGGGTGTGGTGACGAAACGCTTCACTCACGAAGGGCGACGTGAGGATCGACGGGATGAGCGCCACGAGCTGGCGATTTCCTGAGGCGCGGTGGACCTCTGTGTGGAAATCTATGCAGAGGGTCCCGAGTTGCTGCAGCTCGTCTTCGCCGGCAGTGGGCAGGATTTCGTCCATCTCCGCGCAGAGCTTCTGCAGGCGTTCGAGGTGCTCGGTCGTGCGATTGCGCGCGGCCCGGCCCGCTCCGTAGCCCTCGAGGTTGGCGCGGAGCTCGTAGAGGTTATCCAAATCTTCAGCGGTCCACCCAACTACGAGTGCGCCACGGTGACGCTTGAGTTGTACGAGACCTTCGGCCTGTAGGCGATGCAGGGCTTCGCGAACCGGCGTGCGGCTGACACCGGAGAAAGTGGCGCCATCCTCTTCCCGTAGCCAGCTCCCTGCCATGAAGGTGCCGTCTGAGATTCCCCGACGAAGCACATTGTAAGCGTGCTCTGTCGCCGATCCACCCATGCCTGCCTCGTCGTAATGCACCGTGCGTCATCGTACCTCTATCGAACCGGGGCCAAGAACGACGCGGCCGCCGGTGTTACCGTGGACAGTCGCGTACGCGTCTTAGACCCGGGACAGCGGGTACATCTTCGCCCTATGGTACCTCTTCGCTATATAGGGAGCCCTGAGGTGGCCACTCCGGATCGCCGCGCACACGCTGCGCAGCACGGCCGCGGCCTGGATGGAATCGCAGCGCATGGTGTTCAGCCCGACGACGCGAAGCGCGCGCCTGTAGAAGTCCAACACGTCTACTGACAGAGATTCGCCCCGCGGCGCGGTCATCAAGCATGTCCGCCGGCCCGGCGCAAGGAACAGCAGCATCGTCTCGAGTAGCGGCGGCCCTACTGTGTCCACGACGACGTCGACCCCGCCCGCCGGTACTCAGTCCTGGAGGTCAGCGACGTCGGGATCGATCACCTCGTCGGCGCTCTGAGCCGCAGCGATATTCGAGGCGGCGTTGCCGCGAACGAGACTGATGACGCGGGCTCCCTCGGCTCTCGCCAGCCCAACGACGGCGCCGCCCACCCCGCGAGCCGCCCCGGTGGCGAGCACCGTCGAGTTGGGATCGAGCGGTCCTACCACCTCCATCGCGGCCGTGAGATAGGCGAGACCGGCGGCGCCGGCCTCCACGAGGCTGATTTCCGGCCGCATACCGCAACACAACGCCTCGTGGGCGCGGATGCAGCCGGACGACATCCCCAGCTTCCTGGGTGGCCGACTTCAAGGGTGTAAGGGCTACGCAATAGGCGACGGCGTCACCGCCCCTATGCCTGAGCTGCTCGGGCCTGCACCGCCTGAGCCTGCGCCCCATCACCGTCGGCCGGTCGACTGTCGACAGTCATAGTCGCCTCCGTCGCGCGGAGGCGCCTGCCGATTGTGCACAATGTGCACCGGAAGGCTCCGGAGCTCGTCGAGGTAGTCGCAACGTAAGCCCGATTGATAGGGCTTGACATGCCACAGATTGTATGGAACCTTTGCGAAAGCGCTCGGCTGGCTAGGCAGCCGACGGATGCGCAGGCGACGAGGGAGTCCATCGATGGACCGAACCCGCAATGAGGGCTTAGAGACGGACTCGCACGGATTTGACGTGTTCGGCCGTTGGTACGACGCGCACGAGTCAGGGGACGTGAACGGCCTAGGCAGTGTCCTAGCCGGTGATGTGTGTCGCAGGGATGGATCTGCCGCGGTCCGGTCTCGAGGCCGGTGCCGCCGCCGAGAAGGTCACGTTCGACTCGTTCGCCTACTCGACGAACGCCTGGAGTCGCACGCGATCCTCAGCCGCCTGAAGCAGGAGGGTCCACTGCCGGTGGACGCGCGGCTGCAGGTGCGCATCCCGACTCCGGCGGCCCCGCGCGTCAGCGCTTTGATCCACAACCACGACTATTGGTCACCGACCGCAAAGGAAGTGTAGAGATGGCTGCAGATGTCGATGTGATCATCGTCGGAGCCGGCCCAGTGGGCCTCTGGCTTGCATCGGAGCTGCGACTCGCCGGGGTTGGGGTCACCATTCTCGAGGAGCGATCCGACCGGACCGAGCGCGCCAGGGCGTTGATCATCCATCCGAGAACGCTCGAGATCCTCGCCTCACGCGGCCAGGCGGACCAAGTGCTGGAGGAAGGCATCGCGATCCCAAGCGGTCATTTCGCCATGCTGGACGAACGCCTCGACTTCTCGAAACTGGACACGCCATTTCCGTTCACGATCGCCCTTCTGCAGGTCCGGACCGAGGAGATCATCGAGGCACATGTGCTCGACGCCGGGGCGGAAATTCGCCGTGGAGTGCGGGTGACCGAGGTCACCGATCTCGGAGAATCGGTGCGAGTTCAACTGGACGACGGAACGGCCGTGTCGGCCAGTTGGGTCGTTGGTTGCGATGGTGTGTACAGCACCGTTCGGCAAGCAGCCGGGATCGAGTTTCCCGGCAGTCCCCGAACCTGCCTGGGTTGGCTCGGTGACGTCGAGATCGCCGACACCCCGCCGGGCGTCATCAGCCGCTGGACTATGGACGGTCTTCTCCTCGCTGTCCCGATACCGGGCAGTAAGCTGTACCGATTCGCCGGCATCTCCCCGGACGATGTCCGTACCGACTGGCCGGCTGAGGAATTCACGCTCAACGAGCTTAGCCGCAAGGTCACCGCTATAACGGGTACCGACTACGGTATGCACTCGCCGGTAAGGCTCTCGCGCTATGGCAACAAGGCACGGCAAGCCGCATCGTACCGGAAGGGCCGCATCATCCTCGCCGGCGACGCCGCGCATCAGCACATGCCCGCTGGCGGTGGCGGGCTCAACGCCGGGATTCAGGACGCAATGAACTTGGGGTGGAAGCTTGCCGCGACAGTCCATGGGACGGCGCCCGACTGGCTATTGGATACCTACCACGACGAGCGTCATCCGGTTGGTCAGGACCTGCTCCGGGAGACACAGGCGCAGACAGAACTGATGGCTGCCTTCACGTTGGACGGCAGGCAGATGCGCGCGCTGATCGGAGAACTGATCGGCCGGCACCCGGAGGTCTCTCGTGACCTGGCCGAGCGCCTCTCCGGTCTGTCGGTGCGGTACGCGGGGCCCGAGGGTGCGAACCCGGTAGTCGGGACGCGCGCACCAAACTTCGCCCTGCTGGACGGTCGAACTCTGTTGGACGTGCTATGCGACGGAGAGTACGTCGTCCTCGATCTCCGCGGCGGCGATTCGATCGAGGTCGCTAGCGTGAAGGTTGCTGAGGTCGAGTGGCGCGAATGGGCGGACGTCGAAGCCGCACTTGTCCGCCCGGACGGGTATGTCGCATGGGCCGGAGCACACGCCGGACTGTCTGAGGCACTGGCGCACTGGAACGTTCCCCACCCAGTGCGATCTCCCCGGTGACGTCCGATGTGCCCCTGCCGCGAGCAAGACATCACTTAGCGCAGATTCTCGCGCGTCGGGATCGATAGGCTGCCGATCGGACCATCGTGGTCGACGATCAAACGCGCCAGGCGCAGCTTGCCGCGTGCGGACGGTAGGGCGTTAGCGTGGACCAACGAGGACCTCCGGTGGTCGGGCGGGGCTGTCAGACAGCTCCATACCGCCACGGGAGGTCCTCCCCGTTCAAGATCAGTCAGATCGTGTCATCACACGACCTCGACCAACCTCGACCAACCTCGCCGATCAGTGCAGCTACGCCGCCGCTACCCGGCTACCAATGCCCCGGGCACCCTGCAATGCCGCTTCTGTCCATCAGCGGCACCATCCACTGCTCGACCTGCGATGATGCTGGTGATCACGAAAGCACTATCAGCGCAGTGGAGAGGACACCTATCAGGTGGACAGGCCACGCGACATCCGTCGTGTTCGGCGGGCGGTGGGAATCGGCGCGCCGGACCGGTCGCTGACCCGGTGGTCGGGGATGGTAGCGGTGACCGAGCGGGTCGACCGCTCGCGCATGATCGAGTTGATGGACGCGGTTGTCGGGCCGATCAAACAGCGCGCCCGTGGGCACACCGCTGGTGAGCTGCTGGTCGGCATGGCGGCTGCGCAGGGCGGGAAGAGTTCCTGGTCGGGCGGGACGACGCCGTTGGGCAGCAGCTCGCTCCAGTGACCGGGCTGTCGGCCACGACCGCAGCCGGGCTGGCCCAGCGGCTCACCGACGGGCAGGGGCACGCGGTGCCGCATGAGCTGGACCAGCCCTCGGCTTGGAGCCGGTGCAGCGCGTCGCGGATCGGCGTGCGGCTTCATCCCCGCCGCTGCCGCGGCACCGACCCCCGCAGCCAGCTGCCCGCGCAGGGTAGGTGCCATCGGCGATTCCCCGGCGCAGCACATCGTAGGAGTGCTGCTTCGCCGATCCGCTCATGCCGACCATCATCCCTCACCTGGTACGAGGACCACGCGCCCTCTCGTCCCACCGGCGTGGACGGTCGCGTAGGCCTGTTCGACCTCGGCCAGCGGAAACGTCCGGGCCACGCGCGGTGCCCGCAGCTCGCCTCGCTCGATGGCCGGGCACACCTCGCGCAGCACGGTGGCGGCCTGGGCGGCGTCGAAGCGCATGGTGTTGAGCCCGACCACACGCAGCGCCCGCCGGTAGAAGTTCAGAACGTCCAGCTGCAGGATGCCGCCCTGCGGGGCCGTCATGAGACACAACCGCCCCCCGGTGACCAGCAGCGGCAGGACGGCGTCGAGCAGGGGTGGGCCCACCGTGTCGACGACGACCTCGACACCCCCGGACGGCAGCGTCCCGGTGCCCGGATCGATCACTTCGTCGGCACCCTGGGCCGAGGCGGCGGCCGCGCTCGCCGCACCGCGGACAAGCCCGATCACGTGTGCCCCACGTGCCTTGGCCACACCGATGACCGCGCCGCCGACCCCGCCGGCGGCGCCGGTGACCAGCACGACCGTTCCCGGTCCGATCGGACTGACCTCCGCCAGAGCCGCCGCCGCAGTGAGGTAGGCCAGGCCCGCGGCGCCGGCCTCGACGGCACTGAGTCCGGCCGGGCGGGCGACGGCCGCCTCGACCGGGATGCTCAGGTAGCGCGCGTGGCTGCCGTCCCGGGTCAGGCCGAGCTCGCCGCCGCCGGTTCCCCACACCTCGGTGCCGACCAACTCGGCGGGCCCGTCGACGACGGTCCCAGCGAAGTCCCGGCCGGGGATCCGGCCGTCGCACACCTGCGGGAAGGCACCGAGTGCGTTGAGCACGTCGCTGCGGTTCACCGCCGCGGCGGCGACCTCGACGATAACATCCCCCGGCCCCGCCAGGGCGGCGGCCTGCTCGACTGTGAGGCCGGCGAGCGACCGGTCGGCCCCCAGCCGGGCCGCGCAGCCCCTCCAGGCCGCGGGACTCACCATGGTCTCACCTCTCCTCGGGAGCGAGGACGAAGTCGAACCGCACGTACCGAACGGTGCGGTGACGCCGAACCGCTCGGCCTGAGCGGCGTCCTCGAGCCACGACGAAGTCGCGGATCAGCTCGCTCCTCACCGAGAATACGACGTCCCGCTCGACGTACCCGCAGTCCGAGACGAAGGCGTCGGTGGCGACCGCCTGGAAACCCTCGGCCTCGACGCTGAAGTGCAGGCGAGCAGGCCGGTACGGGTGCACGACCCGCGCGGACGACGAGGTCGCCGGCGGGGCCGTCGACCGGGATCGGGTAAGAGCGCGGCATCACGCTGCGGAACCAGTAGTAGCCCTCGTGGTCGGCGATGAACAGGCCGCGGCCGGTGTCCGACGGGAGCCCGCCCTCGGCCTGAACGTCGTACCAGCCCTCGCCGTCGGCGTGCCAGGTGTCCACCCGCCCATGCGGGATCGGCTTGCCCTCGAGGTCGGTGACCCGTCCCTCGGCCATGAGAGGGGTGCCCTGACCGGTGCTGTTGAGCTGCTCGCGCGCCCGGCTCTCGGTCATCTGGAACGGGCCGAGCACCGCGGGGGCGGTCGGCCGCAGCCCGTCACCCTCTGAGAGGCCGCCCTCGGCGCCGTTGATCGTCGCGACCAACATGGACACGCCAATGGTGTCGGAGAACAGGATGAACTCCTGTCGTTGTCGGGTGTCGGTGCAGGCCTGTCCGACGGCGCTCAGGGACTCGATGGCCTTCTCCCGCTCCTCGCTGGTGGGCCGGACCTCGCACACGAAGGAGCGCAGGTGCCGGACGGCACGCTGCATGACCTCCTCGAGCCGCTGGTCGGGCATGGCGTCGAAGCTCGCGGCGACGTCGTCGGCGGCCTGCTCTTCGGTGACGTCCACGGTGCCTTCGTCAGTGGATCGGGGGTCAGTCGGGTGGGGTGTAGGTGGTCTCGCGTTCGGCGGTGTCCCAGAGCCAACGGCCGAGCGGAGCGCGGGACTCCTCGACGAGGTGTCCGACCAGACCGGCGGAGCGTGCGACGAGGGCGATCCCGCGCAGCGCCGTGCTGTCGATGCCCAGGTCGCACAGCAGTGCGCCGCTGGCACCGCCGGCGTTGAGCGGCAGGGGCTTCCCGCTCCGGGCCTGCACCCGCAGCATCAGGCGGGTGTGTGGCCCGAGCAGGCCCTCCTCCTCCGCGATCTGGACCAGCCGCGCGGTCCGCGGGTCGCCGTTGACGTGAGTCGGGTGGCCGAGTCCAGGGAGTCTGTGGCCGCGGTGGTCGGCGACGATCCGGTCCGCGAGCACGTCCAGGTCGGAGTCCTCGGTGGGGGACTGGGCCCGCAGCATCCGGCCGGCGTCCTCGAACACCCCGAGGAACACCGAGCCCCCGCCGAGCAGCCCGGCGGCGACTGCGCCCTGCACCGCCTCCGGCGCTCCGGTGTAGGTGAGCCGGGCCGCCAGCGCGCTCGGGGTGAGGCCGTGATCGGCGAGGGCGACAAGGATCGCGTTGAACAGCCGAACCTCCCCCTTCCCCGGGATCCGGCCGCTGACCAGCAGGAAGAACACCGCGGCGAAGTCGACCTCGCCCATGAGCTCGCCGGTCAGGTCGTATCCGCACACCTCGATGGAGTCCACCGTGGAATGCCCGATGGACGTGGTGCGCGAGCGGGTTACGTCGGTCATGGCGTCCTCGAATCAGAGCGGTGACGGGGCTCATCGATACCGGTAAGCAGCCGCCCGTACGCCTCCCGCGCGAGGTCCGGGCTCAGCACTGCATGCCGGCTGGCGACATCGAGCAGGCCGGCCTCCGCCAGTGCGGCGAGGTTGTCCGGGGTGGATGCGTCGGTCCGCCTCGGTGGCGGCGGCGTTGCTGCGCGGTAGGGGGGCGTTGCTGCGCGGTAGGGGGACGAGCGTGCCGGCTGTGGCGACGAGGTCCTCGTCCCGGTCGGCCGGGACCGCGGCGTCGGATGGGGGAGCCGGTGTCCGAGTGTGGTCATCGTCGACCTCCTGGTCAGGTGGTAACGGGTGCAGCCTGGTCGGCCGGGTCGGCTGTGGGCTGGTAGGCGGCGAGATGCCAGCCCCTGCCGTCGGCCACCCGGACTGTTGTCGATTTGCTCGGCGCTGCCGCGGACCCGGGCCACCGTGCGCATCCGGCCGAAGGCGCGCGCCACATCCCCGATCACCGAGACGAAGTTGACCTCGTGCTCGATCGGTCCGTAGTCCAACCTGCCGTTCGCCGGTGCTCGCGCCGGAGTGGGTGTAGCGCGGGTCCTCGGCCAGCGGATCAGCGAGCGCCGCGACGTCCGCGCTCTCCATGGCCGCGAACCGCTGCGCCTCCTGGACCCGGACGAGCCCCTCGAGGTCGCCTCGTTCACCGGCCGCGTCCGGCAGCGCGTGAATGCCTCCCTCTCCGGTTTCCGCACGGTCCTCATGCTCTCGGGCGCCATCGAGGCCTCCTTGCACGGTCGTTGGGCGGTTGGGCGGAGCCCTGGCCGAGTATGGCAGACAGTCCGCCTAGTTGTACACAAACGTCTGCGTCCGATACTCCAAAATTGTGCGTTGACACGGGAGGAACCGAATTCTACAGTTCGAATTGTATACAGCAGGCAAGCGAAGGGATCGACCGGTGGATGGAATTCGCGGCGACGATCCGGAGACCCTGGGGGTCTTCGGTAGCTGGTACGCCGCACACGAGTCCGGTGACGTCGCCGGGCTGGCCGCCGCGCTCGGAGAGGACGTCGTGATCCACTCGCTGTTCAAGGCGACGCTCGTGCAAGGCCGAGACGCGGCGGTGATGCACTTCCTCGGCGTCAACGCGACGTTCAGCCGGATGCAGATGACGTTGTGCCACCGGCCCGCCGCCGCGGAGGGCCGGGTGCTCGCCGAGGTGGAGTTCGCCGGGGCGTTCACCGGTGAGCTGACCTGGTCGGGTGTGACGACGCGCGGCGCCGGACAGGGCTTCCGGGTTCCCGGCGTGGTCGTCGTTGGGGTCGCGGACGGCGCCGTCAGCTCGGTGCGGACCCTTTTCGACCGAGACGACTGGCTGCGCCAGATCGGCGTCCGGTCGAGCGATCCCGACAGGGCGCGGCGATGACGGGCATTTTGACCCTGCCCGAGTTCCTCGCGGACGGCGCGAAGCGATGGCCCGACCGGCCGTGGTGCTCGGCTCCCGACGGCGACGCCACCCGCGCCGAGATGCTCGCCGACGCGCGGGCCTGCGCGGCGGGCCTGCGGGCGGCCGGGGTCGGCCGCGGCGACCGCGTGGTGCTCGTCCTGCCCAACGGCCTCGCCTTCGTGCGTGCCTGGCTGGGCACCGCCCTGGCCGGCGCCGTCGCCGTCGCGGTCAACCCGAGGGCCGCGCAGGCCGAGCTCCCCACGGTACTCGCTGTGGTCGAGCCCACGGCCGTCGTGGCCGATCCGGACACCGTGCTCGCCGACGTCGACGTCACCACCGTGGCGGACCTGCTCACCGCCGCACCTCGCGAGGCCGTCCCGCTCGATCCGGACACCCACGCCGGCTACATCCAGAGTTCCGGGAGCACCGGCCGGCCGAAGTTCATCATCCAGACCCACGGCATGTACACCATGGCAGGCGAAGGCTTCCCGTACTGGCTCGGGCTGACCGAGGACGACGTCCTGCTCACCACCCTGCCGCTGGCCCACCTCAACGCGCAGGCCTACTCCACGCTCGGCTCCTGGGGCTGCGGTGCCCGGCTGGTGCTGCCGCCCCGCTTCTCGGCGAGCACGTTCTGGCAGACCGCACGCGAGTCCGGGGCGACCGTCGTCAACATGATCGGGGCGATGCTGGAGATCCTCATGACGCAGAAGCCGTCCTCCGCCGAGCGCGAGCACGACGTTCGCCTCTGCTACTCGGCACCTGCCCCCGGCACCGACCGGCACGCCGAGATCGAGAAGCGCTTCGGCTTCCGCCTCGTCATCGGCTATGCACAGTCCGAGTCGCCGTACGGGCTGATCAACTCCGTCGATGAACCGCCTGCCTACGGATCCATGGGACGGCCCCGTCAGCACCCCCGACTGGGCAGCGTCAATGAGGCCCGGGTCGTCGACCCTGCCGACGGCGCGGAGGTCGGCGACGGCACGGTCGGCGAGCTGCAGCTCCGCAACCCCGCGATCACCCCTGGGTACGCCGGAATGCCGGCGGAGACCGCCGCCCTGCGGGACGGCGAGTGGCTGCGCACCGGGGACCTCGTCCGCCGGGACACCGACGGCCGGTTCACCTTCGCCGGGCGGATCAAGGAGATGATCCGCCGGCGCGGGGAGAACCTGTCCCCCGCTGAGGTCGAGGCTGTGCTCGACGCGCACCCCGCCGTCTCGTCGAGCGCGGTCGTCGGGGTGCCGTCGGCCCTGTCCGAAGAGGACGTCAAGGCGTTCGTGCGCACCGCGGAGGGCCACACGGTCACCGCGGCCGACCTCGCCGACTGGTGCGCCCGCCGGCTTCCGCCCTACAAGCAGCCACGGTACATCGAGTTCCTGGACCACTGGCCGTTGACCGAGACCAACAAGATCGCCAAGACGCGGCTGTCCAAGGAACGCAACGACACCGAAGTCGACCTGGGAGAGCCCGCTCGATGACCCCACAACCCCTGGCCGGCCTGCGGGTCCTCGAGCTGGGCAACTACTTCGCCGCCCCGACCGCCGGGCGCCTCCTCGCCGACTTCGGCGCCGGCGTCGGCGAGGTCGAGCGGCCCGGCACTGGTGACGAGATCCGGACCTGGCGGCTCCAGACCGCCCAGCGCAGCACGCAACAGCACGCCAACCGCCGCGGCGGGCTCGTTCCAAGCGCCGCGAGTCTGCGCACCAGCCTGGAACCGGCCCACGCGTTCACCACCCCTTCGGGCCGCTGACAATTCAACCAACTTGAATGCAAAGGAGCACAAGTGGAGATTTCAGAACGACGCAAGACGACCGTCGCAATCGTGGGTTACGGTCCGGTCGGTGGCGCGCTGGCCAATCTATTGGCCCGCCAGGGAGTCGATGTCGCGATCATCGAACCCTATAAGGATGTTTATCCGTTCCCCCGGGCCGGCGGGATCGTCCCCGAATCCCTTCGTCTGTTTCAGACCCTCGAAGTGATCGACCAACTCGATTCCCACATGGTGGAGTGGACCTTCTGGTACGACATATTCGACAAAGACTGGAACCGGATCATAGAGCGGAAACCTGACCTCGGCGAGAGGTATCAGGATTGGGCGCACAACGTCATGTTCTTTCAGCCTGCATTGGAGAGGGCGCTCCGTGAGGAGAACGACCGCTTGGGCGTCAAGGCGTACCTCGGTTTCAAGGCGGAGGAGATAGTCCAGGACGAGGACGGGGTCGATCTGCGGATCGCCCAGCGTGATGGGACGCCGGCGGGATGGTTGCGAGCCGACTGGGTCATCGGCTGCGACGGCAGCCGTTCGATCGTCCGCGAGGCGATCGGCGGTGGCCAGGACGACCTCGAGGGAGATCAAGCCTGGCTCCTCGTTTACCTGCGGCTGATCCGCGAGGACGTCGAGCTGCCGGAGCGGATCTTCGAGTGGGCCAATCCCGACCGGCAAGTCAGGTACGTGACGCCCTTCCCGCACAACCTGAAGATCTTCGAGTTCAAGGTGCTGCCGGGTGAGACGCAGGAAACGCTCGTGGATCCCGACAACGTGTGGGAACTGCTCAGTCCCTGGCTGAAGAAGGGTGACGCCGAGTTTGTGCGGACTGGGGTCTACGAGTTCCACTCGCGGGTCGCGAACCGTTGGCGCGACCGCCGCCTCCTGATCGCCGGTGACGCCGCCCATGAGATGCCGCCGACCCTTGGGGAGGGTCTCAATTCCGGTTTCCGCGACGCGATGAACCTGGGCTGGAAGCTGGCCGGGGTGATCGACGGGACGTTCGCCGACCGGATCCTCGACTCCTACGAGCAGGAGCGTAAACCCCACGTTCGTACTCTGGTCGAAATAAGCAACAC
This sequence comes from Nocardia sp. NPDC005745, assembly GCF_040630775.1. NCBI lineage: Bacteria > Bacillati > Actinomycetota > Actinomycetes > Mycobacteriales > Nocardiaceae > Nocardia > Nocardia sp. NPDC005745. Next base: position 26,057 of record NZ_JBEXYF010000020.1, read on the forward strand.
AATCAATGTGGCGGGCGCCGCGATTGCCGCCGACCCCGAAGCCTTCCGCGCGAGCGTCTCGCTCGAGGACAACTACGAACCGCCGCGACCGAGGCTCGATCCCGGCCTGCACGGCAATGAGGAGGCACCGGTCGGTACGATCGCTGATCAGCCGAGGCTCGCCGACGGCACACTGTTCGACGATGCGGTCGGTTACCGAATCGCCGTGGTGGCCACAGAGGGGCTACTTCGGGCGGCCGGAGTCGATGAGGATGCCGCCTGGTCAGCCATCGGGGCGATCCCGTTTCCAGCCGACGAACATCGAGCCGTCCGAGCGTGGCTCGAGCGGCTCGGCACGCAGGCCGTGATCGTGCGCCCGGACCGTTACATCCTCGGTGTCGCCGACAATGCCGAAGAACTTCGTAGGCTCGGCACCAGTCTGGCCGGCTCGCTGACCAACGCCCAGATCCCGACGGGCGGCAGCCAGGCCTTGGCCTGATCGTCAGCCCGTCACTTCGCAGACCACCTACAAAAGGAGATACCGAAATGATGAAGATGCTCAACTTTCTTACCCGCCGCGATGGAATCAGTCGCGAGGAATTCGAGGACTACTGGCTCAACACCCACGGTCCGCTCGTCCGGAAACACGCAGAGGCCCTTAACCTGCGGCGCTACATTCAGGTCCACGCCCGCAACGCGGAGGTGGTGGCCGGAATGAACGATCCGCGCGGTGGCGTGGGCAACGAGCTGCCGGTCGACTACGACGGTGTCGTCGAGCTCTGGTGGGACAGTGCCGAGTCGTTCCTCGAAAGCTGGCAGACCGAGGAGGGGAAAGCGGCGTGGGCCGCGATCGCGGCCGACGAGCCGAACCTCACCAACCGCGATCGCTGCTACACCTATGTCGGCGAGGAGATCCTGCTCTACCCAAAGGGGCAGTGAAGTGATGCCCGCAGACGAGCGGCCACTGCTCGCGGCGGCCGACGAGGGCGATGGCCCGGGGGTGGTGCTCCTCCCGGGCTCGGCGGCCGATCGCCAGATATTTCTCCAGTCGGGGATCTTCGGGAGCCTCACCAACTACGCACGCGCGGTCGCCCTCGACTGGAGGGGAGCTGGCGAGTCGGCCCCGTCGAAGGGGGACTACGGATTCGCCGAGGAGGTCGAGGATGTCGTCGCTCTGCTCGACGCGAAGGGACTCGAGACCGCCTGCGTCGTAGGCGTTTCGCACGGGGCCGCCGTCGTTCTCGAACTTGCGCTCCGACATCCCGACCGCGTTCAGGGACTCGTGCTGTGCAGCCCCTGGCCCCGGACGACTCAGTCCATGCGCCAGATGTTTCAGATCTGGCAGACGGTGTTCAGTAATAACGACCCTCAGGCATACGGGGAAGCGATGGCCTGGTGGCTCTTCTCTCATGAGTTCCTGGATGCCGATCCTGGGCGCGCCACCGGCCTTGCGACTGCGCTTTTCGCCGCGCCTGACTCGGCCGAACGGGAGGCTCACCTCGCGACGGTGGGGGCGAATCTCGGGTTCGACGTCGAGGACCGCCTGGGCGAGATCCGCGTCCCAACCTTGGTGCTCGCGGGTGAGCAGGACCGAGTCGTCCCCGCCGCCTACTCGAAGGCGGTCGCCGAGGCGATACCCGGGAGCCGCTTCGAGCTGATCACCGGACCCTCGGGAAGCCATGCCTTCCTCGCCGAGGCGGCCCCGCAGCCTACCGAGCTGATCGTGGAGTTCATCGCCGAGGTGGTGGGCGCCGCGGCGGAGTGCTGAAGATGGACGCGCTGCTCGGCCGCGTCGGAGGGCGCGGGTGGTTATGATTCAGGACATTTCGGGGTCCCACGGATCCTGACCACTCACCCGAACTTGACCAGGTCCACTTCGCTCTGGCCAAGGGGCATGACGAAACCCGTCACTGCGCAACAACACGCTCCGACGACCAGCGCCCGATTGAGGACCACCCCAACGGAGGACCAGGTCAACGAAAGTCATGGTTCGGCTCTCCAGCCCGACCCTGGGAGGCGTCCGTATGGTGTCAGAATGATTGATTGAGGAACAATGGATTTCAACGAAGAAAATTCCGCTGATGTGGTAGTCGCTAGCCTCTCCACCATGCGTGAGGAGGATGCGCGGCTGAAAGAGATCCTGACGAGCGCGATCCGCCACATGCACGCGTTCGTGCGCGAAACCCGTTTGACCACGGCTGAATGGGAAGCGGGCATCGAGTTCCTCACTGCTGTCGGACAGACATGCACCGACACCCGGCAGGAGTTCATCCTCTTCTCCGACAGTATGGGAGTGTCCATGCTTGTCGAGACGATCAATGGTGCCGAGGGAGAGATCCGTGAGTGGGATGATCTTTCGCCGACGGCATCTACCGTGATGGGTCCGTTCCACATGACCGTGAGCCCGGAGCGGCAACTCGGTGACCTCATCAATGATACCGGCCGGGGTGAACCACTCGTTGTGGAAGGGAGCGTCACCGATCTCGAGGGCAATCCACTTGCGGGAGCTCGGGTCGACACCTGGCAATCGGACGGTGAGGGGTTTTACGACGTCCAGGTCGACTACCTACCGCCAGGCACCGGGCGGGGAGTCTTCACGACCGACGAGGGGGGGTACTTCTGGTATCGCAGCGTGATGCCGCGCCACTATCCCATGCCCGTGGACGGACCGGGCGGTGCACTCGTAGTGAGGGAAGGCAGAGATATCTACCGCCCTGCACACCTCCACTTCATCGCGGAAGCCGACGGCTATCAATCATTGACCACCCACGCCTTCGTGTCCGACTGCCCGTACATCGAAAGGGACGTCGTTTTTGCTGTGAAGAGAAGCCTGATCCGCGATTTTGTTACGATCGACGACCCTGAAGAGGCCGCGCGGTTCGGCGTGGCCTCACCATTCCGTCACGTTCGCTTCGACATCGTGCTCGCCCCCAGCGAAACGACGGTAGAGAGTGGCTACCAAGGAGTTCAGACGTAGATCGACTCGGATGGAGTGATCTAGCAGGATCGGCGTGTGCGGGACAACGACGGCCGGATGCTGGATCATCGGACGCTTGAGGTACTGCGGCTGCAGGCGGTCGAAACAGGCTCGCTCACTCGAATCTCTCTACGGTTCAAGTGAGATCCGAGTGTCCGAGCATCTCCGTCAGTTCAGATCGGGGAGGGGGAGTCCAGCCGGTCGTGCTCTCGCTCGTCACCTCCGGAGCCGAAGGAATCCACCGCGCGTCGTGCTCAGGTCAGGGTCACGATGGGCAGGGTGCCTCAGGCGTGCCGGTGGTGCAGCTGTTTCTAGTCGAACTCGCCGACGCTGGTCTTGGGAACCTCGGTGCGAAAGGTCCAGTATTCGGGTAGTTGCCATTTGGCGACCTTGCCGGCGAGGAAGTCGCGCAGTTCTGCTGCCTGGGCGTGGGCGCCTTCGGCGAGTACGACGGCAGCGAGGGGGGCGTTCGTCCCATTTGTGGTCGGGGATACCGATCACGGCTGCTTCGGCGACCGCGGGACGGGCGATGACAGCGTTTTCGAGGTCGACCGAGGAGATCCATTCACCGCCGGATTTGATGATGTCCTTGGTACGGTCGACAAGGGTCGGAATCCGTTCGGATGATTCGGCCGACGTCGCCGGTGCGCAGCCATCCGTCGTCGAATTTGTCGGCATCGACCGGGGTTGCGTCAGGCGAATAGTAGGAGCCGGTGATCCAGGGGCCGCGAACTTCGAGTTCTGCCAGGCTGACTCCGTCGTGGGGACCGCAGCGCCGTCGTCGGAGACCAGCCGGGCCTGCACCGCGGCCGGAAACGGCCTTGGCTCACGCGGTAAGTCCATTGTTCGGCCTCGGTGCGGGCGCTGGCAGGGGGTGGGTGATGCAGCCGAACGGTGCAATGTCGGTCATGCCCCAGACATGCACGACGAGCACGCCGTGACGCTGCTCGAACGCGCGCATCATCGACGGCGGGGCTGCCGCGCCGCCGACCACCGCGGCGCGCAAGTGGGTGAGATCCTGCGGCCGGCTTTCAGTGCAGCGAACGCGCCACCCCAGATCGTCGGCACGGCTGCGGCGCAACTCGGTTTCTGAACGGCCATCATTTCGAGCAAGAGGACCGGCTGCAGAAAGCCGCACCTTCGCGTATCGGCAGGCCATCGCGGGCGAACGGCCGCCCGGGTCTGGAGGTCGCCGCGCTGATGTGGGGCAGGACGCAGCCGGTGGTCAGCAGTTCTCGTAATTCGTCCTCGTTGCGGCGGAATTCAGCTGGGTTCACATCTTGGATTGGGAGCCGTGTACGTGACTTCCCTTGACCAGAACCAGATTCAGGGGAAGCCGTGGAGTATCGCCGGAGGCGAAGCCGACGGTGACGAACCGCCCGTCGCGGCGCAGCGAGCAGAGCGGGCTGCGATAGTCGGCCGCCGACCGTGGCTCGACCTTGTTGGACCTCAACGGCATCGGCCCGTCCGACGCCGCGCGGCTGCTCGCCGACGCCGACGACATCCACCGATTCGAATCGCGGGAGCGGTTCACGCCCCGCAACGGCCGCGCACCTTGGACGCTTCGTCCGGGCCTGGGCGGTCTGCACGTAGACGCGGGTGCCGCCGGACACGTCAGCGTAAGGAAGATCTTCGCGCTGCCGGTCAGACGGCGCTTCCATTCCGAAATCGATCGAGGTGCATTCTGACCGGTGCGGTGTCGATGGCCAAAGCTTCGAGTGCGGCGAGGTAGCGGCGGACGTTCGCGATTTTGACGTCTTCGTATCCGCGGACCTCGGCGGCTAATGTTGCCGCATCGAACGCCCGGCGATAGGTCTGCGGGGTTAGATTCGCGGCTAGCTCGATGACCATGGCTTCGTAGTGCGCGGACAGCGCCCTTTCGAGACGTCGCATCGCTGTGCGGCCGAACAGATCGAGTGGGGTGCCGCGCAGGACGCGGGCTTTGGCCAGCGCCCGCAGCGCGAGTCGCGACCGGCTGGCCTTCAGCCCGATCTTCGACTTGCGGCCGAGTGCCTTCAGAAGCGGTGGGTGAAGCCTGTAGGTGAGGTTGGTTGCGCCTGCGACCTCGCGGGAAATCGCGTCGAGGAATGCGGGATCGGTCAGCATGCGCGCCACTTCGTACTCATCCTTATACGCCCGCAATTGGTGAGCTCCGCGTGCGACGGCCTCGGTGAAGCCATAGTCGTGTTCGGACGCTGTGTCGTGATGGGAAATACGGGTGATGAGTGCAATGTAATCGGCGGCCGAGGAGGTGTTCTGATAAGCGGAAAGCTGCGCAGCGCGCCGACTTACGACGGACTGCAACTGTGTCGGCAATGCCTCGATGAGAGGTTGCAGGCGTACTGGCAGCTGATCGTCACTGCGGGTGGCGGCGTGGGGCGGTCGAGTGGCGGCGCGGAAGGCGGCGGGATCATCGATGAGCACACGACCCCATCGGAAGGCTGCAGTGTTGGCCTCGACAGCCACGCCATTGAGCTGGATGGCTTCCTCGATTGCTGCGGCAGGAATGGGAAGCGCGCCGAGTTGGTACGCGGCGCCGACCAGGACCAAGTTGGCGGGTGTGGTATCGCCGAAGAGGGTGCGGGAGGCGCTGAGTGCATCGACGTCGACCAACCGATAGGTGGATGCAGTGGCACTGTCGAGAAGCGCTGTGACGTCCGGATATTGCACGGCGGGCGAGTACACCATGTCACCTGTCGGGGTAATGCTGGTGGAGACGACGGCGGTGGTGCGCTGGTTTGATGCGTAGGTCAGGTTCTTGGGCTCGACGAGGGTGAGCAGGTCGAAGGCGATGATGGAATCAGCGGAGCCCGGCATGACGCGGTTAGCCGCGGCGAGAGGCTTGGTGGAGAGACGAAGGTGGCTGGTGACAGGCCCGGCTTTCTGACTCAATCCGGTTTGATCGAGCCCTTCGACGTGCAGGCCGGATCGAAGGGCGGCGATTCCGAGCATCTGGTTGACAGTGACGATTCCAGTGCCCCCGATACCGGCGAGGAACACTCCGAAGCTTCCCGAGATGGCGGGAAGGGTGGGTTCGGAAGTCGCCGGCGGGGTGGGTATCGCAGGGGCGTCCGACCGGTTTTGCTCGTCTATCTCGACGGTGACGAACGATGGGCAGTCGCCGTCGAGGCATGAATAGTCGGTGTTGCAGCTGTCCTGATCGATGCGCGTCTTACGGCCGAACTCGGTGTCAACCGGCTGAACGGAGAGGCAGTTGCTCTTCACGCCACAGTCTCCGCAGCCTTCGCAGACGGCTTCGTTGATGATGATCCGTGTATTGCGGTTGGGCAGAGTGCCGCGTTTGCGTTTACGGCGGGCATCGGCGGCACAGTGCTGGTCGTAGATCAGCACTGTCACGCCCTCGGTGTCTCGCAGGATGCGTTGCGCTTCGTCGAGGCGGTCACGCCCCCACAGGGTCGTGATCGGTGCGAAGGTCGAAGTGCGATGACTGTGCGGATCATCTGCGCAGATGATGATGCGCTGGACGCCTTCGGCGTGGAGCTTGTGCGTCAACTCTGGGATGGTCAGCCCGCCCTCAGCGGACTGAGCTCCGGTCATGGCGACTGCGGAATTGAATAGCACCTTGTAGGTGATGTTGACTCCGGCGGCGATGCAGGCTTGGACAGCGAGCTGGCCGGAGTGGAAGTACGTACCATCGCCGACGTTCTGGAAGATGTGGGGGATGTCCGTGAAAGGCGCCTGGCCGATCCATTGCGCGCCTTCGCCGCCCATCTGGGTCAATCCGGTGACTTGCGAGTCTGTTCGTGAGGACATGGTGACCAACGTGTGACAGCCGATACCACCGCCGGCCAAGGACCCGTCCGGGACGACAGTGGACCGGTTGTGGGGACAGCCCGAACAAAAGTACGGTGTGCGCCTGGTCGGCAGCACAGTTAGCTGAAGGGGCCCGGGTGAAGCGCTGGCGGGCAGCTGGACGCGACCGCGCAGCACCCGACGCAGTGGGCCCAGTAGGCGCGCGGCGGTCAGTTCGCCGTCGGCCGGAATCAGTGGCCTGTCTTCTCGGTCGGCCTTACCCAGCACTGCGGGTTGCTGGGCTGCGCCGTAGAGCATCTCCTTGACTTGTGTTTCGACGAATGGTGTCTTGTCTTCGATGACCAGAACGTCGGTGACTCCGCGAATGGCGTCGGTGATTGTGGCTTTACCGAGAGGGAACGGGGCGCCGATACGCAGCACCCGCACACCGGCGGCCCTGAGTTCGTTTTCGGGCAGGCCGAGTTCAGTCAGGGCGTCGCGGACTGCGTTGTAGGCGCTGCCCACTGCAGCGATGGTCAGCCACGCGTTCGCGGGATCGACCTCCACCGTATCGAGGGGATTGGCGTCGACGAAGGCCTTGACCATCGACCAGCGCGGGCCATAGAGGTCCGCCTCGGCGAGCAGGCTGTCCGGGGGCGCGGCGAGCACCCGCTGCCGGTAGGCCCAGGGTTTGCCGTCCCAGTCGATCGTGGGCACCCTGATCGCCAGGTCAGCGAAGTTGCGGTCGACCGTCCAGATTCCGTCGGCGACGTCGGCGACGATCTTGAGGGCGACCAGGCATCCGGAAGCGCGCGACAGAGCGATTCCGATCATGCCGAACGCGATGATCTCTTCGGCGTTGCGCGGGAACAGGATCGGTATGTTGAGCGCGGCGATAGCCTTTTCGCTTGCCGCAGGCACACTCGAGGACTTGGCAGCAGGGTCGTCGCCGACCAGCAACAGGCCACCGCCCGTGGGATGAGCGCCGTACATATTCGCGTGTCGCAGTGCATCGGTGGAACGGTCGAACCCAGGCCCCTTGCCATACCAAACGCCGACAACACCGTCGTGGGTGCGCGTCCCCATCGGGAGTTCGAGCTGGCTGCCCCAGACCGTGGTGGCCGCGAGTTCTTCGTTGACCGCCGGCGTGAGCTTGACGTCGTGCCCGGCCAGCAGCGGTAGGCCGGCCAAGAGTTGATCGAGGCCAGCCAGTGGGCTGCCCTGATATCCCGACACCAAGGTCGCGACCCGACGGCCGCCGCGGCGATCACGCTCATGCTGTTCTACGAGTAAGCGTGCTACGGCCTGGACACCTGTCATCAGAACCGCACCGGACCCGGGGCGGTAGCGGTCGTTGAGGTCCAAAGGCTCTCTTGTCGAGGAGGATTCGTGTGTTTGCGTCATGTCTTTCGCTTCGCTCGGTTTGGTTCGACCGTCTGTGCGATACAGCTAGCGACTCGTGGGTGCGGCCGCGGTCGGCGCAGTCGTCGAGGTGAGCGCGCTTCGGATTGCCGCGCCGGTCGCGGCGGTAGTGCGCGCTGCACCGGTGTTGTCGGCGAGCCCGCTGTCGACCGCCTCTCGGATGCGGGTGGCGGACGCTGGGTCGCCCAGGTGGTCGAGCATCAAGGCCACCGACAGGATCGCGGCAGTCGGGTCAGCGATCCCGCGTCCAGCGATGTCCGGGGCGCTGCCGTGCACTGGTTCGAACATGGATGGGTTCCGGCGAGTGGTATCGAGGTTGGCGGACGCAGCCAGCCCGATACCTCCGGTGATGGCGCCGGCCAGATCGGTGAGTATGTCACCGAAAAGGTTGTCGGTGACGATCACATCGAAGCGACCCGGATCGTTGACCAGGTGAACGGTCGCGGCGTCGACATGCGCGTAAGCGACCTCCACCTCCGGATAGCGGGTGGCAAGCTCAGTGACGGTGTTGGCCCACAGCCTGCCGGCCCAGGTGAGCACGTTGGTTTTGTGGACGAAGGTCAGATGCCCTCGACGGGTCGCGGCGAGGTCGAAGGCGAACCGCACCACGCGTTCGACGCCATAGCGGGTGTTGACCGATACTTCGGTGGCCACCTCGTGCGCAGTGCCGGTGCGCACCGATCCTCCGGTGCCCACATAGGGTCCTTCAGTGCCTTCTCGCACAACAACGAAGTCGCATACCGTCGGCGCGGTACGCAGGGGGGAAGCCCCGCCGGGACGGATCTCGAACGGTCGCAGATTGACATGGTGGTCGAGCGCGAAACGCATCTCGAGGAGCAATCCGCGCTCGAGTACGCCACTGGGCACACTGGGGTCCCCGATGGCCCCGAGCAGGATGGCGTCGTGGTGACGAAGCGAGTTGAGAACATCGTCGGGCAGCACTTCGCCCGTGCGGTGGTAACGGGCTGCCCCGAGATCGTAATGCTGGACCGCGATGTCAGGGCGCACCAGGGCAAGTACGTCCAGCGCCTGGTCGATGACTTCGGGGCCGATGCCGTCTCCGCTGATGACGCCGATATCCATTCGATTCCTCCTGGTGCAGTGACGAGTTGCGCCGTGCGCAGGTAGTGGCGCTACGAAATGCCGCCAGTGTGACCGGCGCAACGTGACGCCGACTACTGCTGGATGGAGAATCAGTCACATTGCCTCGTGGTTGCCGCGGCTGCCCCGCAGTTCAGTCGATTTGCCTGCCTGACTCGTGTCATGAGACGTGTCCTGGACGCACTGTGGCTTGTCGGTATGCAGGCTAGCGTCGACATAGCAACAGAAAGTCCCGCTCAGGGCAGCCGTGTTCCAAAGAGAATGAAAGGTTTCCGGAGTGTGAGACGCCTGGCCAATTCAATTCGACTGGGCGAGCCACCTAGTGCTCCCTGGAGCTTCTTCGCCCTCACCGGAACTTCCATTGCGCTGCTGGACATCTGCGTCCTGCGGCGGTGCTGGTTGTCGTCAACCCGGCGGACGCCAAGACCTGGCTGGCCAATGTCAGTTCGCCGATCGTCGTTCTCGTCGGCGGCGTCATCACCTTCATCAAGGTGACGCAAACTGCCGGTGCCGTCGATTATGTGAGCACCGCCGCTGCCGGAATCGGTATTCCGTTGCTGGTCGCGCTGCTGCTGTGCTACATGGCCGGTATCGTGCCCGTGCCGGCATCGTCCTCGGCCACGATCGGAGTGGCGATCGCCGTCGCTGGACCCATGCTCGACGATGGCGCGGTGAACCCGATCGGATTCGTTGCCGCTACGGCGATCTCGGCGACAGTAGTGATGTCAGTCCCTTCTCCACCAATGGCGCGATGGTGTCGGCCAATATTGACGAAGGCAGTCGGGACAGGTACTTCCGTCAGATGTTGGTGTACTCTGGCATCGTCGCTGCGGCCAGGCCGCGCCGTTGCTGGCCTGGTTGGCGGGATTCCTGCCTGATCATTCCAAGCCACAATAAATCGGTACGGCCTGGCGCCACCTCATGTGTGCCGGGCCGTTCTCGCCGCCATAGGTAGTCGACCGATCCCTTTGCTCAATCTCCTCATTTGCATCCCTATGCTGGTTTCGCCAGCGCGGAATCCGGGCTGCCCGACGTCTGCCAAGGAGGCTGACATGACCGAACGGGTCACCCTGGATGGTACCGATGCCCGTATCCTGGCTGCCTTATTGCAGCATCCCCGCGCCACCGTGATGGGGCTGGCCGGGGAGTTGCGGTTGGCGCGTAGCACCGTGCAGATCCGACTGGCGCGACTCGAGGAACTCGGCGTGCTCAGTATGGAGAACGTCCACGCCATCCCGGCGTTGGCCGGCTTTGGAGTCACAGCGTTCATGACCATCGCCGTTCACCAGCGCGACCTGGACGCGCTACGCCGGGCGTTGGCCGACATTCCTGAGGTGATCGAGGCATACGGGACGACCGGCGACGGCGACGTGATGTGCCGAGTGGTAGCTCGCAGCGCTGAGGACCTGGGGCGGGTCAATGCCCTGGTGCTCAATTGCGTCGGTGTGCGTCGTGCCAGCACATCGGTTGTCATTCGCCCGGTACTGGATCATCGGCTGGTCCCATTGTTGGGAACCATCGGCCAGTCGTAGTCGCCCGCCACCGCAGCTCCACCGTCTCTTGCCGATCGTGCCCTGTCAGGCCTCGCGCCTGCCCTGCACACGGGGCCGCCCGGGAGGCATTCTGACTGACCTCACGGTCACGCATCGTGACACTGCATTCACGCAAGTGCTAGCCCACATCAGGCCTCTCCGTCGGCGGGTTTACTCGCAAGTTGGTCCTTCGCCCATCGTGTTGCCACCGCGACGTCGTCGGTGGTGAATGTTGGGCATCCTCAAAGCTTGTCTCGGCGCCTACCCTCCGCGGGCCCATCGCAGGGTGTGGGGGAGCGCGAATACGGCTGGGAGAAGCATGAAGACGGCGATGGTGAGGGCGATGTAGCCGGCGCTGGCATTGATGCCGTACTGGTAGGCGATGAGGAGGCCTAGGAGCACGGATACGATGCCGAGCACGAAGATGACCCATGCGATGGCGCGGGATTCGCCAAGCGCGGAGAGGAGGGTGGGGAGGAAGGCGATGCCGAGACTGATCGTCCAGACCCACATCGCCTGTGCCTCATTGCCTTCGAGCGCGGGGTCGACGCCTTCGAGGAGCGTCGAGAGCACGTGGAAGACGAGGTAGAGCAGGAGTCCCATCCCAGTGATGGTCCATAGGTGCTTGGCACGCCGGGCCGCCGCGGATGGGCTGGCGGGTGTGGTGCTGCTGGTCATGCGATCGTCTTCGCTTTCGTCGGGGGGTGGGTGCGTCAGCGGGCCGGGGTGATGCGCCAGCCCCGGGCGCGGCTGCGTTCGCGCCAGAACGAGGCGTAGATGCCGCCGTGGGCGAGCAGGCCCTCGTGCGTGCCGCGTTCGGCGATGCGGCCGTTGTCGAGGACGAGGATCTGGTCGGCGGACCTGATCGTCTGGAGGCGGTGGGCGACGACGATGAGGGTTCGGTCGGCGGTGAGGGCGGTGAGGGCGTCCTGGATGAGGGCCTCGTTCTCGGGGTCGAGCGCGGCGGTGGCCTCGTCGAGCAGAACGATGGGGGCGTCTTTGAGTAGTGCGCGGGCGATGGAGACACGCTGGCGCTCCCCGCCGGACAGCGCGAAGCCGCTCTCGCCGACCTGTGTGCCGAGACCGGCTGGCAGGCGCTCGATGATCTCGTCGACGCGGGCGAGCTGGACGACCCGTTCCAGTTCTTCGTCGATTGCCGACGGCTTGGCGATCAGGATGTTCTCGCGGATCGTGCCGGCGAACAGGTAGACGTCTTGAAAGACGAACGACAGCTGCCGCATGAGGTCGTCCGGGGTGAGTGCGGCGACGTCGGCGCCACCGATGCGGATGGTACCGGAGTCGACGTCCCAGAACCGTGCGACTAGCCGGGTGATGGTCGTCTTACCCGACCCCGACGGTCCGACGAGGGCGGTCATGGACCTGACCGGCACGCCGAAGCTGACGTCGCGGATGACGGGCCGCTGCGGGTCGTAGCCGAAGGTCACGTGGTCGAACTCGACCGTCGGCTCGGTGGGGGTGGCGGCTGTGCCGGTGACGGGGAGTGTGGGGGTCGCGAGGATGTTCTCCATGCGGTCCAGGGTGTTGCGCACCACGCGCAGGCCGGCGGACAGGTCGCCAGCGTCGAGCATGGGCTGCACGTACCGGGTGGTGAGCACGAGCAGGGTGACGAGCTCGATATGCCCGAGGCTGCGACCGAGTGCGAGTGCAATGCCGGCGAGGATCACGACGGTGAACGCGGTCTGCACGACGAGTCCGAACCCGAACTGGGCAATGGCAACCCGCGTGACCATCTTCCGGTCGGCGGCGCGTTGCGCCACGATCGCGTCATCGAGCAGACGCCCGCTTTCGGTTCGGCGGCCGAAGGCGCGTAGCACGGGCTGGGTCTGCGCGAACTCCACAAGCCGGTTCGCGGTGTCGACAGCGGCTTCGTGAGTGTGCGCGTCGGTCGACATCAACAGCCTCCCGGCGAACCGGTATGCGACGGCGATGAACGGGGCGGTGAGGGCGGTGATAAGCGCGAGCTGCCAGTCGAAGAAGAACATCGCGACAACCACCACCGCGGGGGTGACGAAGGTGTCGATCAGGGGACGCAGCAGGTTCGTGGGCAGGCCCATGACGTCGAGCACTCCGGCGGAGACGGTCTTGGACGCCTGCCCCACGCGTGCGGGCCCGAACCAGCCGAGCGGTAACTGGGCGATGTGGTCGCCGAGGCGCTGCCACAGGTTGGTCGCCACGAGCCGAGAGGTGCCGGTCGACGACAGCTTCGCCCGGTATGTCACACCCGCGTAGACGGCCAGCAGCAGGGTCTCGACACCGAACCATGTCCAGGCCGCGCCCCAGTCCGAGGCGAGAATCGCGGTCAGAAGCGGCACCGTGAATGCGAAGGCGATCCCCTGCACGACGGCGCTCGCGACGAGCCCGGCGAGCAGCGCGCGGAAGGTGCCGGCGTCGGGGCCGAGGATGCGGATCATCTGCCGGATCACAGCCAGCCCTCCTCTGTCGTGGTTGCTGTGGCTGTGGTGGGGCGCGGGGTCCAGGCGGTGGCCCGTTCGTGGTCGGCCCACAAGCGCGCGTAGGTCCCGCCCCGCTCCAGGAGCCCCTCGTGCGTGCCTTGTTCGGCGATGCGGCCCCGGTCGAGCACGATGATCTGGTCTGCGTGTTCGATCGTGGAGAGCCGGTGCGCGATCACCAGCAGCGTGCGGCCGGTGGCGAGTTCGGAGAGGGCGTCCTGAATGAGCGCTTCGGATTCGGGGTCCGCGAAAGCGGTGGCCTCGTCGAGCACGAGTATGGGGGCGTCGGCGAGGATCGCGCGGGCGATCGAGACGCGCTGTGCCTCGCCTCCGGACAGCAGCGCGTCCTCGCCGATGACGCTGTCGTAGCCGCGCGGGAGTTGCATGATCCGGTCGTGGATCTGCGCGGACCGTGCCGCGTCATGGACCTGTTGCGGGGTGGCGTCGGGGCGGGCCATCCGGATGTTGTCGATCACGCTCGTGCGCAGCAGTTGTACGTCCTGGAACACGAAGCCGACATGCCGGAACAGTTCTTCGGTGCTGAGGGTGCGCAGGTCTTGACCGCCGAGCAGGATCTGCCCCTCGGTGGGATCCCAGAAGCGGGGGATCAGGCGGGAGATCGTGGACTTGCCCGACCCCGAACGGCCCACGAGCGCGGTCGTCGTGCCGGGTGCGAGAGTGATGCTGATGTCGCGCAGCGCGTCGTGCGTACCGTCATAGCTGAAGCCCACGCCTCGCAGTTCCAGGATCTCGTCGCGGGGCGTCGCGCTGATTTCCGGTTCGTCGAGGACCGGGGTGTCCAGCAGCGCCTGCACGCGAATCGCCGCCGACTGTGCCTGCTGCATCGACGTGAGTGCGTACCACATCGCGAACAGCGGGCCGGTGATACCCAGCCCCAGCAGCGCGAACGCGACGATGTCGACCGGGTCCATCCATCCCATCTGCGCGAACAGGGCGCCACCACCGAGCACCACGACAAGAGCGGCCAGTGGGGCCAGGACGATGTCGCCCGCGGTGGTGGTCTTGCGGGAGCCCATCACCATGCCCCAGAAGAAGTCGATGAACGCGGTCGTCGCATCCAGGAAGCGCCGGTGGGCGCGTCCGGCCTGCCCGAAGGTCTTGACCACCGAGATGCCCTGCATGAACTCGATCCCGGCCGAGGTCACCCGCTCCATCGACGTGGAGTACTGCTCCATCTTTCCCTTGCCTGCCGCCAGCTGCAGGGCGTACAGGTAGAAGCCGGCGAACATCGGGATCAACACCACCAGTGCCAGCCACCAGTTCACGCTGAACAGATAGACGAGCGTCACCAGGGGCACGACGATCGCGTTTGTGAGTTCGAGCTCCGCGTGCGAGACGAGATGGTGCATCGCGGCGACGTCGTCGGCGACGCCCTTCTTGATCGTCCCCGCGCTGCGTTGGGTGAACCACCCCAGTGGTGCCTGCTCCAGCCGAGCTGCGATCCGGCGGCGCAGGATCAGCTGCAGATCATTGTCGGCGTAGTGCGTGATCGCGCCCGCGACCAGCGTGGCGACGGCCCGCACCACGAGCGCGCCGACCGTGATCAACCCCCACAGCCACAGCTGCTCCGGGCGTGCGAGGCCGTCCTCGATCAGCACCCGCGCCAGGGACGCGACCGCGATGAACGGCACCACCGACGCGACGGCGGCGAGGGCCTGCACCAGCACCGCCACGATCAACTGGCCGCGCACCGGCGATAGCAGCCGCCACAACGCGGCGCCCTGCTCACGCATCGACGGCGCGGGACCGGAGGCTGTGTCCACACTGCTCACGGATAGAAGTCCTCTCTCATCACGCCCGACGGCATACACATACTGAACGATCAGGATGTATCTGACCCGACTATATTGAACGGGTGAGATATCGACAAGGGGAAAGTTAGGGCAGCCTTGCCAGCGCTGCTGGAAGGGTGAGAGGGACAGGTATGGTGACCAAGCGGGAGCAGGCCGAGCGCACCCGGCAGGCTGTGCTCGAGGCGGCGGCCGAGGAGTTCGACACCAATGGGTACGTCGGCGGAAGTATGGGCAGCATCGCTGCCCGCCTCGGCCTCACCAAGGGCTCCGTCGCCTACCACTACACCTCGAAGGCGAACCTGGCCGCCGCGATCGTCGAAGAAGAAGTCACCCAGATCCAACAGATCATCGATGCCGTGCACGCCCGTGGCCTGCACGGCATCGACGCCCTCATTGTCGCGATCGATGACATCACACTCCGCGCCGACACCGATGTGATCTTCCGGGCCGCATTCCGCCTCAACCGTGAACACACCGTGATCGACGCCGAGCTCCCGCGTCCACACCTGTTGTGGATGGGCCACATCGAGCGCTTCCTCCAGGAAGCCCAGCAGCGGGGAGAGGTCTCCGCCACGCTCAACACGGCGACCGCGGCACGAGCCGTCGCGGCGACGTTCCTCGGCGAATACCAGCTCACCCACGAACTCGACACGCACGGTGATCACGTCGCCGGGTTCGCGGCGATGTGGGAGTACCTGCTGTTGAGCTTCGGTGCCGACCCGACCCACGCCATCAGCCGTACTCCCGGCAGCAGCCCTGCTCTCCCGCCTGTGCAGAACCCGGCGTAGCCCGGAGCAAGACCATAACGGCGGTCGACCCCGACCAGCTGCCCTTCTGGGTTACATGTCTGACCGGGCATCCGAACATCGTCACGGTGCTGCAGGTCGGTCTCCTCACCCCGAGCGGGCGTCCCTATCTGGTGATGCCGTACCACCTGTTGGATTCGCTGGATGCGTGGATCCGCGGCAAGGACCGTGTCTGCGCAGACCGTGTTGTGGATCGGAGTGAAGATCATGGGTGCGCTCGAGAGCGCGCACCGGCTCGGTATCGTGCATCGCGACGCCAAGCCCGGAAATATTCTGCTCACCGATTACGGTGAATCTGTACGGTCAGCAAGAAATTGCGCAGTACGTGAGTCGCGCTTTCGGTGTCCGGGACAGCGGTGGCGAAGTTGCCGCCCAAACCGATGAAGACATCGCTAGCTCTCGGTCACCTCAGCGTATCTCCGTCGTCGCGGCGGGTACTCGGCTGATGGACCGTGCGGATGGACCCGCGGCGGTCAGTTCACGCACCAGGTCGGCCCGGTTCTCACGAACCGCACGTTGGTTGATGTAGCCCTTGACGTGGTCGGGATGCAGCCACACCAATGCGGCGACGAAATCACCATCGTGACCGCAGATCACCGCGTCCTGGAGTAGTTTTCCGGCAGCCGACAGTAGCTTTGGCCGCAGGGCGCCCACGTGTACGAAAGTGCCCGTCGAGAGTTTGAAGTTCTCCACCATCCTGCCGCCGAACAGCAGGCCCTTGTTTGGATCATGCTGGTCGACGAACGACACCAGGTCGCCGGTGCGGAGAAAGCCCTCGGCGTCGAAGGCTTCGCCATGCAAATCGGGACGACGATAGAACCCCGGTGTCACGTTCGGCCCGCGGACCAGGAGCTCGTATTTGGAATCCGCGCGGACCAGTTTCGCTCCATACCTGGTAGTGGTACCCCGATCGAATCGCTGCGCGCTACTTCGAAATGTGTTGTGGTGGCGGCGGGTGCGGTCTCGGTCATGTCCCAGGAGGTCGTCATGAGCATTGTGGAACAATGTTGTCGCGCAAGGGATTCCATCCGATGCCACATTACCGCACGAAGGCTGGACAGCTCCACCGGGCTGCGCGGGTGCCGTTGTTGATGATGCAGCCAGTCGAGCAGTACTGGAGGTTCCAGGCCACGATCTGTGAATGCGGGACAGATGCCCCGTGGCGGTTGGGATTCGTCAATCGGAGGTGTAGAGGGCGTCGATTTGGCTCGTGTATCTCTGGTGAATGACGTTGCGGCGCAGCTTCATAGTGGGAGTCAGTTCAGTCCCGGGAGTCCAGTCCTCCGGCAGGATGGTGAACTTCTTGATCTGTTCGACGCGCGACAGCGTCGCATTTGCCTGGGCGATCTGCTCCGCGACGGGGGTATGCAGCGACGGGTAACTGAGTTCGGTCCCGGGCGTGCTTGCGGGGTCGAGGACGAGCAGGGCGACATTGTAGGGGCGTGCATCGCCGATGACACAGACATGCGCGATGAGGTCGCCCGCCGAGCGGATGGCCATTTCGATGTTCGCCGGGGACATGTTCTTGCCTGCGGCGTTGATGATGAGTTCCTTCTTGCGGTCCACGATCCACACGAAGCCCTCGTCGTCGAAGCGTGCGACATCGGCCGTGTGGGGCCAGCCGTCCGGGTCGATCGTTTCGGCGGTGCATTCGGGTTTACCGCGGTATCCGCGCATGACCTGGTCGCTGCGGACGAGCAGTTCACCATCGGGTGTCAGCGCTGTCTCCACTGTGTCCAGCGGCCGGAAGGAAACTCACCTGCCCGGAGCGTTCATCACACCTGCGCCGGTAGTGCACAGCTGCTCCCAAAATAACAAGTGTTCTTGACTGGGGTGTTTTCGCAGCTTACGGTCAGATCAGTGGCGTGACCTACGGCACATTCCGATCAGGAGGAACTCAGTGAGCGACACAACCCAGCGGCTCGGCGACGGGCAAGCGCATCCGGCTCGGGGGCGGGCGACAGGGACTCCGGTGAAGGTCGTCGCCATCATCGACGCCAGCAGTGCGAACAACGCGCCGCAGGACGATTTGTGTGCCGGCAACCGTGCGGCGGTCCGCACCATCAACGAGACGCTGAACGGCCTGGGCGGATCCGGCCGTCCGGTCGAGCTCGAGATCTTCGAGACGAATCTGGACCCGGCGCAGACCGTCGAGTGCGCCCGCCGCGCCGCCGCGGACCCCGAATGCGTCGCGGTGGTCGGAAGTCTGGTGGTGTCCTACGAGATCAGCACCATCCTCGCCGAGGCCGGGCTGGCCTCGATCCCGGCAGTACCGTGCACCAAGGACGAGTACTACAACCCGCTTGTGTTCAACATCAACGGCGGGCACATCTCGATGGACGGGGGCAAGATCGCCACCGCGTTCGCCTCCGGCGCCGAGCATCCCGGTAGCCTCACCACCGACATCCCGGGCATCCCGTGGTTCGTCGATGTCCACAACCTCACTCTGCAGCGCTTCGGACTGCCCGAGGAAACCCGTCTGGTGGCCGCACCCTACGTCGTCGACGACATCGCGCCGTGGGTGCAGAAATCGGTCGAAGGTGTCGACGCGGTGATGTTGACCCTGGTCAACAACGACGACACCGTCAACGCCATCCTCGCCCGCCACGAACTCGGTATCACCACCCCGTTCATCGTGGAAGGAATGTCACTGACCCCGGCCGTACTCGAGAAGCTGGGCCCGGCCGGGGAGGGTGTTCTGGTCGCCTCGCTGTTCCCGGCCTTCGACGCCGACGTGATCGGACAGCGGCGCTACCTCGACTCGATGCGCGAGGCCGGTTACGTGCAGTACCTCGGAGACAAATCGCAGATGGGCTGGATAACCTTCGACCTGCTCAACCACGCGACCCAGGGACTGGCGTCCATCACCCGCGAGAGCGTGCTCGCGGGCCTGCGCGCGGTGACCGACTACACCGGCGGAGGGATCACCCCGCCGCTGAACTTCAGCGAACCGACCGGGCCCGGAGCCGGCTATCCACGGCTCTACAACTGGACCTACTACCCGACCGCGATCCGCAACGGCACGCTGGTTTCCGCAGTCGAGGGCGGCGGCTGGGCCGAACTGCCCACCGACATCCCCGAATCGCCGGTCGCCTGGGCCGGGTTCCCGGCCTCCTGACGTGACGACTGCGGGACACGCCTGGATCGATCACCGCACCCCAGGCGCCGTCCTCGCGGTGATTCTGTAACGGGGCGCCGGCACGACTGTGCCGGCGCCGCCTACATCGCGCCCGAACACCGTGGGCCATCGTCTGCGCCTGCCACATCTTCATATCACCGCCTGTTCTCGAAAGGACGCGACCACGCGCCACCCTCGATCGGCACCTCGACTCCGACCGCTTCCGTTCGCAGCCCGACATCGCCGTTCACTCCAGCTCCGGACACCGCACCCGCGGCGTTCCGGCAACCCATCGCTGTCACGTCCGCCGGGGAGTTCCCGCGTTCAGCGACAGCACTGTCACTCGAATGGAGTACGTCACCATGACAACGATCAACACCGGTTCCCCGCAACAGGTCGGTATCGGTGCCGCACGAACCCCCGGTCTGCTGGTCGCCCTGGCCGTCGCGTCACCGCTGGCGCTGTGGATCGGACTGCTCGGACCGGCGTGGATTTACATGCCCGCGTCTCCGGCCGCAGGCACACCACCGATGTATCTGTCCTTCGCCGATCTCGCCACCATGTACGCACAGAGCCCCTCGGCCCTGCAGCTGGCCTACTTCGACTGGATGGCCTGGGTGTTCGCCGTCGTCGGCACCGTGCTCGCCCTGTTGCTGTCCTGGCGCCCCAACAGCGTCGTGGCGCTCAGCGCGGTCATCGCGGGGATCACCGAGCTGGCGCTGGCGGCGCTGGCCTCCAAAGGCGACGCGCCCTGGTCGGGGATGAACCCCGAGAGCATCCGCCTCGGCGCGGCGCTGGTGCTGTTCGGATACACGGCGCTGGCCGCCCTCGGAATCGTGGCCCTGCGCGCCGCTCGACGCGACCCGGCCTGAGCGCAACCCATCTCACCGTCTCGGGTACCGCACCCACCACGGCGGTACCCGTGACGGTGACTGTCGAGGTGAGCAGAGCCGACTGCCACCCCGGGCGGGCGAGGCTTCATCGGGCGGAGTCTGCTGATGCCCGCTGTTCAGAGGTCAGCACCGATCGGATGCGCTGCATCCGATAGGCGAACTCCTCCGGGTCCAGCGGATCGGGACCATCGGCCAGCCACGTTGCTATCGCGGTCACCGTGGCGCCGACGAAGTAGTCACCGACCTCGCTGGCCAGTTCTTCGTCGAGACCGAATGATTCACGGGCGTCGGTGGTGGCGAACGGGCTGAACAGCTGGCTCACCGCGCGCGCTGTCGCATACGAACACGACCCGGTCAGAATCGCCCTGTAGAAGCTTCGGTTCGCGGCCATGTGTCCGGCCATGACAACCGTGGATTCGCGGGTGTCGAGATTCGGGGGCAGATGCGGTATCAACTCGCGGCTCAGCAGGTCCGCCGCCGCCGCGACGATCAATGCGTCACGACTGCCGAAATGCTGGTAGAGGACACGGCGACTGACATCG
Source organism: Nocardia sp. NPDC005745 (assembly GCF_040630775.1). NCBI lineage: Bacteria > Bacillati > Actinomycetota > Actinomycetes > Mycobacteriales > Nocardiaceae > Nocardia > Nocardia sp. NPDC005745. The sequence continues at coordinate 46,465 of NZ_JBEXYF010000020.1, forward strand.
GCCACCTCGGCCAGTTCGGTCACCGAGACCTCGGTGCTGCCGCGCTCGGAGATCAGCTGGATGGTTGCAGCCAGCAGCGCCGTCTTCGAACGCCGTACCCTGCGATCTCCAGCCTCCGGCTCCACCGGCAACACAATCTCCACCCCTCCAATGTTGTCAGTTGAACCCAAGTATACAAGTGTTACCGATAGGGTGTGTTGCAGCTCATGCTCGGCGCGGTATCTCACGCTATCGCGGGCGGGTTTCCGCACGGCGTGGGACCGGACCGGGCCCGGGGCTGTGGAAACCCAGGCCCGGTGCGTCGGCTGCTCGTCAGGCGAGTTGCGCCGGCCCGGCCGGCAGCATGATCGCCGATCGATGATCGGGTCCGTGATGAACCCGCTGGTCGGCTGCCTGCATGGTGGTGGCGGTCGCGCGTGCCTCGCCGGTGCCGAGATTGCGGTTGTACTGGGGGAAGGCGCCGCTGGACACCTGGACGCGGACACGGTGGCCCCGCTTGAACAGATACGCCGTCGCAGTGAGTGCGACGGCGACGCACTGCAATTGGTCGGCATCGGCCAATCCGACCAGGCCGTCGCAGACATTGGTCGAGGTGCCGTCGGGAGCGACATCGCAGAGCCGGACGAACACATCGGCGTGCGGCAGACTCGAGCGGAACCAGATCTGCGCGCTCACCTCGCCGATGACCTCGAGATCGTCGGCCATGGGTTCGCTGGTGTAGGTGAGTACATCGGCGCGCCGCTCCAGCCCGGTATTGTTCACACGCCCGGCCTTGATGCCCGGCAGCATCCGGGCGCCACCGACCGCCGGTGTCGGATCGGCCGGGTCGTAGCGGTACGCGTCGTGGGCGGGAGCCGATGAGGTGGTGTCGTCGAGCCTGCCGCCGGGTTGCAGGTACAGCGGGTGTTCGCTGTACCCGTGCGGGGGCCATTCGGGAAGGTCGCGCCACCGTTCGGCGCCCATGACATAAATACGGACCGGGTCCCGGTCCGCCGGCGTGGTGTTGTTCGCGTGCGCCGACCCGAAATCGACTGCCTCGTTGAGCATCGCGGCGATCGCCTCCGGAGAGGTGTGCGACCAGGGGCCGATGGTCAGGCGAGCGGGGGTGCCGGACTCGCGCAGGCGCGAGTAGTCGCGCAGCAGGCCAGGAAGAAAAACATCGAACCAGCCGGAGACCAGGCTGGCCGGCACCCGGACATCGGCGACCCGATCGCTGTGATCGGCCACCGACCAATACGGCGATGTGACATCGTGGTTGAAGAAGCTCTGGATGATCATCGACCTGCGGCCCAGTGCCACCTGATCGGCGTTTGCCAGCGGCAGTACCGAATGCGCGCGATTGCGCCGCCGTACACCGAGCAGAAACCTCGGCATGGCCAATCGCCGGGTCTGACCCTCCACCAGGACACCCCAGCCGAAGACCGACTCCAGGCCGAACTTGTCGGCCTGGAGGAAGTTCGTGCCGAGCGTCGATTCGGTCATCGCAGGAATCATTGCCTTGACCTGCGAGGGCGCATGGTCGGCCATCGCCCACTGCGTGTAGCCCTGATAGCTGGACCCGACAAGAACCACCGACTCGCCGAACCACGGCTGTTTGCACAGCCACTCGATGGTGTCGATGCCGTCGAGGCGCTCGTTGCGCAGCGGATCGAACTGTCCATCGGAGCCGAAAGTCCCCCGCGTGCTCTGTAGCAGCACCTGGAAACCGCGTTCGGCAAGCGGGCGGGCCAGCTGCGCCGCCATCAGGCCGCGCCTGGCGTACGGGCCGCGGATCAGTGCCGTGGGCAGCCTGTCACCTCCTTCGGCGCCGACCCAGCGATCGGCCAGCAAGACTGCGCCGTCACGCATGGGAATGCGCACATCCCGCTCGACGGCGACTTCGCGTGTCAGTGGATCGGGCAACTTGAACGAGCGCTGCAGGAATTTGCTGAACAAGGATGGTTTTCTCATCGGATTCCTTCGTCGGGGATCGACGGCGCGTGTCTACGCCGGCGAGAGGTCGCCGCCTTAGTCGGCTCGGGCGTTCGCGTCGAAGCGATGGCACGCCGGATCCGCTGCGACAGCTCCTTCTCCACCCAGCGATCGTGCACATTTGTTACAAAAATTACAAGCGTTACCTGTACGGGTTCTGCTGTCGCTTGCCTCGAAGGAGGTGTTTGCGCAGGTGAGCGACGGAACTGCTGGAACAGTGCCTGCGGCTGACCCGGCTGGTCGACGATCCGGTCACCGCCGCCCTGGCCCTGGAGGCTCTGGCGTGGATTGCCGGTGCCGAGGACGGCGCACGACGCGCCACCATACTGATGGGGGCCGCGGAGGCGCTGGGCCGCGCCGTGGGTAGCTCCGCGGTGCTGTTTCCCGTGTGGCCCTTCTGCTTCGGGGCTGTCAGCTATGGCCTATCGCTGGATCACCGGCAGCACCAGGCGGCTGGGGTGATCAGGGCCGGTGTGAATGGTGTTCGTGGCGGTCACCGCGACGTCGATGGGTTCAGCACTGATCTGTCCGCCGGTGTTGGTGTTGCGCTGATACCGGGGGAAGTCGCTGCTGGAGATGTCGACGCGAATCCGGTGGCCGGTGAGGAAGACGTTCGAGGTCGCCGCCAGGTCGATGGTCAGTTCATAGATGTGTCCGGCTTCGAGCAGTTCGGGGGTCGACAGGTCGTTGCGGTAGCGGGCGCGCACGATGCCATTGCTCAGAGCGATCGCCTTGCCGTCGGGGAAGACGTCGATCAGTTGTGCGGTGAAATCGGTGTCGCGTGCATCGGAAGAGGTGAACAACACGGCGCTGACGTAGCCGGTGGCCTACACCGGCGCCTCCAGCGGCGGAGTCGCAAACCGCACCACATCCTGGCGTTCGTCATTGAAGCGCTGGTCCGCGGCTTCCCAGAGCGCCGACATCCGTGCGGAGGCCGTAGTGCGGACCGGGTCGGCCGGGTCGTAGACGTAGCTGTGTGTGCCAGGGGTTTCCGGGGGTGAGGTGGTCAGGGTGTTCGCGTCGAGGTAGTAGTCGGTGTAGCGGGTATCGGGCAGGGGCCAGTCGCTCTCGTCACGCCATTGGTCGATGCCCATGACGAACAATCGCACCCGTGGCTGAGTGCCGTCGGACGGGGTGTCGGACATCCAACGCTGGAAATGAGCAAGGTGCTCGGCGGTCAGGTCGATTCCGGCACCGCTGGCCATGATGCCGAAGTCGCGGTCGGGTGTGCGGGCATTGAGCACGCCGTCGTAGTGATCCCAAGGCCCGACGATCAGGCGTGAGCCCTCGCGGACGTCGTCGGTGGCGCCATCGCGGCGCAGCAGTTCGAAGTCGCGTAACTGCTGATTGACGAAGATGTCGAACCATCCGGCGATCAGCAGCGCGGGTGTGGAAATCTTGCCGATGTCTTTACTGAGGTCCTGGTCGTGCCAAAACGAGTCATAGCTCGGATGCGCGAGGAGGTCGGCGAACCAGGGACTGTCCGTCAGTGCCGTGAACTCGGTGAGCGGGCTGGTCTCGGCCGCCGAGTGGCCGCCGAGTACGTGCCCGGCCAGTTCGGCGATGAGCGTGTCGTTCTTGTCTTCGCGGCGCATCTCCTCGGCCAGTCGCATGATCGCCGACCACCCGATTACGATACCGGACGACAGCGCGCCGCCAGGGTGGTACATAGCGCCCTTGTACAAGTCCAACGCTGTCATCACCGGCACCATCGCCTTGTGTGCGGGATGGGCGGCGGTGGCGATAGCCCACTGGGTCATTCCGAGGTAGGACAAGCCATAGGTGCCGACCTTGCCGTTCGACCAGGGTTGGCGCACGATCCAGTCCACCGTGTCGTAGCCGTCGGCGACTTCGTTTACGTTGGGAGTGAAGACGCCGCCGGAGGCGAAGGTGCCCCGGCACTCCACCCAGACGACGGCATATCCGGCTTTGACGAACGTCAGCAGGGTGGGGGCGAGGCCTCCGGTGCCGCCCATTATCGGATAGTCCACCGATCCGTACGGGCTACGGACCAGCAATGTCGAGGCGTTGCCGCCGACGGGCACGAACGCTGTCGCGGACAGCGTGACGCCGTCGCGCATGGGGATCTCGATGGTGGACAGGGTGTGGTCGATCACGGAGTCTTCCTTAACGGGGTCAATTGGGGATGCGCGCGGCTGATCAGTGTTGTCGAAGTCAGTGGGTCCGTACCGGCAGCAGGACCGCTGAGGGGTGCGCCGGATCATGGAAGACCTGCTGGTCCGCAGGCAGCATCCGGGTCGCGGTGAGTCGGGGTTCGCCGGTTCCGAGGTTGCGGTTGTACTGCGGGAAGGAGCCGCTCGAAACCTGTATACGGATGCGGTGGCCACGTTTGAATAGATACGCGGTGGACGTGAGTTCCACTGTGCCGCAATCGAGTTCGTCGGCTTCGGTGAGGCCGGTGATGCCTTCGCAGACATTCATGGACCGTCCGCTGGGATCGACATCACATACTCGGATGAAGACATCGGCGTGCGCCGAACTCGACCCGAACCAGATCTTCGCCGCGACCGCGCCGACGATCTCGAGATCCTCGGCCAGTGCCTCGCTGATATAGGTCAGCACATCGTCGCGCTGTTCCCGCATGCGGTTGTCGACCCGGCCAGCCTTGATTCCGGGCAGCAGACGCACGCCGCCCACGGCGGGGGTCGGATCAGCGGGGTCGTAGTGGTAGCTGCTCGGCTCCGACTCCGCTACCGGCGCCTGCTCGACTGTCAGGGCGCCGCCCGGCTGAAGGTAGAAGCTGCGGGCTTCGTAATTCGGCGGAGGCCAAGAAGCCAAATCACGCCATTGCTCGGCACCCATGACGAAAGCTCGCACGGGCGCGCGCTCGACCGGCGCCTCGCCGCGCGCGAGCGGCAGCCCGAAATCGAGCACCTCGTGGACCATCGTGGAGATGATCTCCATCGAACCATGGGACCACGGGCCGATGGTCAGTCGCGGCTGCTGACCTCCCGCCACCATACGGCCGTAATCGCGCAGTTGGCTATCGAGGAAGATGTCGAACCAGCCGGTGATCATGCTGGTGGGGACTTCCGCCTGCCCGATGTGGTCGCGGTGGTCGGTTCCAGCCCAGTGCGGGGAGTCCGCGTCGTGGGTCAGTAGATTCTGGATCAGCTCGGAACGGTGCCCGAGTGCGACCGTGGCGGCATTGGCGAGCGGTAGGGTCTTTTCCGCGCGGCGCCGTTTGCGGGCGCCCAGCAGCATACGAGTCGTCGCCAGCGGCTGGTTCTGACGCTCCATCAGAACGCCCCATCCGAAGGTCGCTTCCAGAGGGAACCCGCCCGCGCGGACCATTCCCTGCAACAACGTCGAGGTGGTGACCACCGGAATGATCGCCTTGACTTGCGAGGGAAGCAGGTCCGCCATCGAAATCTGGGTGTAGCCCAAGTAGCTGGGGCCGAACATGATCATCGACTCGCCGAACCAGGGCTGCTCGAACAACCACTCCACCGTGTCGATGCCGTCGGACCGTTCGTTGCGTAACGGCTCGAACTCACCGCCGGAACCAGCTGTGCCACGCGCACTCTGCAGCACCACCTGAAAACCTCGCTCAGCCAGCGGCCGAGCCAATTGCAACGCGAATTGCCCTCCGCGACCGTACGGCCCGCGCATCAGAGCGACCGGGAGTCCGTCACCTCCCGACCGTGGTGTCATTCGAGCCGCCAGCAGTACCGTGCCGTCCCGCATCGGGATCTGCAAGGTGTCGTCCACCTGCAGACTCCGGGTATCGGGCGCGGGCAACCGCAGCAACCGCTGGTTCAACCAGCTCGACAACGGCGGCATTCTCATCGCGATTCCTTCATGGGCAGGGATCGGTGCGGCCGCGACGCGGGGGTCTCGTGCGGCTCATTGGCTCCCGGGGTCAACTGGCGGTAGCCCGGCAACTGCCGTTGCGGCCCTGCGTCGCACCGCTTCCGTGGCAGTAGTAACAATTGTCACTGAATGCGCAAGTGTTACGTTTCGCGCTTGTTCGTGAGGTGGACGGATTGGTGTTCAGGCGGTTTCGAGGTCGATAGGGCGGCGTGGGAGGGGCATTCGCATTGGGGACCACGCGTAGGCAGTCGGCGCAGAACCCGCAGCCGCTGCAGTGTGGGCCAGTGTGGTCGATGGTGACTGGCACCATCTTGTCCAGACCGAGCCGGCATTCGAGCTGCTGGCGTCCGGCCCAGCAATCCAGTGACCCGAATCGGCGCCTCGGGAGGAACTGTGCGGGCGTCTGCTGAGGAGGCAAGTCGGAATGCTTTTGGAGTTCGACTCCTGCCGACGCCGGACCGTGCTGGCCGGCGATCACCAGGCGCGGGCGTGAACCGCCGTATTTCGACTGTGCGGCTGGGAGGCGGCGCAGCACAACGACAATTTCATCAGCATTTCGGTTCGTGCGGTGGGCGCTCGCCGATCATCGCACGATCGATGATCGGCGCCGGTCGCAACGGCGGTTCACGAAATTCAGCGCCTCTCGCCGCTGGGTGTGTTCTCGCGCTTTTGCTGGGTGTGCAATCTGCCGGCTCGGATTTGGTCGAAGAGTCAGCGGATTCGGCTAACTCGCGGTGTCTTATCGGCGGCTGGCCGTTCGGCCTCATCGTGGAGGCTGGACGGCATTCCACCAATTTGCTCTGCGGACCGATGCGGCACCGTGAGAGCTGCTTCAGCGCGAGGCTTCGCTCGGTTGCTGTTCATGCGTCACTCGCCGAGTCGTCAGCGGTCCAACACTGCGCCAGTCCTGGCTCCACCGCCCGGTTGACGAGTTCCACCCGGAAGCCGTGGGCACCGGATAGAAATGCGAACAACATCTGTCCGTTGCCCGCCTTCCCTGTGGCTTCGATGCGATATCCGTACCGCGTGAGTGCGGCGACGTCGGCGGCCACATCGTCGGACCAGTACCCGGTATGGTGTATCCCGGCATCCCGCACTGGTTCCCACAGCGATCCCGCGACGCTGCGGATGATCTCCAACCTCGGCACGGTCGTCGAATACCGGAATTTCAATTCTATTATGGTGGTGCTGCCATCGGGAAGGTCCACCGCAATGGGCCCGCCGATCTCCGGTCCCCACTCGTATCCGAGCACTGCGGATAACGTTGCCGCAGTGGCATCGAGGTCTGTTACCACCATTCCGATATGGAATTGGTCCTCAGCATTCACGACGCGACCATCTCATATGGATCCTGGTTTGCAACAACTGAAAGCGTTGCATTATTTATCATTAGAATAATATTCTCATTTCACAAGAAGGGAAAGCGGCAGAATCGAATTTGCGGCCGGTCTCGATTGCCGTACGGAGTGCGGAAACCAGTAACGAGGGTTTTCATCCGAGAAGTTTTCACAATGGATCGCCGCTACCTGAGCAGTATGCCGCCGTCGACCGGCAAAGCCACCCCGGTGATATAACGAGACTCATCGGATGCTGGGAACAGTACTGCGTTGCTGATATCTTCCGGCTCCACCCAGGCGATCGGCAGCACGTGCAGCATCTGTGCGACGGGGATGAAGTCGTCGACGGTCGGATGCGCCAGGTCCGGTCGGAACAGGCGGTAGGTTTCTTCGTTCAGCAGCATGGGCGTCGGCACGTTGGTCGGACATATCGTATTCACGCGAATGTTCTTGTCGCCCAACTCCATTGCCAATGAGCGCATGAGGCCGATGACGCCGTGCTTGGCGGTGGCGTAGTGGCCGATATTCGGAACGCCACGGAGTGAGCCGTCCCCGGTGAATGAGTCCACCTGGTCTCGTTCATCGGGGACTGGTCAGAAGGTCGCGGCGACGACGTTCTGCGCGCTGGTCGAACTACAGGGCGGACCGGTCCCGGGCTGCTGATCGCCCGCAACGCTCGGAGTTACTCGGGAAGCCGGACAAGCCGCCGCGCCAAACGCATCAGATGAGACCGCAACGTGTCATCGTCGAGGTCGATCACCAGCGGATGAAGGGCGGCGCCGCCGATGGCCCCTGACATCATCGCCGCCTGCACCCGCATGTCAGCATCGGCGTCCGCACCGCCCAAAATCGTGAACAACCGCTCCATCACTTGGGCATACGCGTCGTGATCGGCCAGGAACCGCACCATCACCGGATCGGATTGCAGCACACCGACCAGACGACGGCGTTGTACCGCGAGATCGATCACCTGCGCACCATGTTGGCGATACGCTGGGCAGTGTCGAAAGGTAGGCGCATGGGGCCCGATGTTCGTGCACGTGCGGGGTGGAATGCACACCGCTGATGGTCGATGATGACCCGCTGCAGACTCAACGTGATGTGGGCTTGCCCGTCGCGGTGGAGTTGAGTGCGTCCGAATTCGAGGATGCCGAAGAAATCGGACGTGGTGGTTTCGGTGTGGTGTATCGCTGCAGGCAGGTGGCGCTGGAGCGCACGGTGGCGGTGAAGGTGCTGACCACCGAGCTGGACGAGGACAATCAGGAGCGGTTCTTTCGCGAGCAGAAGGCTATGGGCCGTCTGACCGGGCATCCGAATATCGTCACGGTGCTGCAGGTCGGTGTCACCGCGAGCGGGCGGCCCTATCTGGTGATGCCGTATCACCCGTTGGATTCGCTGGATGCGTGGATTCGTCGGCAGGGACCGTTGCCGTTGGAGACCGGGTTGTGGGTCGGGGTGAAGATCGCGGGTGCGCTCGAAAGCGCGCATCGGCTCGGCATCGTGCACCGCGATGTGAAGCCGGGAAATATTCTGCTCACCGATTACGGTGAGCCCGCGTTGACCGATTTCGGTATCGCGCGCATTGCCGGCGGGTTCGAAACGGCGACGGGCGTGCTGACCGGGTCTCCGGCGTTCACCGCGCCGGAAGTGCTCGGTGGCGATGCACCGACACCAGCAGCCGATGTCTACGGTCTGGGTGCGACCTTGTTCTGCGCGTTGACCGGGCATGCCGCGTTCGAGCGGCGCAGCGGTGAGCAGGTGGTGGCGCAGTTTTGGCGGATCACCAGTCAACCGGTGCCCGACCTGCGGGAAAGCGGTATTCCCGATGACTTGTCGGCGGTGGTGGAATCGGCGATGAACCGGGATCCGCAAGCGCGGCCGTCGGCAGCGGAGATCGGCGAGGCCATTCGGCAGGTACAGCGTCAGCACGGATACCAAGTGGGGGAGATGGCACTGCGGACACCGGACAGGGGCCCGTTCGAGCATGTGCCGCCGTCGCAGGTTCGGGCCGCGCCGCAGCCAACGAGGGGTGGTGGCGGGACCGGTGAGCTGCCGCTGGAGTTGACCAGTTTCGTCGGCCGCCGTGCCGAGGTGTCGGAGATCAAGAATCTGCTGTCGGTGTCGCGGCTGGTGACGTTGGCCGGGATCGGTGGTGTCGGCAAGACCCGCCTGGCGTTGCGGGCGGCGTCGAATGCTCGACGCGGTTTCCCCGATGGGGTCTGGGTGATCGAATTGGCCAATGTGCGCGACCCGTCACTGCTGATCGGCGTCGTGGCGTCCACTCTGGGCCTGCGTGACGATTCGGCCCGACCGATGCGGGACGTGCTGGTCGAGTTCCTGTGTTCCCGGGAAATGTTGCTCGTTTTGGACAATGGCGAGCAGGTTGCGGAGGCGTTGGCGGAACTGGTCGAAACACTGTTGCTGGCCTGTCCGGGCCTGCGGATTCTGGTGACCAGCCGCGAGCCGCTCGACATCGCTGGAGAAGCGGTGCTGCGCGTGCTGCCGCTGACCGTTCCGGGCGGCGGCGGTGAACCGTCGTTGCGGGGAATGCCCAAATTCGACGCTGTGACGTTGTTCACCCAACGTGCCGCTGCGGTCGTGCCGGGCTTCGAGATCACCGAGGACAACAAGGCCGCGGTTGCCGGTATCTGTTCGCGGCTGGACGGGTTGCCGCTGGCGATCGAACTGGCCGCGGCACGAATGCGCACCCTGTCGCCGGAGCAGATTTTGGCGCGGCTCAGCGATCGGTACGCGCTGCTGACCCGCGGCAGTCGCACCGCGCCGAAGCGGCAGCAGACCCTGCGCTGGTGCATCGACTGGAGCTACCAATTGTGCCCGCCGACCGAGCAGCGGCTGTGGGCCCGGTCGTCGGTGTTCGCCGACGGCTTCGAACTAGACGCTGCCGAAGGGGTGTGCGGTGCGGGCCTGGAGCGGGAGAGTTTACTTGACGGGTTGTCCTCCCTGGTGGACAAGTCGATCGTGAACCGCGAAGAGCTGGATGGAGTCGTGCGTTTCCGGATGCTCGAGACTGTTCGCGACTTCGGGCGCGAGCAGTTGCGCGAGTCGGGCGAATACCAAAAGCTGCGTCGACGACACCGCGACTGGTACGAGCGGCTGGCGCTGGATGCCGAGGCCGAATGGATCAGCGATCGGCAGCTCGATTGGCTGGCCCGGCTCGATCGCGAGCAACCGAATCTGCGCGATGCCCTCGAGTTCTGCCTGTCCGACGACACTGCGGACTCGGCCGAGGCCGGGCTGCGCACCGCCGCCGCGTTGTTGATTTTCTGGAGCTTTCGGGGTTTGTACGGTGAAGGTCGACGATGGCTCGACCGCACCCTCGATACCGGTGCGGGTTCGGTATCCGACCGTGTCAGAGCGCTGCTAGCTTGCGTTATCATGGCCGCGGCGCAGCGAGACCCGCAGTCGAGCGTTTCCTTACTGGAGCAGGCGCGCGAATTGGCCGCCCAGGATCCCACTCCCATGAATCAGGCGTCGGTTGCCTACGCCCAGGGTTCCTTGGCGCTCTATCAGGATGAACCTGCTCGAGCAGTCACCTGCCTCGAGCATGCTGTCGAGATATTCGACTCGAACGGGCGAGGGCCCCTAGGGATCGCTGCATTGATGTTACTGGGTTGGGCCTACGCAGCGAAGGGCGATTTATCGCAGGCGATCGAGTGTCACGAGCAAATGCTGTCCATCACCGAAGCGCGTGGTGAATCGCTTTATCGGTCGATGGCGCTGTGGGGGCTGGGCATCCTCGTATCGCAGCGAGGCGAGGGGGCCCGCGCACAACAGTTGCTGCAGGAATCGCTGCGAGTGAACCAGCGTGTGCGTAGCCCGGTCGTGGCGGCATTGGATATCGAGGGGCTGGCGTGGATTGCCGGCGATGGCGAACGTGCGGCTGTTCTGATGGGTGCCGCGGCAGCTTTGTTGCGGTCTTCCACCCCTGGTTTTTCTGTCTTCCCCGAGCTATCCCACTATCACGACGAATGCGAGCGTACGGTGCGTCGCGCACTCGGTGAACGACGGTTCGACGCGGCGTTCCGGCGCGGCGTGGCCATGGGGCGCAGCGCTGCGGTGGCCTACGCGCTGGGGGAGTCGCCGACCCCCACCTCGCGCACTTCGGAACAGAAATTGACCAAACGCGAACGGCAGGTCGCAGACCTTGTGGCCCAGGGACTCAGCAATAAGCAGATCGCCGCGAAATTGGTGATCTCGCCACGGACCGCGGACGGGCATGTCGAGCATATCCTGAGCAAACTGGGATTCACCTCCCGCACGCAGATCGCGGTCTGGATCGCGGACGAGGCCCAGCGCCAGAGTCCCTGACCACACTGGGCGCGACTGCGCGGATCTTCGACGTTTCTGGCTCGCAGGCGTCGGAACGACGATCCTCGCGTGCCTCGCCTGTCGTCGATGAGCGCGTCGCTCACCTGAAACCCACGTTGGTGTGCCCGTTATCGGTGAGGACCTGCAAGAGCATTGGGGTGCTGAGGAAGCCGGTATCGAGGCGGTGGTCGGCCTGCTCGATCAGTTCGACGAGCCGATGCCGGCCCGAGGGTGCGCGCCACACTCGGGTGGCAGGCCACCGGGAGATCTCCCCGACTCGGGGGACTTCCTCGGCAACGAGTCGGCGTGGGTGACCGGTCAGTAGCTGTGCCGCACCGAACCGGCCGGGACGCTGTGCCGCTGACAGCCAGTCGCTGTCGGGGATACGCAGATCCACCCGTTCGCCGTGCTTGGGGTCGGATCCGATGATCCGTCCGGGACCTGCGGCCCAGCCTTCGTCGGTGACCACTGTGCGCGTGGTGCCGTCGGCCAGGTCGAGTTCGATCTGTAGGAGCGCGGCGAGCTGGTTGCCGTAGGCGTTGCGGCGGCTCGCGAAGCCGAGGCGGCCCCGGTAGCGTCCGTCGCCAACGGCCAGCCCCATGATGTTGTCGCCCACCCGAAACCGATCGGTGACATCGTAGGTTTGATATTCCATGTAGTGGTCGAACGGAGTGAAGCGGGGGACCAGGCAACCCGCTGTGATGCTGAGGTCATGGCGAGGTCATCACCGACCGTCGGCGACGCTATCGGTTCGCGACCAGCGGTGTATCGACCCCGATGGGCCCTGTCTTTTGTGCGCCGCCGGGGGCGCCGACGGGTTCGTCACGTCCGGGCAGGACGGTAGTGAAGAAGATCCGGTTGTCCTCGACGAAGGCCGCATCGGTGTCGGAAACTCGTCGGTCCTGGCTGATGGCCTGGACCGGGCACACCGGTTCGCAGGCACCGCAGTCGATGCATTCCTTCGGATTGATGTAGAGCTTTCGGTCGCCTTCGTAGATGCAGTCGACCGGGCATTCCTCCATGCAGGATTTATCCATGATGTCGATGCATGGGCTCGCAATCACATAGGGCATAACGACTTCCTTCGAGTGGGGACGGCTAGGCCGCGACGGGTGCGGGAGCTGGCTGCTCGTCGGTCGAGTGACCGGGGAACAATTGAGTGCTGGGATCGAGGTGAACAGCGGCGTTGTTGACGGCGGTGGCGACTTCGCCGAATCCGACCGAGATCAATCGAACTTTGCCGTCGTAGTCGACGACGTCGCCGGCCGCGAATACCCCTGGCACGGCGGTGCGCATGGCGGAGTCGACGACGATGTGGCGGTTGTCGTGCAGTTGCAGGCCCCACTCCCGGAGTGGGCCGAGGTTGGCCAAGAAGCCGAGGGCGGCGACGACGCGTTGGCAGTCGACGCGTCGGGGTGCGGCTTCGCCTTTGACGGTGATTTCGGCATGGGTTACCGCGTCGCCGCCATGTAAGGAGCTGATCTCCGCGTCGGTGATCACCTGCACGCTGGATTGGTCCAGTTGGGTCACGGTCGCGGCGTGTGCGCGGAAGGCAGCGCGTCGGTGCACGACCGTGACCGTGGCAGCGATGGGCTCGAGCATCAACGCCCAGTCCAATGCCGAATCACCGCCGCCGACAATGACGACGTCGGCACCTGCGTAGGACAACGGGTCCGGCACGAAGTACTCGAGGCCCTTGCCCAGGTACCCTTCGCCGACTGGGAGCGCACGGGGGGTGAAGGTGCCGATGCCCGCAGTGATCACCACTGCGCCGCAATGGATTTCGGTACCGCGATTGGTGGTCACGACGTATCGGCCGGTGTCGGTGCGGTGTAGCCGCTGCGCGTGCTGTCCGAGTATGTAGCGCGGTTCCGCCGGAGCGGCCTGCAGTGTCAGCGCGGCGATGAGGTCACGTCCTCGAACGGCGGGATACCCTGCGATATCGAAGATCTGCTTCTCTGGATACAGGGCGCTGACTTGGCCGCCGAGTTCGGGCAACGAGTCGATGACCGCGCTGCGTAACCCGCGCACGCCCGCGTAATACGCGCCATAGAGTCCGACCGGTCCCGCGCCGACGATCAGAATGTCGACCTCGATTGACATTGGTGAATCGGTCATTGGGTTGCCTCCGAAGCGTGGAGAAGTTGTTCCTTGACGCGGAAGCGTTGAATCTTGCCGGTCGCGGTCTTGGGAAGTTCGCTGGCGAACATCACCGAACGCGGGCTCTTGAAGTGCGCCAATCCGTCTCGGCACCAACCGATCAGCGCCTCCGCGGTGATGTCTTCATGTCCCGGTGTCGGGACCACCAAGGCGATGGGTTTATCCAGTCCGTCCTTGTCGGGTATGCCGACGACAGCGGCTTCGGCGACGGCCGTGTGGGCGCGGAGCCGCTCCTCGACCTCGCTGGGGGAGACCCAGATGCCCCCGGCTTTGATCAGATCGTTCGTGCGGCCGAGGCAGTGATAGTAGCCGTGTTCGTCGAGGACGTAGGTGTCGCCGGTTCGCAGCCATTTGCCGTGGAAAACGGTCCGGCTGGCATCGGTTTGGCGCCAATATCCCAAGGCGATGGATTCGCCGCTGACGTAGAGGTCGCCGGGAGTGCCGGGTGCGACCGGTATTCCATCCGGGTCCCTGATTTCGAGGGTGTAGCCGGGGACGGGTTTACCGGTGGAGCCCGGTCGGATATCGCCGGGACGATTGGACATGAAGATATGGAGTGCTTCGGTGGATCCGATGCCGTCGAGGATCTCGACCCCGAACCTGTCGTAGAACCTGCGCTGCAGGGATTCGGGCAGAATTTCCCCCGCGGAGACGCACAGGCGCACCGAGCGGAAGGTTTCGACGGGCACGTCGGCGGCGAGCAGACCGGCGTAGAAGGTCGGTACGCCGAAGAACAACGTCGGGCTGGTAACGGTGAGGCGCTCGGACATCGACGCAGGTGTCGGCCGCAGCGGTTGCAAGACGGTGGTGGCACCGGCCGCGAGCGGAAAGAACAGGCTGTTGCCGACGCCGTAGGCGAAGAACATCTTTGCCACCGATAGACAGATATCGCTGGGCTCGATGCCGAGGGTCTGCAGACCGTAGGTCTCGTAGACGTGGCGTATGTTGGCGTGCCGATGCATTGCCGCTTTGGGGGTGCCGGTGGTGCCGGATGTATAGAGCCACAAGGCCCAGGAATCGGCGGAGGTCGGAGTCGGTGGCTCGACCGGACCGTCGAGTTCACGCCAGCGCCTTACAGTCACCGCGTTCGCGGTCGCGGGTAGATCGGCGTCGACCACCACCAGGTGGGTGAGCTCAGGGGCATTCGTCGTCGCGAGCAGGGCGGTGTCGACGAACTCCGGACTCGCGATCACTACGCGGGCACCGCAGTCACGCAGGGCGGTTCCGAGTTCTCGGCTGTTGAACATGGTCGACACCGGAACCGCGACGAGTCCGGCATGGAACGCCGCCAGGATGGCGACTGCCATGTCTACGTCGTCGGACATCACCAAGACGACCCGGTCGTCTCTGTTGAGTCCGAGTCCGCGCAGGCCGCCTGCGACACGGGCGAGCTCCTCGGCGAGTTGTCGGTAGGTCAGCTCCCGCTCGGAGCCGATCAGCGCGACCTTTTCGCCCGCGCCATCCCGGACGTGCCGGTGCACGAGAAAATCCGCGGCGTTGAAGATTTCCATCGAACTAGACCCGCTTCACATCGAAACTGGCGCGCTGCCCGGTGCCGTACCGGCGCAGTGCGCCCTCGGGTCCGGCGGCGTTGGGACGGATGAAGATCCAGTTCTGCCACGCGGTGAGCCGCCCGAATATCTTGGTTTCCAGGGTTTCCGGACCGACGAACCGGTGGTTCGCCTCCATTCCGGTCAGCGCGTCCGGCGACAATGCCGCGCGCTCCTCGAGCACGATGCGCAATTCGTCGGCGAAGTCGATATCGTCGAGCGCGGAGGTGACCAGACCCAGGCGGTCGGCGTCGGCGGCGCGCAACGGCGTGTAGAGATTGTCTGCCGCCGCTTTCAGGCTCTCGGGATGGCCGTAGAAGCGTGATTCGAGGCGTGTGAGTCCATTGCCCATGGGGTAGCTGCCGAAGCTGGCCTCGGTCAACTCGATGGCCGCGGGGGTCGCGTGGGGATCGATGTCCTGGAAGACCCCGTCGAGCATGTATTGGCGGTCGCTGGCCAATGCCAGTTCGGCCAGTAAACCGACGAACGCGCTGCCGGGTTCGATCACGGCGAACAGGCTGCGGCTGGTCACGTCCAGGCGCTTGAGTGTGCGCTTGTAATAGTGGCGGACCTCGTTGATGAACCAGTTGTCGCGCAGCTGTTCCAGCTGGTCGTCGTAGCCGCGCACGACTTCGGGCGTGCCGGTGACGCGGATGACCCAGGTACCGAGGTCTGATTCGTTGGTGCGCAGCCGCAGGATCAAGTCGTCGAGTTCCCGGGTCATGGCCAGGGGCCAATATTCGGCGCCTTCGGCGAGCACCGCCTCGATATCCGCGGGCGCGGCCTCGGTGGGCCCATCGATGACGATCTCGACGAGGCGAAGATCGCGTTGCACGGTGGCGTGGACATAGCGATAGTCCACGGTGTCACCCGTCGTCACTCGCTCGAGCGGGGTGAGTACAACCCCGGTCGCGCCATCCGGACGGGACGATGTGGCCGCGGCCTCTTCCGCGCGTGCGCGCACTCGTTCATCGAATTGGCCGCGCGCCACCGTCTCGTCGATCAGACCCCATTCCACGGCCGTCGAGCCGCGGACTCCTTCGGATTTGGTGGCGAAGATATCGGCGCGATCCTTACGGACCTTGCGCTTGTCGACGACTCGGGTCAGACCGCCGGTGCCGGGAAGTACGCCGAGGAGGGGGACTTCCGGCAGTGAGACGGCCGAGGAGCCGTCGTCGACCAGGACGATCTGGTCGCATGCCACGGCCAGTTCGTAGCCACCGCCCGCTGCGGTTCCGTTGAGTGCGGCCAGGTAGATCTGGCCGGAGTGCGCGGTCGCGTCTTCGATGCCGTTGCGTGTTTCGTTGGTGAACTTGCAGAAGTTCACCTTCCAGGAATGCGTCGACTGGGCCAGCATGCGAATGTTGGCTCCGGCGCAGAACATGCGTTCGAGCTCGCCGGTCACCACCACTGCTTTGATCTCGGGGTGTTCGAAACGCAGCCGCT
The DNA here is from genome assembly GCF_040630775.1 of Nocardia sp. NPDC005745. Classification (NCBI taxonomy): domain Bacteria; kingdom Bacillati; phylum Actinomycetota; class Actinomycetes; order Mycobacteriales; family Nocardiaceae; genus Nocardia; species Nocardia sp. NPDC005745. The sequence continues at coordinate 63,092 of NZ_JBEXYF010000020.1, forward strand.
GCACGGCGTCGTAGAGTTCGATATCCACACCCAGGTCATAGGAGTTCATCTTCAATTCGTAGCCCGGTACCAATCCGCCTTGGGGATCGACGGAGAGCGTGAGCGTAGCGACCGGGCCATCGAACGTCAGCGCCCAGTGTCGATAGCGCGACGGATGCGTGTCGAACTCCACCTCGGTGGTATCAGTCGCCGAACCCGTGGTGGGCAGCTCGGTCGTTGTCATTGGTGTGCCTCTCGGAACGTGGCAGCGGCGCAGCGGGAAGGGGCTGCCTTGCTATCGAATATCATACTACTAGACAATTGTGATGCGCGGAATATTTGTAGACAATTAAGGTCGGCTCGGGATCCCGTCGAGTACCTCCCGCGCGAAGGACTCGACGATGGCTGTGCGCCGCGCCCCCGACCCGACAGGACAGAAGACCAGCGCATCCGCCCCGGCGTCGCGGTACTCCGCTATTCGGGCGCGTACACGCTCCGGCGTCCCGTGCAGGAGATACCGGTCGACGAGGCGGCTGAAGTCCTGCTGATAGATTTCGCCGACGGCATCGGCGACCTCCTCGCGCGAGCGGGCGGGCGGGGTCGTCGTCGACACCTCCCCAGCAGTGGATGGCGCCGGTGATCGTCGTCGGGTCGCGTCCGTGCCGCTCGGCGTGCTGGCGCACCACGGTCAGCGAATCCGCGAGTTGCTCCGGGGTGTACATGTAGGGAAACCAGACATCGGCGAACCGTCCGGCCCGGCGCAGCGCGGCCGGTCGCCTGCCGCCGACCCAGAGCGGTGGCCCACCGGCTTGGATCGGCGGCGGCATGATCCGAAGGCCGGGAACGTGGGTGTAGGTTCCATGGAATTCGGTGGTCTCGCCGGTGAACAGCCTGGTCAGGACATCGAGCGCCTCGTTGGTGCGTGGCCCGCGTTCCCGGGCGGGCACACCGGCCGCGGTGAATTCGCCGGGGAATTCACCGCCGACGCCGATGCCGAAATCGAAACGACCCTCAGAGACCTGGTCGAGGCCGATGGCGAGCTTGGCGGCCAGCGCCGCGGAGTACAGCGGCAGGATCGTCAGTGAGGACAGCAGGCGGATCCGGCTGGTAGCCCCCGCCGCGGCCGCGAGCGAGACGAACGCATTGGGCGTGGCGCCATGGAAGAACAGGTGCTCACCCGTGCTGACGCCGTCGAAACCCGCGGCCTCGGCGGCGGCCGCGTCCGAGGCCGCTTGGCGCTGGTCGGGCCCCAGTGTCACAAACACCTTCACGATGACCTCGCCTCGCCGGTACCGCCCGTTGCTGAATCAGGCGAGCGCTTCTTCACGCAGGTGCACGTAGTCGAATTCGACGGGTTGGTCGTTGATTCCGGCCTTCGGCGGCGCGATCCAGCCCGCGAAATCGCCGGGCTCGTAGTGCGGCACCATGAGTTCGGCGACCTTCGCCCGATCCGCCTCGGTCGGCAGCCACTCATCGGCATGCGCGCGCCACTGCTCTTCGGTGAGTACTTCGCCGGTGGGGGAGACGTGATGTCCGGCGTAGTTGCCGACCTTGCGGTTGAATCCTTCGTGCGGCAGAACCAGCCGCTGTGCCAATCCGGCGTCCTCGAGGGCTTGGTTCCAGCGGCGCACGCCGTTCTCGCAGTCCGCGACGTACTCGTCGCGCAGGTCGAGGTTGAGTGCGGTCAGTGCCGGAACTTCCTGCTCGACGATGGCGCCGTCACGAATGGTGCGGATCGTGACGGTGGCGTCGGTGAGCTGATGGTCGTCTTTGCGGCGGGTCTCTTGCCAGCGGCCCTTGAGTCCGCCGGTGTAGTAGGCGGCCACGTTGGTGGACTGCTCGGAGCCGAACAGGTCCATCGAGACCGAGTACTGGAAGTTCAAGTACTTCTGAATAACGGCGAGCGGGATGCCGCCGTGCTCGAAGATGTCGTCGGTGCCGTGCCTGACGGTGAGTTCAGCGGTGCGCTCGACAGTGCGCTGCACTCCGGTGGTGCCGACGAACATGTGATGGGCTTCCTCCTTGAGCATGAACTCGCAGGTGCGTGCCAAGGGGTCGAACGCGGATTCCTTCAGGGTGCCCAGCTGGTATTTGCCGTCGCGATCGGTGAAGTAGGTGAACATGAAGAACTGCAGCCAGTCGGTGGTCTGCTCGTTGAACGCGCCGAGAATGCGCGGCGAGTCCAGATCTCCGGAATTGCGTTTGAGCAGTTGTTCGGCTTCCTCACGCCCTTCGCGGCCGAAGTATGCCTGCAGCAGATACACCATCGCCCAGAGGTGGCGGCCCTCTTCGACATTGACCTGGAACAAATTGCGCAGGTCATACAGGCTCGGCGCGGTATTGCCCAGGATTCGCTGCTGCTCTACCGAGGCGGGCTCGGTATCGCCCTGCACGGTGATCAGACGCATGAGTTCGGCTCGGTACTCGCCGGGGACCTCTTGCCAAACCGGTTCACCCTTGTGCTGACCGAAGGCGATTGTGCGGTCCGGATCGCGCTCGGCGAGGAAGATGCCCCACCGGTACTGCTCCATCGGGACATGGTCGAAATGGGCCCAGCCGTCGCGGCCGACCGCGATCGCGGTGCGCAGGTAGACATCCTTGGTCGGCAGCGCGGGGCCGAGTGTTTTCCACCAGTCCAGGAATTTCGGCTGCCAACTCTCCAGTGCGCGTTGCAGTCGGCGGTCCTCGGACAGGTTGACGTTGTTGGGGATGCGCTCGCTGTAGTCGATGGCGCTGAGCGGGCCGGTGGGCGTGGGAGCGGCGCCGGTGCGGTCCTGGTTGTCGGTCATGGTGTCCTCCTGTGGTCCATTAATAGTCTACAAAAGATTATCGAACCGTCTATGGATATGTAGAAGAATCTTGGTGGCCGGTTCACCACAGCCCCCCGGTGGCGTCGATGGTGGCACCGGTAACCCACTGTGCTTGTGGCGATGTCAGCCAGGAGACGACCGGAGCGATATCGGTCGGCGCACCGAGACGACGCAACGTATTGGCGGTGGACATGGCATCTATGGCTTTCGGATCGGTGCCCGTTCGCAGTGTTTCGGTGTCGGTCGCACCGGGCCGCACCACGTTGACCGTGATCGATCGGCGGCCCAATTCCTTGGCCGCCACGCGGGCCGCGGCTTCGACACCGGCCTTCATAACGGCATAGGACGCCTGCCGGGCGGGGCAGAGATAGGCCGCGGCACTGGACAACATGATGATGCGTCCATGATCGATGACATGGGTGGCCGCCGCTGCGAGGGTGATCAGCGCGGAGCGCAGATTCGTGCGATAGTCCCGATCGATGCCGTCTTCGTCGAGGTCGGTCAGTCTCGTGTAATCCCATGCGCCGATGCAATGCACGACGGTATGTAACCGGCCCAATTGCTCGGCGGCCGCCAGGGCGGATTCGACGCCGATACGGGTGGTCGCGTCGGTCGCCGCGCAGGCCGCGGTCCCACCGGTTGCGGTGATGTCGCCGACGACGGCCTCGGCACGTCCCCGGTTTCGGTGGTAGCCGACAAGAACGGCGTGCGTGCGGGCCAGTTCGGCGCAGATCGCCGCGCCGATTCCCCCGCCGCCGCCCAGGACCAGCGCCGCGGTGCGGTCCTCGGTGTTCATGCGCGCGCCATGGCCGCGAGGAACTCGGGGCTGCCCTGTATCGCGGTTCGCTGCATGAAGTGGCTGAGGCTGCGCAGCCCCGCGAGCTCCTCGCCGCCGCCGGCGCGGCCGGGCCCACCATGTACCGCGTGTGGAATCGCCGCACCATGACCGGTGGATTCGGCCGCGTTGTCGGAATTGAGGACCAGAAGTCTGCCGTGCCACGGGGCGGCGGCGATTACCGCGCGGGCGGCGATCCGCTCGTCCGCCGTAACGATCGACGCGGCCAGGCTGCCACCGCCGCGGGCGATCTGATCCATCGCGTGATCGAGGTTGTCGTAGGGCAGCAAAGAACTCACCGGACCGAACGCTTCGATTGTGTGCGGCTCGACCGCGTCGGGACTGTCGAATCGCAGTAGCAGCGGCGAAATGTATGCGCCGTTGTCGAAATCTGCTGTGCTGGTGAGGTTGTGCGGCACAGCCTCGGGATCGCCGTAGACGAGTCGCCCAGTCTTGCCCAAGCGTGCGACTGCCGCGCGAACGTCCTCGCGCTGGTCGCGTCCGACCAGCGGACCTATTCGGACGGCAGGGTCCCGAGGATCGCCGATAGGCATGCTGGACAGGCGTTCGCGTACCGCGTTCTCGACCGCGTCGATGAGATCGTGCGGAACGAAGGCCCGGCGGATCGCGGTGCACTTCTGCCCGGTCTTCTGCGTCATTTCGGTGACGATGCCGCGCACGAAAAGATCGAACTCGGCGGTTTCCGGTGTCGCGTCGGCACCCAGCAGGCTGCTGTTGAGCGAATCGGCCTCAGCGGTATATCGCACCGCGTTCGAGGTCACGACCGGGTGGCGCCGCAACGCGGCCGCTGTCTGGTGCGATCCGGTGACCGAGAGCAGATCCTGCCCGGTGAGGGCATCGAGCAGGCCATCGGCCGGCGCGCAGGCAAGCTGCAGCGCGCCCTCGGGCAGGATGGCGGATTCGATGATCTCCCGGACCACCGCTTCGGTGAGATATGCCGTCGCCGACGCCGGTTTTACGACGCTGGGCACCCCGGCCAAGAAGGCCGGTGCGAACTTTTCGAGCATGCCCCATACCGGGAAATTGAACGCGTTGATCTGAACGGCCGCGCCCAGCAACGGCGTGAGCAGATGCTGGACCCCGAATGTGCCTGCTTTGCCGAGCAATTCGACGTCGCCGTCGAGCAGGACATGGCTGGCGGGCAGTTCCTTCGCGCCTTTGCTGCCGTAGACGAACAGCACACCGATACCCCCGTCGATATCCACCGCGGCATCGCGACGCGTGCTGCCGGTGCACAATGAGAGCTCGGTGAATTCGGGGATCTTCGCAGTCAGATGTTTTCCCAGATTCTTGAGCAGCGCGGCCCGATCCTGAAAGGTCAACCCGCGCAAAGCACTTCCGCCGACAACGCGGGCATAGTCGAGTACTCGCGCATAGTCCAACGGCTCGGTGGAAATGCGGGCCACCGGTTCGGCCGTGGCGGCGTCGAGGAGGGGACGACCGGCATCACCGGGACGATGCCATTGCCCGCCTGTGTAGCTGTGCAGGATTTCGGTCATCGGCGGTTCGCCCTCTCGCTGGGAGTTGTTGTCCTGGACAGGAATGCGTCCATGCGTCGGTACTTTTCGTCGTCCTCGAACAGCATCGCCTGGATGACGAGGTCCAGCTCGGGGTGTGCGTCGGGGCCGGCGTCGACGGCGAGCTTGGTCATGCGCAGAGCGATCGCCGAACTCTTCGCGATATTCGCCGCGAGTTCGTGTGCGGCGGTGAGCAGTTCGCTGGGCTGCACCACCGAATGCACGAGTCCGATGGCCAGCGCGCGCTCGGCCGTCAGATTCGCGCCTGCCAGCAGTACCTGCTTCGCGATACTTTCACCGACGAGGCGCACGAGCCGATGGGTGGCGCCGGCGCCGGCGATGATGCCCAACCGCGGTTCCGGTTGCCCGAAGACAGTGCGGGGTGTGGCGATGCGGATATCGCAGGCGTAGCTGAGTTCCGCACCCCCGCCGAGGGCGTGACCGTCCATCGCGGCGATTGTCGGCATCGGTAGTCTGCGGATCCGGTCGAACAGGTTCAGGTTGATGCCCGCGAGTGCGTCCGCACGGCCGCGCCGGTTCAGCTCCGCGATATCGGCGCCGGCGGCGAATACCCCGTCGGCGCCGCCGGTGAGAATCGCCAGCCGTGGATTGGCCTCCAAATCCGCACAGACTTGGTGCAATTCGTCGATCATCTGTGCGTCGATCGCGTTGCGTCGATCGGGGCGCTCGAGGGTGATCTCGAAGACTCCGTCGGTTTCGGTCAGGCGCAGACCCCGGTAGCCGGTCATTGATCGCTCCAGTCGAAGAACCCGCGCCCCGACTTCTTGCCCAACTCACCCGCCGCGACCTTGTCGATGAGAAGTCGGGGCGGTGCGAACCGCGGCCCCAGACTGGCCGACAGTTGCTCGGCGATATGGAGTCGTACGTCGAGCCCGACCAGATCGGTCAGCCGCAGCGGCCCCATCGGATGGCGGTAACCCAACTCCATGGCGCGATCGATATCGGCTGCCGAGGCGACATTGTCCTCGAGCATTCGTATTGCCTCCAGCCCCAGTGCCAGCCCGAGTCGGCTCGTCGCGAAACCGGGAACGTCGCGCACGACGATCGTTTCCTTTTTCAGATAGTCGCCGATTTCCCGGGCGGCAGTCACCGTGTCGTCGGACGTCGCTGTGCCGCAGACGATTTCGAGCAACGGCATGGTCCATACGGGGTTGAAGAAGTGCAACCCGATGAGATTGGCCGGTCGCCGCAACGCATCGGCCAGTCGCGAAATGCTCAGGGCGCTGGTGTTGGTGGCCAGCATCACCGGCTCACGGCGTTCGGCGGCGGCGAGCACATCCAGCTTCAACTCGAGGTTCTCGGGAACCGCCTCGATGATCAGATCCAGGTCGATCGGCAGGCCCTCGACCGAGCCGACCGTCGATACCGACGAAGCGATGTGCTCGACGGATTCGGGTTCGAGCCGGCCCTGGTGCAGTAGCTTGTCCGCGCGCGACGCGATCGTCTCGCGCGCGTGATCCGCGCGCGAACGATCGCTGTCGGCGATGACCACGCAGTCGCATCCGGCCTCGGCGAAGACGTAGGCAATGCCCACACCCATCGTGCCTCCACCGATGACACCAACACTGCGGACAGGCGGTTTGTTCACGAGTTTCCTAACTTGGACGGCAAACGGGTGAAGATCGCCCGAGCGTTGCCCGACAACACCTTTGCCAACGTCTCCTCGGGCAGGCCCAGTCCCATCAGGGCCTCGACGTTGTTGCGTATGCCGGGCACACCCGGCCAATCCGTGCCGAAGATCATCTTCTGGGCGATGCGATTCAGATCGAATCGGCCGTAATACTCCGGCAGCTTCTTCGGCGGCAACCCGGCCAGGTCCAGCCAAACGTTGGACTTGGTCTGGGCCATGAACGCGGCGACGTCGTACCACCAGCCCCGCCCACCATGGGCGAAGACGAATTGCAGATCGGGAAAGTAGTCCACCGCATCCAGCAGCAACTCCGGATTGCCATAGCTGGTACGTGAACCGGGGAAGCTGGAGACGCCGGAGTGGAAGATCACCGGTACACCGAGGTCGCCGCAGCGGGCGTAGACCGGATAGAGCTCCTTGTCGCCCGGGTCGAAAACGCCGTGCACCGGGTGCAGTTTCACCGCGACCGCGCCCAGGTCGAGCTGACGCTGCAATTCGTCCAGCAGCGGAAAATGTAAGTGCGGATTGAGGTTCGCGACAAGACTGAATCTGGCGTTGTTGACTGCCGCGAGGCGCGCCACATCTTCGATCGGCTGGATGCCGGTGGCGCGGGGGCTGTATTCGCAGAACAGCAGTGCGTGATCCACACCCTCGCCGCGCAGCAATCCGTCGAATGCGACGGGATCGGCTCGCTCACCCACGTACGCGTCACGCCATGGATGGTCCTTCGAAAAGCTCTCGGCCCACTCGAGCCACGCCGGCCTCAGGGTGTTCAGCGCCGGCGCGTGTACGTGAGCATCGATGACCGGGTAGCCGTTGATCATGGATCACCTCGGAACCGTGATGAGTAGGATGCCATTAGTCTACATAAAACATGCGATCAATCAAAATGATGTAGATTGAAGCCGTGGGAGTTCGTCTCGCGCTCTGCGGCCTGGTGGGCGCAACAGCATGGCGCGAGCCCGGTATCTTTATGAGCACGGTGAGCGGCGGGGCGCTTGCTGAATGAAGACTGTTGATGAAAGGTGTCCAGGAATGTCGGTATCGCCGTTCATGGAGGACGACGATGTTCTGGCCGCCGGCTCCCGGCGTCGTCAGATCGGCGCGGGTAGCGCCCGCAGCTTGCTGCTGACCATCCTGGGCGAGTTCGTTCACCCACGCGGTGTTCCGGTGTGGACCGCGACATTGGTCGGCGCGCTCGGAGCGTTGGGTGTGGAGGAGAAGTCGGCTCGTCAGGCGATAGCTCGCTCGGCCGCCGACGGCCTGCTGGTATCTCAACGGGACGGGCGGCGGGTCTGCTGGCAGGTGACTACGCCTGGTACTCGGCTACTGGCCGAGGGAACTCGCCGGATCTATACCTTCCTCACCGATGCCCCGGCCTGGGACGGACGTTGGCTGGTGCTGTCGGTCGCCATTCCGGAGACCCAACGGCAGCTCCGTCACAAACTTCGCACTCAATTGACCTGGCTGGGTATGGGTTCGCCGACGGCCGGCATCTGGATCGTGCCCGACACCGGCCGGGAGTCCGCGGTCGCTACGGTCATCGAGGAACTCGGCCTGGCCGACAAGGCGTTCGCGTGGACCGGAACCGTAGCGTCGATCGGTAGCCCCGATGCCATAATCGCCGACGCCTGGGCGCTCGACGACGTCGAGCAGCGGTACGCCGAATTTCTGTCGACATTCGGTGATCTGGCCGTCACAACAGCGGCGGAGGCGTTTCAGGCCCAGGTACGGCTGGTCCAGGCATGGCGCCGGTTCCCGTTCTTGGACCCCGCGCTGCCACGGGAATTGCTCGATCACGATTGGCCGGGGCCGGATGCCGCCGCACTGTTCCATCGCCGCCACGACGAATGGCATAAGGCGGCGCAGGGCTACTGGACGGATCTGCAGTTGCGGACATCGTGACGCTTGTAGCCCTGAAGCTGAGTCCACGAAGGTCTCGAGGTCGACGTGCGACAAACGATCTCATGAAGATCGACGGGTGGTCAGCATCCGCGAGTCGCACTCGAGTTGCCATTCGCTGAGCTTCCCTTGCGACGAGGGTCCTTCCCGCCGGAGTAGCGAGAAGGACCGAGCGTCGTGTCAGACGGTTCGCTGGGGCAGGAGGACAATGGCGGACGGATGATCCGGGTCGTGATAGATCTCTTGCTCGGCGACGCGGAGTTCCACCGCGGTCGCGTGGGATTCCCCAGTGCCGGTGTTGCGTGCGAAGCGGGGGAAGGCGCCGCTGCAGACCTGGACTCTGATCCGGTGGCCTTTCTTGAACCGGTGAGCCGTCGGCCAGAGGGTGATGCTGCGGCACGCGAGCCGGTCGGCGTCGGTGAGGCTGATCAGCCCGTCGCAGATGTTGAACGAGCGGCCGCGCGGGTCGACGTCGCACAGCCGCACGAAGATGTCGGCGTGGGACAGGCTGGAGCGGAACCAGATCTCCGCGCTGATCTCGCCGATGACCTCGATATCGTGCCCCAAGGCGGGGGTGGTGTAGGTGAGTACGTCGCGGCGAGCTTCCAGGGTCTTGTTGTTGACGCGTCCGGTGGTGGCGGTCAGCCGGGCTCCGCCGACAGCGGGGGGTGGGGTCGGCGGGGTCGTAACGGTACCGATCGGGTTGTCTCCTGTCGGGAGCCTGAGCAGTGAGCGTCCCGGATGAGCCGAGGTGCCAGCGTTGCGGGGCGTATCCCGGTGGTGGCCAGGAGGAGTAGTCCCGCCATTCATCCGCGCCCATCACGAACAGACGGACTGCGTCGCGCTCAGGCGGCTGCCGGCCCTCGGCGTGGGCCAGGCCGAAGTCGATAGTTTCCTTGACAGAGGCCCCGAGCTGGCCCATCGACGTATGGGTCGAGGGCCCGATGGTCAAGCGCGCGTCGGCTCCGCTGTCCTGAAGGATGGTGAAGTCGCGGAGTTGACCGGGCAGGAAGACGTCATACCAGCCAGCGATCGAGCTGAGCGGGACCGTGACGTCGCTGACACGGGCCCGGTGGTCGATACCGGCCCAGCGTTCGGAGGTGGCGTCGTGGCGGAGGATGTCCTGGATGTACTGCGACCGCTGCCCGATGACGACGAGGTCGGCCTCTCCCAAGGGCAGGGAGGCCAGGGCCCGCTTTTGCTTCCTGGCCTCCAACTGCTGGCGGAGGAGGGCGCCCGTGCGCTCCTGACCTGCGACCAGCACGCCCCAGGCGAAGGGGCTTTCCAGGGACAGAGCGTCGGCGCGCAGGAACTCCAGGCTGAGCGCGGATTCCGTCATCTGGGGAATCATCGCGAAGGCGGATGCCGACCAGCGTGGAGTCGGCGTCGTGGCCAGGAAGTTCTGGATGATGTCGGACCGACGCGTATAACCGCCGTGTCATGGCTGTGGCATTCGGCGCACCGGAAGGATGATTGCCGAGGGGTGATCCGGGTCGTGGTACACGTCTTGGTCTGCGGCGAGGAGGGTGGTCGCGGTGGTGTGTGGTTCGCCGGTGCCGGAGTTTCGGGCAAATCGTGGAAAGGCGCCGCTGGACACTTGGACCCGGATGCGGTGGCCGCGTTCGAAACGGTGTGCGGTCGGCCAGAGTGTGACGGTGGTGGCAGTGATTTCGTCCGCGTCGGACAGACTGGTCAGGCCATCGCAGACGTTGTGTGAACGGCCGCTGGGGTCGACGTCGCAGAGCCGGACGAAGACGTCGGCGTAGGGCAGGCTGGAGCGGAACCAGATCTCGGCACTGACCTCGCCGATGACTTCCACGTCCTGCTCGAGCGGTGGCGTGGTGTAGAGGAGGACGTCCGGTCGTGCTTCCAGTTCGGTGTTATCGACTCGGCCGCTGTCGCGGACCGTTCGGACGCCACCGGCCGCCGGCGTCGAGTCTGTCGGGTCGTAGCGGTACGTATCGGGTGTCGACTCATCGGGAACCTGGTTCGACAGCATTCCGTCGGAGTGCATGTGGAAGCGCTCGGGCGCATAGCCACGCGGCGGCCAGTAGTCGAAGTCGCGCCAGGCCTCCTGACCCATGACGTACAGCCGTACCGGCCCGCGCTGCGGGGGTTGCTCGCCACGCGCGTGGGCGAGCCCGAACTCGAGTGCTTCGCGTATCGGCAGGCCGTCGCGGGCGATGTGTGTCCACGGCCCGACCGTCAGCCGAGCCGGGCGTCCGGCCTCCTGCAGGATCTTGAAGTCGCGGAGTTGGCCGGGCAGGAAAATGTCGTACCAGCCGCCGATCGAGCTGACCGGCACGGTTACCTCGGCTACGCGATGCCGGTGGTCGATATCGGCCCAACGCTCGGTATCGCGGTCGTGGGCGAGGATGTCCTGGATGTAGTCGTCGCGACGACCGATCGCGGCGACATCGGCGCGACCGAGCGGAAGCGTCGCCAGTGCCCGGCGGATCTTGCGGCCCTGGACGATCCTTCTCAGTATGGGAAAGGAAAGTTCCTGCTCCGCGATCATGACTCCCCACCCGAACGGCGTCTCCAGTGACAGACCGTCCTTGCGCAGGAACTCCAGCGTCAGCGCCGACTCGGTCACATGCGGGATCATCGCCTTGACCTCGGGCGGCAGCCGATCGGCCATTGCCCACTGCGTGTACCCGAGGTAACTGGCGCCGACCAGCACGATGGAGCCGCCGAACCATGGCTGTTGCACCAGCCAGTCCAGGGTCGCCAGGCCGTCCTCGCGCTCATCGCGGAACGGGTCGAACACTCCGCCCGAGCCGAATGTGCCGCGGGTGCTCTGCATCAGCACCTGGAACCCGCGTTCGGCCAGTGGTCGGGCCATGCCCATCCCGATCAAACCGGCCCGGCCGTAGGGGACCCGCAGCAATGCCGTTGGCAGCGATTCGCCGTCGACTCGTGGCGCCCACCGGTCGGCCAGCAGCTCGACGCCGTCGGGCATGGGGACGCGGAGATCACGCTGGATGATCACGTCCCGGGTCGCCGGGGCCTCCAGTCCGATCGTGCGCTGCAGGAGATGGCTGACCAGGTTCATGGGTAACAGTTGCGCGTTTTTCCACATGTGTGCATCATTACAGCAGAGACTCTACATGAATAGCGCGCAACGCTAGTAAATTGACGAATGTCCCGGCGGTAGCCGATTGGCCCACTCGCACCGTCTGGGTTCGTCCGATCCATGAGGAAAAAACATGGCAACATCGCCGTTGTACGTGCAGGTAAACCCCGAACAATGGGTCATCATGGATCGTCCGGTTCGCGATCCGCAGGTCCTCGAGCGGTGCACGCCTGAGGTCGTCGCCGCGGCGATCTCCCACATTGATGGGGCCGAGGTCGTGTCGGTCACCGTCAACACCACCGGACGATTCCAGCCACCACCGCCGATGATGCCCGGCTTCCCCCCGCTGCCCGAGATCACCGGGCTGCCCGACTACTGCGACGTCCGCATCCGCCAGACCGGCCCCGGCGGACATGTCGCCGAGGTGGTCGTCTGGCTTCCGCTGGACTGGAACGGTCGCTTTCTGGGCTGCACTGGCGGCGGGAACCGGACGGAGCCCGCCTGGGCCTTCCCGCTGCCCGCTGCCTTCCGCGGCAATACCATGCCGATCGCCATTCGGAACGGGTTCGCAACCGCGGGGACCGATGCCGGCAATCGCGACCCCCGGCCGGTGGACTGGGGCCTGGACCCCGAGACCCGGGAACTGGACTGGGACCTGATCGAAAACTGGGTCCACCGCAGCACCCACGAAATGACCATCATCGGCAAAGCCGTCACCGAGGCCGTCCACGGTGTGCCCCCGCAGTACTCCTACCTCCAGGGCACCTCGGGCGGCGGGCGGGAGGCGATGATGCAGGCCCAGCGTTACTCCCAGAACTACGACGGAATCTGGGCCGCCGACCCGGCACTGAACTGGAGCCGGTTCATCCTCGCCGAGATCTGGCCGGTCCTGGTGATGAACGAGGAGAACAACCCGCTGGCCCAGGCGAAGCTCGAGGCCTTCCGCGAGGCGGTGCTCGACGCCGTCAGCGGGTCCGACGGCGACCGTTTCCTGCCCGACGTTTCGGTCCCGGACTGGGATCCGCACAGCATCGTCGGCACCCACACCGACGCGGGCGTGATCACCGAGACCGACGCCCGCGTCATGCGCAAGATCTGGGACGGTCCACGCCGAGCCTCCGGCGAACAACTCTGGTACGGCCTGCGGCCCGGCACCCAATGCTGGGGGGCCCCGGTCGGGGCTGGCTTCGGTCTGGCGGGCAGCGCGACCGTCGACGGGAAGGTGCAGCCCGTGCCGTTCTTCATTTGTAATGGCTACGTCGGTGGCTGGCTGCAGCGGGAGCCCAACTGGGACTGGACAACGCTGACCTACGAGGAATTCGAGCGGCTCTTCGACCACAGCGTGGCCGAGTTCGCGGCACTCGACGCCGACAACCCCGACCTGTCCGGCGTGCGTGACGCCGGAGCGAAGGTGCTGCTCTCCCACGGGCTGGCCGACGAAGTCATTTTCCCCGAGGGAACCCTGCACTACTACCAGCGGGTCCTGGAGACGATGGGAGGCCCGGACAACACCGACCCGTTCTTCAGGCTGTTCCTGTCCCCTGGTGACGGACACGGCCACCTCGCCGGCGATGGACCCGGTCTGTCCATGGCCAGCGGCATGGCGGCGCTGATGAACTGGGTGGAGCACGGGGTCGCCCCCGACTCGATCGTGGGCGAGCGCTACGACGCGACCGGCACCCAACTGCTCGAGGCTCGACCGCTGTTCCCCTACCCGGCCCAGTCCCGCTACACCGGCCAGGGCGACCGAACCGACCCGGCGAACTACACCCGCGTCGTCCCGGAAGCCGCCGATTCCCTCCGATAGGCGCCCTCCGCCTGCCGCACGGTGTTCAGGTGTGCGGACAACGTCGGTGATCCGTGCAGCCGACCCCCGAAGGAAGTTCTACAGGTTTCACCGTTTGCAGCGAGTGTGAGGGAGATCGAGTTGAGCTTCCGGGTGGGGGAAGGACGTCATGGTGCCGTTGCGGGACGGGGTGAAGTTCGCCACCCCGTCCCATAACGGAACTCAGCCTGCCGGGCGGGGTCGGCGTGCGGGTCGTGGCGCACCCACATTCGGCGCTGCGCGTGCCGGACGGCCCGCTCGATTCCCTCCCCGTACCACCGAACTTCGGTCCGGAACTGCGGCATCCGCCGTCGTCGGCGGACCTGGCGCATCTGTGCGAGCATGCCGGTGATCCGGAGGGCGGAAGCTTGCTCTATCAATTCCGCGTGGGCGATTTCGTATTGACCTGGCACGACACCTCCGGGCCGGTGAGCACGGACGCGCCACAGGTACTCGACCCTCCCGCGGCCTGCAGCGACTGCTGCTCGATCCCGCCGACTACATCGCCCCGAAGCGGCTGACCTTCTCCCTGTGAGACCGGCCGACGGCGGCGCGTCCCGGCGCGGTCGCAAGGGTCCCTCGGCCTCAGCGACGACCAGCGGGGGTTATTCCATCTTCAGCCGACCCGCCATCATGCGGCACAGTTCGTCGGCGATCTGCTCGCCGGTGGCATCGATCCACCCGACAGCCCAGTCGTGCATCAGGCCGTTGATCGCGCCGATGAACGCCGCCGCGGCGAGGCGGAAGTCGAATTGCTCGATGTAGCCGCGCCGAAGCGCGTCCTCGAACAGCCCGACACACAACTCGATCCAGCGGGATCGCCGTTGAAGGCGCTGCTGGTCGAGTTGCTCGCCCACGCCGACGATTTCGACGAACAGGATACGGACGTAGCGCGGGTCGCGGGTGACGGCATCGATGTAGGCGTGCACGAGCCGCGCCAGCCGGTCAGCGTGGGATAGGCACTCGACTGCCTCGATCTCCTCGATGACACGTCTTTCGACCAAATCGTTGACGTACAGGTGGAGATCGGCCAGCAGATCCTCGAGAGTGTTGTACTCCTCGTAGAACTGCCGGGTCGACAGGCCCGCGTGCTTGGACACATCCACCAAACGGCTCTTGCGATATCCCGGGCCTGAGCCGAACAGATCCAGTCCGGCTTCGCGGAGTCGCAGGCGTCGCTCGGCGTGTCGCTCCGCTGCTGGTCGGCCACCGTAACGGCCTGTCGCGGAGGCGATCCTGGCCACATCTGCCCCTTTCTGCGGGTCGGCGAAACCGGCACCGAGGGGTTGTGGGCCACGACACGAATGGCTACTCTTCGGTAGCCCAAGTTTGGTTACGCGAATGTTCAAACTTGGGTCGCAACGCTCACAAGGCTCTGCGTTCGGTGCCCTGCCGGGCCCGGTTGTTCACCGTTGCGGTTGCTGGGCCCGCCCTGCCCAGGGCGGCCCCAGCGTCGTGGGGCGCGGTTCCACCCGAGCCCCACGATCCGCGGTACTTCTCTGGAGGAATCCTATGCGCGTTCCAGCAGCCACTCGTCACCGCCGGCGATTGTGGCGCAGCGCGGCAACGGCCATGGCCGCCACCGTGATGGCCGGCCTGTTCACCTACGAGGTCGCCCAGGTGCAGGCAGCGCCGGGCCTGCGGGAGGTGATGCTCGTCGGCAACAACTGGGAAGGGGTCGCCGACGTGATCGAATCCAGCGGCTCCTTCGCCAAGATCGGGCGCATCGACCTCATCCCCGACAAGGACGAGCGCCTGCGCGAAATTTACCTCGACCCGGTTGAACTCGCGTTCTTCCTCGGCATCCGGCAAACGGTCGGCGAAGGACACGACCAGTACATCGACGACATGTACACCACACCGAACGGAACGGCCATCGTCGTCTCCCGGCCCAGCTTCGCCGACGTCGTCTCCATCGACAGTGCCACCGGCAAAGTCAACTGGCGGTTCCCGGTATCGGGCAACCGCGCCGATCATATGGCCGTCTCCCCGGACGGTGCCCGGGTCGCGGTGTCGGCCTCGACCAGTAACATCGTGCACCTACTCGACATCGCCAGCGGCGCCGAACTGGGCAGGTTCGCCACCGGCGACAAACCGCACGAGAACGTCTTCACCTCCGACGGCAAGATCTGGAACATGGCCATCGGTGACGTCAACTCCGGCCTCGACGCCCCGGAGCTGGACTTCACCAAGGGCGATCGCAAGATCACCATCGCCGACGCCGCGACCTACAAGGTCGTCGAGACCATCGACATGCGAGACCGTCTGGACGCATTCGGTCAGAAGGGTCTCTCCGATGCCGTGCGTCCGGTGGCGTTCACCCCGGACGAGTCCACGCTGTATTTCCAGGTGTCGTTCTTCAATGGGTTCCTCGAATACGACGTGGCTTCCGACAAGATCCGGCGGATGAAGGTACTGCCGAAGAATCCCAAGACCAGCGACGAACGCAGCACCTACGTCAACGATTCCCGCCATCACGGGATGTCGATGGATCCGTCGGGCAACAAGCTGTGCATCGCGGGAACGATGGACGACTACGCCACCGTCGTCGACCGCGCGACCCTGAAGGAGGGACCGCTGGTGCCCGCAGCCAAGCCCTACTGGGCGACCGTGAGCGGCGACGGGAAGGCGTGCGTGATCTCCGAGAGCGCCGCCGACCAGGTGACCGCGATCGACTTCGCCACCGGCAACAAGATCACCTCCATTCCGGTCGGCGACCACCCGCAGCGCATCCGGGTCGGCAACCTGCCGACCGGGTGGAAATCGCCCGCCGCCTGAAGTCCGAGCAGGGGACCGGCGTCGGGGTCGAGGATCCGGTGAGGAGTGGCGATGCGCCCGAGCCGGTCCCCGCGGAGGCGCCGTGAATTGTAAACGCCCTGGAACTGCGCGTTCTTGGAGTACGAGTTGGCCACCTGCAGATCGCGCGCTTCGATCTGCGCGCGGATCACCGCAGGGTCGAGCAGTGCTTCGTGAGCGCGTTCATCCGTCCGACGATCTCGTCGAGGTTGCTCGCCGGGCCATGGCCAGGTTTTCGGGGAACAGCAGTGCCATTACCGCGCGGGCGGCAGGGTAGGCGCACGAACCGGTGAGAACCGCGCGGTAGAAGTTGCGGTGTTCGGCGACGTGGCGTGCCATCCAAGGAAGGTTGGTGCCAGCTCTCCCGTAGTGGTTTCAATTCGGGTTCCCGGGCCGGCTCGGCCGGATCGCCGGTGGTAACGGATCGACGGCGATAGTCCGGTGGCTACTTCACGAAGCCACGCTTCGCTCGGTTGCCCGCTTGCGACGTCATGGGACAGCTCACTGTCCGAGGAACAACCGCTCGCATGGCATGCGAGGCAGTAGGCGCAGCCCTTCGGTCGTGTCGCGAAGGAATTCGATCGTGCACCAACGTCTTTTCTGCCAGTCGCGAACGACGCGGCGAGCGGCGGTCGAAGCCACCGCGTAGTCGAAGACCAGGCCCGCCATCCATACTCGTACATGGATGTCGCCTTCGGAGAGGAGCCATTCGTCATCTAGCATGCTGCCCGGCTCCTTTCGCGTACAAGTATCGAGAGCTACGCGCTTTCAAGTGCACCGCTGCAACGTCTTTTATCACTGTTGATTGCATTTCGTCTCCCGACCACTGGGTCCTGAACTCCGGTGAGACGAGACTCGACCGCCGAGCTGTCGCGCCTGTCCGGGGCGGAACCGTGAGATGGGCTCGGTGCAAAGGAGAGGAAGCCGGCGACGTTGTCGAAGCGGTACCGTACTCCGATCCGGGCAGCAGCTCCGGATCGGGGACACGATAGTTCGAGCGGGCAAGCACGCCTCGGGCTTTGCTGAGCGGAAACATCAGGTGAGTGTGGTGATGTCCAGGTCGCCGTCGGCGTACTGGCTGCGCAGCCGCTTCTTGTCGAACTTGCCCACACTGGTCTTGGGAACCTCGGCGACGAACGTCCAGCGTTCGGGCAACTGCCACTTGGCGAACTTGTCGGCCAGGAACTCGCGCAGTTCTTCGGGTTTGGCTTCGGCGCCCTCGGCGAGCACGATCGCCACCAGCGGGCGCTCGTCCCACTTCTCGTCCGGCACGCCGATCACGGCGGCCTCGGCGACCGCGGGATGGCCGATCACGGCGTTCTCCAGATCCACCGACGAGATCCACTCGCCACCGGACTTGATCACGTCCTTGGATCGGTCCACCAGAGTGAGGTAGCCGTCGGAGCTGATCTTGCCGACATCGCCGGTACGCAACCAGCCCTCGTCGAACTTCTCCGGGTCGACAACGGTGCCGTCCGGCGAGTAGTAGGAGCCGGTGATCCACGGACCGCGCACTTCCAGCTCGCCCAGCGACACACCGTCGTTGGGCACCACGCCGTCGTCACCGACCAGACGCGCGCGCACACCGGCCGGGAAACGGCCCTGAGTCACCCGGTAGGCCCACTTGTCCTCGTCGGTCACCGCGGTGGCGGGCGGATGCGCGACGCTGCCCAGCGGCGAGGTCTCGGTCATGCCCCACGCGTGCAGCACCCGCACGCCGTGCTTCTCCTCGAAGGTGCGCATCATCGACGGCGGTGCAGCCGATCCGGCGACCACCACCGCACGCAGGTGCGTGAGGTCCTGCGAGTGGGGGCCCAGTTCCGCTAGCACGCCGCCCCAGATGGTGGGGACGGCGGCGGCGAAGGTCGGCTGCTGCGCGGCCATCATCTCCAGTAGCGGTCTCGGCTGCAGGAACCGGTCCGGCATCAGCACATTCGCTCCCGACATGAGTGCCGCGTAGGGGATTCCCCACGCGTTGGCGTGGAACAGCGGGACGATGGCCAGGAGGGTGTCGGACTCCATAAGGCCCAAGCCGTTGTTCGCGCAGACCTGCATGGCGTGCAGCCAGTTCGAGCGGTGCGAGTACACCACACCCTTCGGATCGCCGGTGGTGCCGGAGGTGTAGCACATCGCCGCGGCGGAGCGCTCGTCGATCACCGGGAAGTCGTAGGTGTCCGGCTGCGCGCCGAGCAACTCGGTGTAGGAGTGCACCTGGATGCCCTCGGGCGCGGTGAGCGTCGCCGCGTCGCCATTGACCACGATGACGTGGCGGACCGTCATCAGGTGCGGCAGGATCTGGCTGAACAGCGGCACCAGCGTGCCGTCCACCAGCACCACCTGGTCCTCGGCGTGATCGGCCACGTAGACGACCTGCTCGGGGAACAACCGGATGTTCAGCGCGTGCAGCACCGCGCCCATCGCGGGCACCGCGATGTAGGCGACCAGGTGCTCGTTGTTGTTCCACATGAACGTGCCCACCCGGTCGCCGACCCCGATACCCAACGAGCGCAGCGCGTTCGCCAACCGCGCCGACTCGGCGCCGACCTCGCGGTAGGTCATGGTGCGCACGCCGGACCCGGTCCAGGTGGACACGGTCGAATCGCCGGCGAACGTCGATGCGTAGCGCAGCAACGTCGCCAGCGACAACGGCTCGTCCTGCATAGTGCTGGGAAATGCTATGTCTGTCACGGTTTTACCTTGTGGTGGTGGGGTCAGTGGGTTCGCACGGGAAGTAGGACGGCGGAGGGGTGGTCGGGTCGTGATGGATGTGCGGAGAGGCGCTCTGCAGTCTGGTGGCGGTTAGGCGGGGTTCACCGGTGCCGAGGTTGCGGTTGTAGAGGGGGAACGCGCCGCTGGAGACCTGGACGCGGATGCGATGGCCACGCTTGAACAGATACGCGTCGAGGCCAGAGCGACGGTGACACACCCGAGTTCGTCGGCTCCGGTGAGGCCGGTGAGGCCATCGCAAATGTTGGTCGAGCGTCCGGTGGGATCGACGTCGCAGAGACGGACGAATACATCGGCGTGGTGCCGGCTGGAGCGAAACCAGAGCTGCGCGCAGACCTCGCCGATAATTTCGAGATCGTCGTCGAGTATGTCGCTGGTATGCGGGAGGACATCGGGTCGTGCTTCCAGCGCTGTGTTGTCCACGCGCCCGGCCTGTTGCAGCGTGATGTAGTCGCGGAGCTGGCCCTGTAGGAAAACATCGAACCAGCTGGTGATCGTGCTCACCGGAACCTCGACCTGGGCGACCTTGTCGTCGTGACGGGCTCCGGCCCAGTATGTGGATTCGGAGTCGTGTGAGGAAGTCCTGAATGATCTCCGATCGCTGGCCCAGCGCCACTCGGTCGGCGTCCGACGGCGGGAGTGTCAGCTCGGCGCGGCGGCGGCGCCGGGCGCCCAGCAGGAACCGGGAGGTGGCCCACGGCCTCGTCTGCATGACGAGTACGCCCCACCCGCACGCCGCCGTCTCCAGGTTGAAGGCGTCCCTGCGCAGGAATTCCAGACCTAGCGCCGATTCGGTCACCGCCGGGATCATCGCCTTGACTTGGGCGGCGGCTGGTCTGCCATCGCCCACTGGGTGTACCCGAGGTAGCTGGGCCCGTAGAGCACGATCGAGTCCCCGAACCACGGCTGCTTGCACACCCGCTCGACGGTGTCGAGTCCATCCAGCCGCTCGTGCCGCATCGGAGAAAAACCTTCCGGTGGAGCCACCGGTACCGCGCGCACTCTGCATCACTACCTGAAAGCCCCGCTCGGCCAGCGGGCGGACCAGCTGCGCTGCGACCGGCCCACCGCGACCGTAGGGGCCGCGCACCAGCACCGTGGGCAGGCCCTGGCCGCCTGAGCGAGGGGCCCATCGATCGGCCAACAGAATGGCGCCGTCGCGCATGGGCACCTGCAGATCACGCTCGACAATCAGATCTCGGGTGATCGGGGGCGGCAGCTTCAGCATTCGCTGCAGCAGGAGGCTGGCCGCAGAGGGTCTTCTCGTGGGGGTCCTCCCTGGGGCGATGCGGACGCGGCCACGGTGCGGGTCAGCTCGGTGCGGGACATCAGACCTCTCGCGCCGAGTCACCCGACCTACGCCAATGTGAGCAACGCCCGACCGCCGGCCGCGCACCCGTTGATTCGGGCTTCCGGGGTTGTCCGGGAGTGCCGCATCCATAGCGACTGATGCTAAACACATGTATATAAATGCACAAGTGTTACATTTTGCGGTCGTCTCGCGTAAACGGAGCAGCATGGCGACCAGACCCCGGATGACGGCCTCCCAGCGGGGCGGGCAGGTGCTACGCGCGGCGGTCTCCACGTTCGTCGAATCGGTTACGCCGCCACTCGCACCGATGAGGTCGCCCGGCGAGCGGGCAGGTCGCAGCCCTCCAACTGCTGCTACACGGATTCGCGGCCGGCGCGCACCCGGCGATCGGCGACCAGGCCCGGGCTCGCTTAGATGGGATCTACCACCTGATCCGCGATCTGACCGGAGTCTCGGAAACCGAGACGCGCCACTTCCTGTCCACCGGAATGCTCCTCACCGCCATGATCGCGATGCGCGTGGCAGGCCCGGATGCGGTACCCGCCACATGGGCGAGGGATATCCTGGAAAACCTGCGGCCGAGAACGATAAGGCCAGCTTTATTCGGCTGCCGGGACGACCGATCCGACGGCAGCGGTAGCGACATCAGCGACGACGGTCTGCTCGGATCGAAGTAACCGACCTTTCCGGCGAGCCCGGACGGCCCGACTCGGTGTGCCGGTCGCTGGCCGCGATTGTTCGCGTTCGCGAAGCACTGGTTTCACGAACCGGGCCGCACGCTCGGGTTCGGTCGTTCAATGGTCGCTGTCGGGAATGCGGGGGCTGATGACGGCTTGGAGTCTTGCCATGCGTTCGCCGAGGGCGACCGGGTCCAATGGTTCGGGTCCTTCGATGAGCCACTCGCTGAGCACCGCTGTGGTGCCGCCGGTGAAGAAGTCGGCGATCTCGACGGCTGTGGCGTCGTCGAGGTCACCGAACAATTCGCGGGCGCCGAGGATGCTGTAGGGCCGGAACAACTGTGCGACCGTGCGCGTGGCAGCGTGGGAGCAGGATCCGACCAGCACGGCCCGGTAGAAAGTGCGATGCGCGGCGAAATGGCGGGCAGTGTCGAGCATGGTGGGCAGGGCACCGATCTCGCCGAGCGTGAAGCCGGTCAGTAGTTCCTCGGTCAGCAGATGCGCGACCGCGTCGGCGAGCAGCGCATCGCGGTCGCCGAAGTGCTGGTACAGCACGCGCCGGCTGACGTCGGCGGCCTCGACCAGGTCGGTCACCGAGATATCGGTGGTTCCGCGCTCCTCCACCAGTCGCACCGCCGCTCCCAGTAACGCCGCTCGCGTCTTGCGCACGCGCCGATCGGTCACTGCCCCCTGGGCCGAGAGTTCGACATTCACACGTTCAATACTGCACAGTTGTACAGATATTTACCATTGTTAACTAAGTGACATTCCCGACCCCGGCTGAGCTCGCAGTGTAGAGCTCCGCGATTTCGGTGGTGTATTTGTCGAGGATCGCGGCGCGGCGCAGCTTCAACGTGGGCGTCAGCTCGACTCCAGGCGTCCACTCGCTATCGAGGATCTTGAATTTCTTGATCTGCGCGACCCGTGCGAGGGTCGTGTTGGCTCGCTGGATCTGTTTGTTCACCTGCTCGTAGAGGTCGGAGTGCGAAGTATCGATCGCGCCGGCAGCGGCCGGGTCCGCGACGACGAGTGCGACGACATACGGCAGACCGTCGCCGATCGCGCAGACCTGGCTGATGAGGTTGCCCGCGGAGCGGACTGCCATCTCGATGTTGGCCGGAGACAAGTTTTTTCCGCCCGAGGTGATCAGGAGTTCTTTCTTGCGGTCGACGATCCAGATCGTCCCGTCCTCGATACTGGCGATGTCGCCGGTGTGCAGCCAGCCCTCGCCGTCGATCGCCTCGGCGGTCTTCTCGGGCTGGCCGCGGTAGCCGCGCATGAGTTGCGGGCCGCGGACGAGCAGTTCTCCGTCGGGCGCCAACGCGATTTCGACGCCGGGCAGAGCACGTCCGACGCTGCCGGGGCGCAGTTCGTCCGGGGTGTTCGTCGCGATCGCGCAGGAAGTTTCCGACATTCCCAGCAGCTCGCACAGGGGCAGGCCCAGCGTGACGAAGAAGTCGATCACCGCGCGTGGTGTCGGTGCCGCGCCGGTCACCGCCCAGAGCGTCGATCCGAGTCCGAGCCGCTGGAGCAGACGTTGTCCGAGCGCGGGATCCGCGACGACCTCGGCCAGCAGGTCGCCGGGGAACTGGAGCTCGAGGGCGGTCTTGAACTTCTCCCACACTCGGGGCACGCCCCCGAAGACGGTCGGCTCGGTCTCGGCCACGCAAGCGGGAAGGTTCGCGGCGTCGGCAACACAGGTCAGGGTGTTGGCGTAGGTCATGAACGCCGAATAGTGCGAGCTCCATCGGTCGGCTACATGGGCGGCGGACAAGAAACTGATCTGGCGGCCGTGACCGTCGAGCGGATGAACAGCGTGGATACCGCGGAGCTGGGTGAGCATGCCGGCGTGGGTCAGCTCGACGCCCTTGGAGGGGTCGGTCGTGCCCGAGGTGTAGATCAGGGTGAGCAGATCGTCGGGACCGACTTCATCGGCGGCACCGAAGTCGAAAGTTGTCTCCTCAGCTGCGAGTTCGGCCAGCAGGTCCTGTCCGTCTTCGGCGGCCGCGTCGACAGCCAGCAGTTGCCCGAGCGGCGCTCCGAGTTCGGTGGCGCGGCGCAGCACGGGAACGAAGCCCGATTCGGCGATCACCACACACGCGCCGGCGTTGGCGAGCACGTGTCTGACGTCCTCGGCGGGAAGGGTGTTATAAACGCTGAACGGCACCGCGCCCAGCATCATCAGGGCCGCGTCGACGATGTGGAACTGCGGGATGTTGCGCATCATCAGCGCCACCGTGTCACCGCGAGCCACGCCCAGTTCGCGCAGTCGCTCGGCGACGGCTCCGATGCGTGTGATCGCCTGCCGGTAGGTCCATTCGACCCCGGTTTCATAGGAGCGCAGCGCGATGTGGTCGGGATATTTGCCGGCGGTGGCCCGCAGAAGATCGCAGACGCTTCGTGCGTCGGTCAACAGCTGGTGGATTTCGTCATGGCGCGCCGTTGTCACCGGGGTTCCTCCTGTTGTGCTGAGTCCGAGTGGCCGGTGGGACCGCTGGTGCGGACCTCCCTACTCCGATCGCCACAGATAATGCACATCTGTTTACAAAAGCACAAGTGTTTACAAAATGCGATGCGGCCGTGCCCGCAGTCTCAGTGCCGGGTCGATGTCGGCTGCGGCGGCGGGCCGGATCTGCGGACCAGCAGTGCCAGTGCCGTCGCGGTGAGCACGATGGCGGCGCCGGCGATGAATGCGGCGCGCGCCCTGCGCGGCGGCCTCAGGGACGGCGTTCACGCCGACGCCTATCGCCGAGTGCGTCGACATGACGGCGATGAACAGGGCGGTTCCGGCGGCGACTCCGACCTGCTGGATCGTGTTGATCAGGGCGCTGCCGTGGGCGTAGGGCGAGATCGGCGAGCGCGCAGGCGAGCACCGGCGTGAAGGCGAGAGCGAAGCCCAGGCACAGCAGCAGGTGCGCTGTCAGCGCCCGCCCGGCACCGGTGCGCGCGTCCATGGAGGTCATGACCGCCAGCGCACTGGCGCAGATGATCATGCCGGGGATGACGAGCGGGCGCGGCCCGAGCCGCTACACCCATGATCATCTCGTTGAGCACCACCACGAAACCCCGCACACGCGAGCAGTGCGATCAGCGGCCGGGTGTTTACTGCGCGAGCGGGCTCTGTCGATGCGGTCAGGGATGGATGTATCGAGCGGGCTTTCGGCAAATGTAAGGTAACACTTGTTCCGTGAGTCACAGATGTGCATGATCTGAAGAGGGCAGCGCCCTTTTCGCCGCTGCGGACCCGCAGTTCAGGGGTCAGCCTGGCTGAGGCCGCGACCCCGGTGGGCCGGATCGCCGCGGCTTTTCGACCGACGACGTCGTCAGGAGTTACACCATGAAGATTCCGGTTCTCGGATACGCAGGCACCGCCTTGATCGGCGGGCCGCTGAGGCCAAGCTCGACCGTCTCTCCGCCAGTCTCGACGCCACCTATGCCCTCATCCGGACGAAGGCACCCAATGCCACGGTCGTCGTACTGGGTTACCACCGCATCCTGCCCGACACCATCGCCGGTTGCTTCATCGAGTCGATCCTGACCCAGGACATCGTAGACTTCGGCAACCGTTTGCAGCGCCGGCTCAACGACGAGGTCGCCGCGGCCGCCGCACGGGCTGGATTCATCATGCTCAACCGGTGGCAGGACGGCGCCAACAGTGTCTGCGCACCCGATGGGGAGCGTTACGTCACCGCCACCGGGCTCGGCCCGGGCGACGAGGGCGTGGCCTATCACCCCACCCTCACGGGACGCGAGTACAGCGCGAATCTCATCGCCGAGGCGTTCCTCGCCCGATGACCCGTCCGGTGCCGGTGACCATCGCCCGGCGATGGTCACCGGCACCGTTTCGCCTGGCCCGAACCATCTCGGCCACAGAGCTTTCGAGGGCCGGCCGCATGCCCGCGGTGCAGGGTTCAGGGCAGGGTCCGCCGCGAGCGAGCCGTTGGTGCAGCGGCTGCACTGCCGCTTGTTGTCGAATCCGCCCGCGCTGGTATTCGGAATCCCGGACACGGAACTTCCGAAGCTCGGCCGGATCGGCGTGCGCGCCCTCGGCGAGTACGACCGCCACGACAGGCGTTCGTCCCACCTTCACAGGAACGTGTCGACGCGGTTCGCCCCCCGATACCCAGGCTGTGCAACAGGTTGGCAAGCCGTGCGGACTCGGCGCCGACCTCCCTGTAGGTCTTGCTCCGCGATCGGCCGCCGGTCCAGGTGGACGCCGTGGAATCGCCGAAAAGGTTGAAGCGTAGCGCAGTGAGTCGCCAGCGACAGCGACTCGTTCTGCATCGTGCTCCTCGACGAGGTTCTCTGCCCGTTCGTGTCCGCGCTCTCAACCTCTCCGGACCGGCAGGATGATCGCCGAGGCATGCTCGGGGCCGTGGTGCACCTGCTGATCGGCGACCCGCATCCGTGTGGCTGCACGGCGGGGATCACCGAAGCCCAGATTGCGGTTGTGAAGCGGGAACGCCCCGCTCGACACCTGGATGCGGATCCGGTGGCCGCGCTTGAACAGGTACGCGGTGGGACTCAACGACACAGTCACACAGCGAAGTTCGTCGGCGTCGGCCACGCCGGTCAGGCCGTCGCAGATATTGATGGAGCGCCCGGCGGGGTCGACGACGCACAGCCGCACGAACACATCCGCATGGGATGCGCTGGATCGGAACCAAATCTCGGCGGCGACGTCACCTATGATCTCGAGTTCCTCGGTGAGCGGATCGCTGGTGTAGGTCAGCACATCCTGGCGCGCCTCCACCGCGGCGTTGTCGACCCGACCAGCCGTCGTACCGGGCAGCAGGCGCGAGCCGCCGAGGATCGGCGTCGGATCGGCGGGGCCGTAGCGGTATTCGTCCGGGCTCGTCGCCAGCTCGGGCTGCTCCTGCGCGAGCTTGCCGCCCGGGTGCAGGTGGAACCGGTCCGGCGCGTATCCCGCGGGCGGCCAGGCGGGCAGGTCACGCCACCGCTCGGCACCCATCACGAACACTCGCACCGGCTCGCGGTGCTCCGGCTCGATCCCGTGCGCGTGCGCCATACCGAACCTGAGGACCTCCTGCACTGCAGTGGAGACGACCTCGGGGGAATTGTGCGACCACGGCCCCACGGTCAGCCTGGCCGGACGGCCGGCCTGCTGCAACGCGATGTAGTCGCGCAGTTGATTGACGAGGAAGACGTCGAACCAGCCGGCCACCAGGCTCGCCGGGACCTCGACGTCCTTGACCTTGTCGCTGATGTCCGCCTCGGCCCAGTACGGGTCGGAGCCGTTGTGCACCAGGAAGTCCTGAATCGTCTTGACTCGATGACCCAATGCGACACGGTCAGCCTCGGAGAGCGGCAGCGTCCACTCGGCGCGATGACGGCGGCGGCTACCGAGCAGGAAACGGATCGTCGCCTGGGGTCGGCGCTGCAGATCGGTCAGTACACCCCATCCCAGCGCCGACTCCAGCGCGAAGCCATCCTCGCGCATCCAGTTCAGGGCGATCGCGGAATTGGTCACCGCCGGGATAATGGCTTTGACCTGCGCTGGTACCTGATCCGCTACCGCCCACTGTGTGTAGCCGAGGTAACTCATGCCATAGAGCACCAAGGAATCCCCGAACCAGGGCTGCTTGCAGATCCAGCGATGGTGTCCAAGCCGTCGCGCCGCTCGTCGCGCAGGGGATCGAACTCACCGCCCGAACCGGCCGTGCCCCGGCTGCTCTGATACAGCACTTGATAACCCCGTTCGGCCAGTGGCCGTGCCATCTGCAACGCGATCGCCCCGCCCCGGCCGTACGGTCCGCGCATCAACGCGGTGGGCAAGCCGTCACCGCCGTCGCGCGGTGCGTAGCGATCTGCGAGCAGGACCGTGCCGTCGCGCATCGGAACCCGCAGCCCGCGCTCGATCCGCACATCCCGGGTCGGCGGCGGCGACAGCTTCAGCATCCGTTGGGCGAGAAAGCTTGACAGCGGAGGTGTTCTCATCGAAGTCCTTCGTATGCGCGAGACCTGTATGCGCGAGACCTGCCGCGCAGTCGCGGTGGCGGCATGGATCGAATGCCCCGGGCAGTCCGAGATCGGCTTGGTCGGCACGTCCACTCTGCCCGCGGCGTCTGTAGTGCGTGCGTCCGACACCGGTGCCGGACGCACCGTGAGCAGCAACGCCCACCTGAACATATTGCACATACGTTCTTAAAATTACAAGTGTTACTTAACGAAGCTCAGCCGAATGGAGGTCCGATCGCGAGCAAGCAGGTCGGATCGCCGGCTGCGAGTGCGGCACTCCTCAACCCAAAGCGGTCAGGACCGGCGGGGCACTCCTTCGAGGACCGATTGAATGCGGGCCAGACGCTGGGTGAACTCGTCCGGATCCAAGGGAGTCGGCGCTTCGGTCAGCCACTCGGTAAGCGCGGCCGCCGTCGCGCCGGTGAAGAAGTTCGCCACTTCGGCGGCGGTCCGGTCATCCAGCGGGCCGAACATCCGATGAGCGGCGGCAGCGCTGTAAGGATGAAAGACGGCCGCCAGCGTCCGCCCGACGGCATAGGCGCAGGACCCAGCCAGCACGGCGCGGTAGAACCGCCAATGCTCGGCGAAGTGCTCGGCTATCGCCCCGGTCGTGGCGCCGATCTCGATTCTGTCGTCATGCCGCAACCGCGGCAGCAACTGTTGCCGCAGCAACTCCGCCGCCGCCTCGGCGAACAACGTCTCTCGATCGCCGAAATGTTGATACAGCACCCGGCGGCTCACATCCGCGGCGTCGGCCAACTCGGCCACCGAGACCTCGGTCGATCCCCGCTCGCTCACGAGCTCGACAGCCGCGGCGACCAACGCCGACCGCGTCCGCCGCACTCGACGATCGCCGGACCAGGAGCCCCTCGACAGCTCGGTTCCCATAACCCCATTGTGCACAAGTGTGTTTTAGATTACAAACGTTAACTCTGTGTCGATGTCAAAACCTCTTCCACCTCGACAGTTTCTGCCCGCAGCCATTCCAGGCCGGGCGCTCGCCCCTTCTCGCATTATGCAACTCGTTGCATAACATCGGCGGGAGTCATAACCTCGCCTTCGATCACACGTAACCGCCACCGTCAAAGGAGTTCCCGTGGCGCTGCCTCCCGCGCTTGCCGGTCCGCTCACCCTCCCGGTCATCGGATCACCGCTGTTCATCGCCTCCGGCGTCGACCTGGTGATTGCCCAATGCCAAGCCGGGATCATCGGCTCGTTCCCGGCTTTGAACGCCCGCCCGGCAAGCATGCTCGACGAATGGCTGCGCGAAATCGCCGAACGCAACCACGCCTTCGCCCGAGACAACCCCGGCGCGGTGGTCGCACCCTTCGCCGTCAACCAGATCGTGCACCGCTCCAACGACCGCCTCGACCACGACATGGCCGTCATCGCCGAACACCGCGTGCCGATCGTGATCACCTCACTCGGCGCACGGCCCGAAATCAACGACGCCGTCCACTCCTACGGCGGGATCGTGCTGCACGACGTCACCAACAATCACTTCGCGCGCAAAGCGATCGACAAGGGCGCCGACGGCATCATCGCCGTCGCCGCCGGCGCCGGCGGACACGCCGGAACCCAATCACCGTTCGCACTGGTCCGCGAGATCCGCGAATGGTTCGACGGCCCCCTGGCCCTGTCCGGCGCCATAGCCCACGGCAACTCGATCCTGGCAGCCCTGGCTGCCGGCGCCGACTTCGCCTATATCGGATCGGCGTTCCTGTCGACCGAGGAAGCCAACGCCGTGCCCGGCTACAAGCAGATGATCGCCGACTCCTCCGCCGCCGACATCGTCTACAGCAACCTGTTCACCGGCGTACACGGGAACTACCTCCGCGGCAGCATCGTCGCAGCCGGACTCGACCCCGACAACCTGCCCCAATCCGACCCCTCCGCCATGAACTTCGGCTCCACCGACTTCGACGCCAAAGCCTGGCGCGACATCTGGGGAGCCGGACAAGGCATCGGCGCGATCACTGCCGGCCACAGCACCGCCGAACTCGTCGGCCACCTCGCCGAGCAATACGGCCGAGCCCGACGCGAACTCGCGCAGAGATTCACCCCTGCGGGGTCCGCCGAACGCACTCACCCCATTGCTCACGGTGTTTCCGGGGGGACCCTCGCATGACCGCCACCCTCGACTACCACGACAAGATCGCCGTGCTCACCCTTGGCGACGACGAGAACCGCTTCACCCCCGCCTGGCTCGACACCATCGACGTCCACCTCGACGCGGCCGGAAGCAACGCACAAGCCCTGGTGACCATCGGCACCGGCAAGTTCTACTCCAACGGCCTGGACCTGGACTGGCTACTGGCCAACAGCGAGCGCACCGAGTGGTATGTCGCCCGCGTCCAGGAACTGTTCGCCCGCGTACTCACCTTCCCGCTGCCCACTCTCGCCGCGATCAACGGCCACGCCTTCGGCGCCGGCGCCATGCTCGCCCTCGCCCACGACAACCGACTCATGCGCGCCGACCGCGGCTACTACTGTTTCCCCGAGGTCGACATCGACATCCCCTTCACCCCCGGCATGGCCGCCCTCATCCAAGCCAAACTCAGCGCGCAGGCCGCCGCCACCGCCATGACCACCGGCCACCGGTTCGGCGGCGCCGAAGCGCAGACCGCCGGGATCGTCGATGCCACCGCCACCGAATCCGAGCTGCTGGACAGCGCGCTCGATCGGATCGCCGCGGTCATCGGGAAGAATCCCGCCACCCTCGGCGCCATCAAGACCACCATGTACACCGCCGTCACCGCCGCACTGCGCTGACACCGGTTCCGCCATCTGGGACCTGAGCAGCTGGTGGGAGGCTGCTCCGGAGTAGGGCCGTAGTCCGCTGTCCGAGACCGAGGGTTGCCGCCGCAAGTAGATCGGTCGCGGTGTCGACGTCGGTGCGCAGAGACTTCCACTCCCCGAGGAGTTGTTTGGCGCCGGATTGCCTGTGTGCTTGCGCTGAGCCCGGTCCGAACTGGGGAGCCAATGGTGCTTCGCCGGCTAGCAGCAGTGTGGTGCCCGTGCTGTGCCGGTCAGCGCAGAAGGCTCGCTGGGTGCCTGCGGCAGCCAGTGCCTGTCCCAGCTCGTGCGGCCGGAGCGCTGGTAGGTCGCCCGGGAGGACACCGATGCGTAGGCCTTGCTGGTACGCGGTTGAAGCCGCGCTCTGCAATGTGTGGTTGAGCTCGGCGCGCGGATCTTCCTCGGTCCACACCTGGGCGCCGAGAGCGCGGGCTTCCTGGCTGATCCGCCGGTCGGTGGTCAGTACGAGTACGTTCGCGACATCAGGGCAGCTCAGTGCGGCGCTGAGCGTGTCGCAGAACAGGGCATGTACGACACGCTCGTGGGGAATGTCGGTGTGCAGACTTGCACGGAGGCGGGTCTTTGCTCGGCTCGGCGCCTTCATGGGTAGTAGAAGCAGGGCGGGGGCGACCTTCTGCCTAGTGCTCGGCATGCGCTTCGCTCGCTTGTTGCGCCATGTGGGGCTGACCGTAGGTGGTGCTGCGCTGCCGCACCGAACGCCCGGCCGCCGCGGCGATCGCGGTCAGCTCCTCCACCGATCGCTGCGAGCCGTTCTCCGAACCGGCCATGCGGGAGATCGTCTCTTCCATGAGGGTGCCGCCCATGTCGTCTGCGCCGCCGCGGAGGATATCGGCGGCGAGGTTGTCGCCGAGCTTGACCCACGAGCATTGGATGTGGTCGATCCGGCCGTGCAGGGCGAGCCGTGCGAAGGCGTGCACCGCGCGGTTGTCCCGCTCGGTCGGTCCGGGCCGGGCGATCCCGGCCAGGTAGATCGGTGCGTTGTGGTGCACGAAAGGCAGCGGCACGAACTCGGTGAAGGACGCTGCACCCGCCTCGAGCGACCTGTCCTGGATCGCGGCGAGGGTGCGCAGGTGCCCGAGCCAGTGCCGTGGCTCGTCGATGTGGCCGTACATCATCGTCGACGACGACGGGATCCCCAGCTCGTGCGCGGTGGACACGACCTCGATCCATTGCGCCGTGGGGAGTTTGCCCTTGGTCAGGACCCAGCGGACTTCGTCGTCGAGGATTTCGGCGGCAGTACCAGGGATCGACCCCAGCCCGGCGGCCTTGAGTTCGGTGAGCCAGTCGCGGATCGACGCCCCCGCCTTCGCCGCCGCTGAAACGATCTCCATCGGCGAGAAGGCGTGCACATGCATCTCCGGCACGGCCTCGCGCACCGCGCGGACCAGGTCGGCGTAGAAGGTCACCGGTAGTTGCGGGTCGATCCCGCCTTGCACGCAGATCTCGGTTGCCCCGTCCCGAGCTGCCTCCACCGCGCGCGAGGCTATCTCGGGCAGCGAGAGCCGGTAGGCGTCGGCGTCGCGCTCGCGCTGGGCGAAGGCGCAGAACCGGCAGCCGACGTAGCAGACATTGGAGAAGTTGATATTCCGGTTGATCACGTAGGTGACCTCGTCGCCCACGACTTGCCGTCGAAGGTCGTCGGCGAGGCGGACGAGCTCCTGCAGTGCCGGGCCCTGCGCGGTCAGCACCGCCATCGCCGCCGTCTCGTTCGACGGGGCCAGCAGCGCCGCCGGGTCCGAGGCGGCCAGGTCCAGTCCCGTCCGGGCATCGCTGGTCAGCCGCTCGGGCCCCCCGGACCGCTGCGCTGCCCGGAATCTCTGGGCGGCGAGCTCGCCCCGCAGCTCGTCCCAGTCGCCGTAGACGGAGGCGAAGTCCCCGCGCCGGTCCTGCGTGCGCCCCGCCTTGTCGATACTGGTGTGCAGGTCGGTGCGACCGGTGGACTCGGACCCGCCGTCGGGCTCCTGCCACGGCCGCCCCTCGGCGACGGCCAGCTCGTCCGCCAGCCCGGTCTGTGGGTCGGCCAGCGCCGCGACGTGCGCGTGCAGCCGTGTGTCGATCCACGGCGAGCCCGCCAGCACGTACTTCGGGTAGGCCGTCAACCGCTCTCGCAGCGTGAACCCCGACTCCGCGGAACGCGCCGCGAGTTCCTCGATCACCGGCCATGGCCGCTCGGGGTTCACATGGTCCGGCGTAACCGGCGAGACACCACCCCAGTCATCGATCCCCGCCCGCAGCATCAGCGCGAACTCACTCCCCACCAGGTTCGGCGGAGCCTGCACGCGCATCTTCGGGCCCAGCACCAGCCGGGTCACCGCAATCGACGCCGCGAGGTCCTGGAGGTCGGCGTCAGGGTCCTCGGCCATCGCGGTGTCCGGCTTTGCCCTGAAGTTCTGCACGATCACCTCCTGCACGTGCCCGTGGGCTCGTGCCGCCGAGCGGATCGCGAAGATCGACTCCGCCCGCTCGGTCCGGGTCTCCCCGATGCCGATCAGGATCCCGGTCGTGAACGGCACCCCCACCCGCCCAGCGTCGGTCAACGCCCGCAGCCGGACCGCCGGCTCCTTGTCCGGGCTGCCGTAGTGCGGGCCGCCCTTCTGCGACCACAGTCGCGTCGCGGTCGTCTCCAGCATCATCCCCATCGACGGGGCGACAGGCTTGAGCCGCATGAACTCCTCCCACGACAGCACGCCGGGATTGAGGTGCGGCAAGAGGCCGGTCTCCTCCAGCACCGCGATCGCGCACGCGCGGACGTAGTCCAGTGTCGAGTCGTAGCCGCGCTCCTCGAGCCACTCCCGCGCCGCCGGCCACCGGTCCTCAGGCCGGTCCCCAAGCGTGAACAGCGCTTCCTTACAGCCCTGCAGGGCGCCGGCCCGCGCGATCTCCAGCACTTCGTCGCGCTCCAAAAACGCCGCCGGCACCCGGTGCGGCACGGTCGCGAAGACGCAGTAATGGCAGCGGTCCCGGCACAGCCGCGTCAGCGGGATGAAGACTTTCCGCGAGTACGTGACGATACCGGGACGGTCGGCGACGACCAGGCCCGCGTCCCGCACGGTCGACGCGGCCTCGAACAGCTCCTCCAGTTGCTCCCCGCGCGCGGCCATCAGGATCGACGCCTCGGTCACGTCCAGCGTCGCCCCGTGCCCGGCCCGACGCAGGGCGCGGCGCATCGCTGACGCCGAGACGCCGCACTGCGGCTGGCCCGTTCCTTCTCGATCCGCAATGTTCACGCCGACCTCCAGGCAGTCGTTGACACCCGAGCGTGTCCTGCCAGCAGGATGTGCGGGGCGTTGGGGTCCATGGCATGAACAGACCGGGGACTGCTACGGCTGCCTCGTCGCGCAGCCGGTGCTGGAGCCCCGGCTGTTCTCTTCGCATGGTCGACGGTCGTCGACCGTGCGAACCCCCGGTTGTCGTGGGCGACGCAGATCGCGTGTGCCAGCTCCTCACCGGCGATGCTCTGCTTGTCCGCGACGCGCATCCGGTGGTCGATGCTCCGGTGTGCAGTGAACACGGATGCGTCGTTGATCGACTCGAGGAATGCCTTCAGGCCGGCCAACTCGGTGAAGAGGTTCGGTTCCATCCCGATGTCGTGCGCGCCGCCGCTGCTCCGGAGCTGCAGTAGATGATTCTCATCCCGGCGCCTGTCCACCGCGCGGATGGAGCCGTCGACCAATGCCTCGATCTCGATCCGAGTCGCGTAGTCGATGTCCGTCATCGGTGGCCTCCTCCGTTGCGCCTGACAAATGCACCCCGTGCCCGGGACCGGGCACGGCCGGTGGGATGCGTCACGCCACCATATGGTCGAGGGCCCCGCAGCTCGATGCTGCTGAGCGGTCCGTTGTTCTCGACCACAAAGCACGCGGCGGATGCTGACGCACCGACGTGCGACACACACGCCCGAGTCTGATGTCGTCTATCCGGAGGACCAGGAGCGTGACAACAGGGGCGTGCGTGGCTGAGTAGAACGATCGGCGGGTCCCGGCGTTGGCCCGGACGTCGGCGCATCGACCTGCCACGCCAGTACGAGCGGCGAAGGCCTCATGTAAACGTCCCGCCCCCGAGGCGCGGGCGACGAGGCCACCGTGGGCGGTTGTAGCTGAGGACAACCATCCGTGGCTGGGCGTGTCCCTTCTGGCCGCAGTGTCTTACCGTCCAGCCTGTGGCGCGCCACCGATGGTCGCCGGGACGAGGAGACGAGGAGCCATGAGCCGCATCGACGGGAAGTGTCAGGAGCCATTCGAAGGTGTGAGGGAGGTGCTGGACGAGTCCCTGCGGACTGGGGTGGAAGTCGGTGCCTCGGTGGCGGTGATCGTCGACGGGCAGCCGGTCGTCGATCTTTGGGGCGGGCTCGCCGACCGAGATGCTGGAACCCCGTGGACCGCCGACACCATTGTGTCGACGATGTCGACGACCAAGACGATGACGGCGTTGTGCGCGCTCGTCCTGGCCGACGAGGGCGAGCTCGATCTCGACGCGCCGGTGGCACGCTACTGGCCCGAGTTCGGTGCCGCGGGGAAGGACAGGATCGCTGTACGGCACCTTCTCAGCCACACCTCGGGGCTCTCCGGCTGGGATTTGCCGATGCGCGAGGAGGACCTCTACGACTGGGACCTCGCCTGTTCGCGACTCGCCGCGCAAGAGCCATGGTGGGAGCCCGGTACCTCATCCGGATATCACGGCATCACTTTCGGATACCTCGTCGGCGAGGTGATCCGTAGGATCACCGGGACCACAGTCGGACGGTTCTTCGCCACCCGGATCGCAGAACCATTGAATGCGGACTTCCAGATCGGGATCGATCCGTCCGATGACAGCCGTGTCGCCAGGCTGGTGCCCCCGGATCCGATGGACGTCGAACTCGACCCGAAGTCGATCATGTTTCGGACCGTAGCCAATCCCGCGCCGGACGCCGAGTGGATGACCCACGATGGATGGCTGCACGCCGAGGTCCCAGGAGCCAACGGGCACGGCAACGCCCGTTCGGTCGCCCGGGTCCAGGCCGTTATGTCTCATGGCGGCGAGATCGACGGCGTCCGTCTGCTGTCCGAGCAAGGCTGCAGGCAGGCATGGCGTGAGCAGTCCTCCGGAATCGACCAGGTGCTCGGCATCCCTGTCAAGTTCGGGCTGGGATACGCCGTCTCCACGGAGGGCATGCCGTTCACCGCGGGTCCTCGCTCGATCTTCTGGGGAGGCTGGGGCGGTTCGCTCGTCGTCAATGACCCCGACGCCCGCATGACCTTCGCGTACACAATGAACCGGCTGGGGCAGGGAACGGTCGGTGACGAGCGCACAGCCAAGCTGCTGACCGAGGTCTACCGAGGCCTGGGCCGCAGCTGACTTCCGTCCTGCGCGCAGCGGCAGGCCGGAGGAGCGCCGGAGCCATGGCTTCAGCCAACTCCACGACGACACCAGCCCTGACGTCCGTAGGGCTGGTCGAGTCACCGGGTCCGGCGACCGTCCGGCCGAGCACGATCCGCCGCCATCTGTGGCGCTGGTCGACAGACAGTGCTACGGGTGGCGCCCCCGGCCGCCGCTAGAAACCGGCGACAAAGTGCGTCTGGCCAGCGACGAGCTTGCCCAACAATGCCGATAGTTGCCGTTGCTCCTCGGGCTCAAGGACGCCGAAGAATCGGCTGTGCACCTCGTTCTGGATCCGCAGGCCTGGCCCGATCACGTCCATACCTTGGGGCGTGATGCGCACCGTGTACTGCCTGCGGTCCGCCCCGGTAGCCCGGTCCCTCTCTACCAGGCCGCCCTTCTCCATGGTGCTCAGCACACCGGCCAACGCTTGCCGCGACACCCCCGAGAGCTTGCAGATATCTCGAGTCGACAACTCACCGAAGATCCACAGCATTGCCAGGACGCGGAAGCCGGCGGCAGGATAGCCGACCTGCTTGTGGACCGCCTCGAACTCCCGGTGTCCCAAGAGCGTCAAGGTCCTCTTGAGGTTCGTGGATAACAGCAGCGCCTCGCTGTCGAGCGTCGGTTCATACTCCGTGAGTACCGAGTCGATCAAATCGGCCATCTCGTCGGCCGAGACCTTTGCACGGCCCGGCGGCCGGCGCATCGCAGGCTGAGCCATGGTCCTCCCCTCACCAATTACCTACCGATCTACCAGTCGCCTCCACTATATGGCCCACGGTTCCGGGCTGAGAGCCGACGATCCGGCGTCCTGTCGGAAATGACAAACAGTGGGGCGAGGGTGATCGAGCAGGGGATAAGACCTACGACGCCCCAAATCCCCTGTTCGAAGAGATCCGTTACATCGACTCGCTGGACTAGCGACTGAGAACACACTTCGCAGCACGGAAGGTCCCGTCGGGTTCGACCAGTACCGGCGCCGTTCCGTCGACCCGTCCGCCTGCGAACTCGATGGCAGGCCGAGACGTCGCGAACACACATCGTGTCATCGGGCGCGGAATCGGTGGGGAACCGCCCGCCCCGTCCTCGCTCGCCACATACCGTCCGGGGCGGCCTGCTGCATGGGGTGACCGATGGCTGTGAATCCTCACAACACTGCCCGGAAAACGCGGCCATCGTCTGCCCCCGGCTCTCTTAGCCTCGGTGATGGCCCGCCCGCAGGAGAAGAAGGAGACCTCATGTCCGACAACGCGCTGAAGGAACAGGTCCAGCGGCTGATCGACCGCCAGGAGATCCACGACGTCATCATCGCTTTCGCCCGGTCGGTGGACCGGCTGGACCGTGACCTGTACGAGACGACCTACCATCGGGACGCGCTCGACGACCACGGTGTGTTCGTCGGCGGACGTGCGGACTTCTACGACTGGATGGAGCCGGTGCTCCGCGAACAGCGGCACAGCACGCAGCACTTCATGGGCAACCACACGGTGGAAATCGACGGGGACACCGCCCACGCCGAGACGTACTTCATCACCAGCAGTATGACCAAACAGGGAAAGCCGTTCAGCATGGTGGGTGGGCGTTACATCGACCAGCTCGTCCGGGAGGATGGCCGGTGGTCGGTTCTCAAGCGGGTCCTGTTGACTGACTGGCAGCTGCCACTGGCCGCGGACGCGTTCGAGCAGCCCGATCCGGCCGCACTCGGCCATTTCCCACCACGAGAGCAGGCTATGGCTCGCGCCCGCGAGCTGAGCCGCCGAGACCGTCAGGACATCAGTTATCAGCGTCCGCTGACAATCTCGCCCGCCCGGCTGGAGATCAGCCGGAAGGCGTCCGAGCCGGCCTGACCGCAGAGCAGCCAACCATGACTTCGACGTATCAATGGATCGAATACGAGACGATCGACGGCGGCGTCATCGCCGTCATCACGCTCAACCGGCCCCGCCAGCGCAACGCCCAGAGTCGCGGCCTACTGGTCGAGCTCGATCATGCCTTCGAGAAGGCCGCGGCCGACGACGACGTCCGGGTGATCGTGCTGCGCGGTGCGGGCACCTCGTTCTCCGCCGGACATGACCTCGGTTCCGCCCAACAGCGACTCGAGAAGGATCCGGGGCCCGGACAGCACCCGACCTACCGCAGCTGGGGCGGTACCAAGGCGGGTATCGAGCGCATGTGGGGGCAGGAGCACGAGTTCTATCTGACGCGGACGAAACGCTGGCGGGACCTTCAGAAGATCACCATCGCCTCGGTTCAGGGCCCCGTCTATGCGGCTGGGCTGATGTTGATGTGGTCCTGCGACCTCATCGTCGCAGACGAGACGGCCACCTTCGCCGACGTCGTCGGCACCCGGCTCGGCATGTGTGGAGTGGAGTACTTCGCCCACCCCTGGGAACTGGGGTTCCGCCGGACCAAGGACCTTCTGCTCACCGGCGACGCCCTCACCTCGGACGAGGCTTTCCGGATCGGCATGGTCAGTCGAGTCTTCGCCTCTTCGGACCTGGCCGAGTCCACCCTGGCCTATGCTCGGCGGATCGCCGAGCTGCCCGCGTTCACCTCAGCAATGATCAAGAACCAGGTCAACCAGGCCCAGGATGCCCAGGGCTTCCCACAGGCGCTGCAGGCGGCGTTCACGCTCCATGAACTCAACCACGCCCAGTGGCTCATCCTGAGCAGTGGAGCAGCGACGGTCCAGACCCCCGAGTTCGGCGGACGTCCGCTCGATCAGCAGCTGCCGATCGTCCCGACAGCCAAGAACGTGGTGCGATCCGCACCTGTCGTGGGACGGTGAATCACCCGCCCGTTACCCGTCGGCCGACGCACCCCGGACCACGGGCGGCGCGGTCGGATCGGTGGTGGGCCTGATCGGCCCGGCCCACCACCGGATCGTCGGAGCCGGCCCGGTGCCTTCCTCACCAGGGTCTACACCCACCACCCACCTCCGCGCAGGAGCGAGCAGAGCCGACCGCCGGAGCCGCGATGTGTCGCCGGACCGCGGATGGACATGCGGTATCACCACTGCGGCGTTCACGGTCCCATTGTGTCCCCCCACAACGGGCGGCCGACAGGGCGGACACCCTCAGATCGGGGTGTCTGCGAGCCCAACCGCCTCGACCCCGCCGCCTGGTCTCGATCCGCTTTACAGCGGGCGCGATCGACAACCTTCGCGGCGGACGGATTCCGCTCGCGGAGCCGCCAGCGCCGTAGCGCGGACCCCGATGGAGATCCTCACAAGCGGCGTCGAACGAGCCGGACTCGGGCCGTCCGCGCTCGCTAGCTTTCTCGGCTAACCGGCCGCGGAGCTGGAGGACATGGCAGCGCAGCGCGCTGTCGTCATCGGATACCTCGAGTCGACCTAAGTCGGTTCGTTGCCACCCCCGCCCACACGGCCCTGACAATGTCGCCCCGAACTCGACAGCGAGTAAGCCGAAACAGGAGAAAGCATGCCCATCAACGAGACACCTACCAGGGTCGATGTGCTCATCGTCGGTGCCGGCTTCGGCGGGCTCCGTGCACTGGACACCATGCGTGAGCGTGGACATTCGAGCATCCTGCTCGAGGCAGGCGACGG
Organism: Nocardia sp. NPDC005745; assembly: GCF_040630775.1. Taxonomy (NCBI): domain Bacteria; kingdom Bacillati; phylum Actinomycetota; class Actinomycetes; order Mycobacteriales; family Nocardiaceae; genus Nocardia; species Nocardia sp. NPDC005745. Next base: position 101,945 of record NZ_JBEXYF010000020.1, read on the forward strand.
GGTCGGCGGTACCTGGTATTGGAACCGCTACCCCGGCGCCCGGGTCGACGTGGAATCGTTGGAGTATTCCTACTCGTTTCGCGACGACCTCCAGCAGGACTGGAGCTGGTCGGAAAAGTATGCGAGTCAGCCGGAGGTGGAGCGCTATCTCAACTGGGTAGCAGACCGCCTGGAACTGCGACCCGACATCCGCTTCGGACGCCGTGTCACCTCCATGGAGTTCGACGAGTCGACCGGGATCTGGCGTTCCGTGGCCGCTGTCGGCGGTGACGATGAGGAGATCTACGAGTCGCCGAACGTCGTGCTGGCGACCGGCTTTCTGTCGGTTCCCACCTTCCCCGTCATCCCGGGCCTCGACAACTTCCGCGGCGAACTAGTACATACCGGCAGGTGGCCGGAGCCCGGTCCGGTGATCGAGGGCCGCCGGGTCGGTGTCGTCGGGACCGGAGCGAGCGGTGTACAGGTCATTCAGGAGTGTGCGGGCAACGCAGCGCACCTCTTCGTCTTCCAGCGCACCGCGAACTGGTGCTTTCCACTGCGTAACAAGCCGATGGATCCCGACTACGAGCGGTTCGTCAAAGAGAACTATGCCGAGATCCGGGCCCTCGAACAGGAGGTCCGCGGGCCGGGAATGGTGCTGATGGACGGCCGGATCTCCCGGTCGGAGATGCGCAACGCGATGGATCTCGGCCACGCCGAGCGGATCTCGGACTTCGAATGGCGGTGGCAGGCGGGCGGCGTGCACATGGGCCGCAGCTTCGTCGACCTGGTCCGCAGCGAAGAGGCCAACCAGGAACTCCGGACGTTCCTGGAGGGCAAGATCCGCGAGATCGTCGAGGACCAGGCGATCGCAGAGAAGCTGGTTCCGACACATCCGCCGCTATCGCGGCGCCCCCCGGGTGAAAGCGGCTATTACGCGGCGTTCAACCGGCCGGACGTGGAACTCGTCGACGTCCGCGAAGACCCCATCGCCGAGATCGTCGCCGAGGGTGTTCGGCTGGCGAGCGGCGCGGTGCGCGAGGTCGACGTACTCGTCTTCGCCACCGGGTTCGACGGCGGCACCGGTGCGGCACTGCGGATCGACATCCGCGGCCGGGACGGCGTGCTACTCCGCGATCACTGGGCGGGTGGCGCTCGGACTGTGCTGGGAATCATGACGTCGAAGTTTCCGAACCTGTTCATGTTACTCGGACCTCAGTCACCCGCGTTCCACTTCTCGCCGCCGACGCTGGCCGACTTCCAGAGCAACTATGTGGCGGATCTGATCGAGTCACTGGCCGACAAGGGCCTGACTCGGATCGAGCCTCGGGCGGATGCCGAGACGGAGTGGTCCGAGCACGTCACCTCGCTCTACGCGGCGACTCTGATCTGGAAGACCGACAGCTGGTGGCTCGGCTCCAACATCCCGGGCAAACCCCGCCAGGGTCTGGCTTATAGCGGCGGGTTCGCCAACTACCGCAACCGCGCCCACGAGGCGCAGGACGGCCTCAACGCCTTCGTCACCGCCTGACGGCATCCGCGAAGAGACCCGCAGCAGCCCCATTTCTGCCTCGGGTCGCACATCACACACAGTCCCAGCAAAAAAGACAAAGGAGTCCAAAATGACCGAGATTCTCGACCTCTCGCCGGATGAGCTGCTCACCACGACGCGCGCCGTCCGTCGGCGGCTCGATCTCAACCGTCCGGTGGACAGGTCCGTGATCGAGAAGTGTCTCGAGATCGGCTTCCAAGCCCCGAGTGGAGAAAACACCCAGGCGTGGGGCTGGGTTGCCGTAGACGATCCCGCCGTGCGTGCCCAGATGGCCGACATCTACCGCGCAGGTGTGAACGTCTTCGTGAAGGAGGAGGCAGCAGCCGCAGAAGCAGCAGCCGCAGAGGCAGCAGCCGCGGAGGACAGGCAGGGGCCTCTCGATCGGATGGGCATGGAGATCACGGACGTCGAGGGGACCCAGCGGGTATGGGAATCCGCTATGTACCTGGCTGACCACCTTCAGGAAGTGCCGGTTCTCGTGGTCCCACTTCTGAAGACGCGATTCGAGAATTTGAGGTTGTTCGAGGCGGCGTCGGCCTGGGGTTCAGTCATGCCGGCAGCATGGAATTTCATGCTCGCGCTGCGGGCCCGCGGGCTGGGGAGCGTGTGGACGACCGCGCACCTGTGGTGCGAGAAAGACATGACGGAGCTTCTCGGCCTCCCCGCCGACAACACTCAGGTAGGGCTGTTCCCGGTCGCCTATACGAAAGGGACCGACTTCAAGCCCGCTCGACGCGGACCCGTCCGGGACGTACTGCACTGGAACAGCTGGGGAAGCTGACCTCGGCGCTGGTTGCGGCTGACGGGGAGCTGGTGGACGTCAAGGTTGTCCTGGACCAGTCAGCTCGGCCAGGCGGCCGGAGCGGGCGTCGGCCCACCGCGACCCCCTCGGGTTGGACAGCGGAGCCGATGTCGCCACCGGCGTCATCGGCACCGACCCGATCAGCTCGATCGCCGCCGACAGCTCGTAGCGGTGCCGGAAGGCCCCCGCTGTCTCTTCTTGTAGGTCTCCTCAACGCTTTCCTTGTGACCGGCCGGAGCGTCGAATCGCTCATCGCCACCTCGGTACGGCTCGCGCAATCGGTCAGCGTCAGCTACTCGGCGTCGCGTTCCCCGTCGTCATCGTGGCCGTTCTCCTCCGGTGCGCGTTGGGCACCCGACTCGGCCTGCGACTCTCGCCGACCGTTCCATCAGCGTTGTAGGGCGCCACAACATGAGGGAACCGAGCGCTGGGAGGAGAGAACGAAGCGCAAATAGTGTCCAGTGCCACAACGCGACGAATGCCCACGCAGTGCCGCAGTAGGGAGTGTTATCCGATGATTGTCAATCTTCCCGTGTCCGGTATCCCGATCGAGGTCGACTTCGACCCAAATGAGGTCCGACGGAAATATGCCGAGGAGCGGGCGAAGAGACTTCGCCCGAACGGAGCCGACCAATGGCAAGGCCTCCTCGATACGGTCGAGATCGACTCCTCCGATCCATGGAGCGAACCGCTGGAGCGCGATCCGGTCCGCATCCAGCTCGACGCCGTGGTGCTCGGCGGAGGTTTCGGCGGCCTGCTCACGGCAGCCGAACTGCGCAAGAACGGCGTCGACAACTTCCGGATCATCGACGAGGCCGGTGATTTCGGAGGTACGTGGTACTGGAACCGCTACCCCGGCCTCCAGTGCGACGTGGAGTCGTACATCTACATGCCGTTGCTCGAGGAGACGGGCTATATTCCGACGACGCGGTACGCGTTCGGCCCGGAGATCTTGGAGCACGCTCGGCGAATCGGGCATCACTTCGACCTGTACGACGTCGCTCTGTTCCAGACCAGGGTTACGAGTACCGAGTGGAGCGAGAAGGACGACCAGTGGATCGTGCGCACCAATCGCGGTGACGTGATCGAATCGCGCTTCCTGCTCCGGGCTAATGGTCCGCTGAACAAGCCGCAGATCCCGGCGGTGCCGGGAATCGCCGCGTTCCAAGGCAAGATCATGCACACTTCGCGGTGGGACTACGAGTACTCCGGCGGTGGGCCGAGCGGCGGACTCGACAAGCTCGCAGACAAGCGCGTCGCCATCGTGGGTACCGGCGCGACCGGTATCCAGGCGGTTTCCCACCTGGCCGCGGACGCCGAGAAGCTGTACGTCGTGCAGCGCACGCCGACCAATGTCGGGCGTCGGCACAACTGGCCGACGGACCCGGAGTGGGCGGCCTCGCTGCGCCAGAACTGGCGGCAGGACCGGACGAACAACTTCGTGCGGATCCTCAACGGATTCCCGGAGGACGAGAATCTCGTCGGCGATGCCTGGACCGGGATCTTCGGGCAGGCGAACGGGCAGAACCTGGTCGACGTGCCGGTGGAGTCGCTGTCGATGGAGGACCAGCTCGCCGTCGCCGAGCTGGCCGATATGATCCGGGTACAGGAGACCCACAAGCTGATCGATGAGGTCATCGAGGACCCGGAAACCGCCGCGGGGCTGAAGCCGTGGTATGCGGTGATGTGCAAGCGGCCGTGCTTCAACGACGACTACTATCCGTCCTTCAACCGCGAGAATGTCGAGCTGGTGAACTCCCCGCTTGGACTCGAGCGGGTCACCGAGACCGGCTTCGTAGTCGACGGTGTTCATTACGAGGTCGACCTCATCGTCTTCGCGACCGGCTTCGAGACGGGCACCTCGCCGGCCAGCCGCTACGGTTACGACATCGTCGGGCGTGCAGGCAGGTCCCTGCGTGAGTACTTCGCGGACGGCCACAAGACCCTGCATGGCTTTCTGACGCCGGGGTTCCCCAACTACCTCGAGATCGGATTGAGCCAGAACGGCTTCACCGTCAATGTCGTGTACATGCTCGAGCAGAAGGCTCGGCACGCTGCGCGGCTGGTGGGATACGCGCTGAAACAGGATGTCGTGCGGATGGAGCCGACGGAGGAGGCGGCTTTGCAGTGGCGCGCCCTCTCCAGGGAGACATTCAAGCTTCGCGAGGGGTACTGGTCGGTCTGCACTCCGGGGTTCTACAACGGCCAGGGAGATCTCGGCCGCAGCTTCTTCATTGAGGGGTACCTCGGTAACGAGGTCGAGTACTGGCAGCTGATCGAGGACTGGTGGGAGGTCGAGACCTTCGATGGCATCACCCTGACCACGGCGAGCGACCGATCTGTGAGTCGGCCATGAGGATCGACGATCAGGTGGTGGTCGTCACCGGCGGAGCCTCGGGTCTGGGGCGCGCGACGGTGAACCGGTTGGCGGCGGCGCGCGCCCGCGTGGTACTTGTCGACCTCCCGGGGACGGCGGGTGACGAGGTCGCCGATGCCGCCGAGAACATCCGGTTCGTGGCGGGGGACGTCACCGATGCCGATGACGTCGAGCAGGCGTTCCGTGTCGCCGACGAATGGGGGCCGCTACGGGCGGTCGTGCACACCGCCGGTATCGCGTCTCCGGTGTCGGTGTTCGGCGAGAACCCGAAGGAGGCTCTGGCGTCCTTCCGCCGGATAGTCGACGTGAACCTCACCGGGACATTCAACGTGGTGCAGTACGCCGTCCGGTCGATGGGGCAGCTGGACCCGGTGGACGGGGATCGCGGGGTGATTGTGACGACCGCGTCCATCGCGGCCTACGAGGGGACTGCCCCCGCCTATTCCGCTACCAAGGGTGGGGTCGTTTCGTTCACCCTGCCCGCCGCGCGTGCCCTCGCGCCGTCGGCGATCCGGATCGTCAGCGTGGCGCCGGGGGCGTTCGACACCGCGTTGCTCCGCGGGGCAGGAGCCCAGGTCGCCGGTCAGGTGCCGCACCCGCACCGGCTGGGAGACGCACCGGAGTTCGCCGCGCTGGTGGCGCACATCATCGAGAACCCTTACATCAACGGGGCGACCCTCCGGATCGACGGGGCTATGCGCCCCACCAACGTATGAGTCGATCCGAACCCACGCGAGCCTGGCTGCGGCTGCGGAGTGCTGGTGCCTCCCGGCCGCGGCTGGGCTCGCGTCCCGCCTGCAGTCCCGGCTGCAGTTCTGACGACAAAAGAGAGTAGAGACCACCCGATGACTCTCGAGGACATCGATAGCGAGGCTGCGGTACGTGAGGCCGTCGAGCCGAGTTGGGAGCCGGAAGCCACCTCCATCGAACGGGCCACGATCACGCACTTCGCCCGCTGGGCGGGAGCCAGGACCGGGCAAGACCTCACGGCATACCGGGACCTGTGGGCTTGGTCGATCGGGGACGTCGAAGGCTTCTGGACCGCGATCTGGGATTATTTTCGCGTCGAGGCGTCGGTTCCGGCGCGCGCTCCTCTCGGCTCGCGGGCGATGCCCGGTGCCGAGTGGTTCCCCGGCGCCGAGTTGAGCTATGCCCGGCATATCTTCCGCGACCGGGCCGACGATGACGTCGCACTGCACCATGCCTCCGAGATCCGCCCGCTCGACACCTGGACGTGGGGGCGGCTCAGGGCGGAGACGGCGGGTGTCGCCCGGTCGCTGAAGGCGGCCGGGGTGGGGCGCGGCGATGTGGTGGCGGCCTACATGCCGAACATTCCCGAGACGGTGGCTGCGTTTCTGGCCTGTGCCTCGATCGGTGCGGTCTGGTCGAGCGCGGCACCGGAGTTCGGCACCCGGGCCGTGTTGGATCGGTTCACCCAGATTGAGCCGAAGGTACTGCTCACTGTGGACGGTTACCGCTACGGGGGCAAGGACTTCGACCGTCGAGAGACCGTGGGCGAGCTGTTGGCCGGGCTGCCGACCGTACGGGAAGCGTATGCGTTGTCCTACTTGGACGACGCCCCCATCCCGGGGACCCGGCCCTGGTCGCAGCTGGTCGCCCCGGCTACACCGGAGGATCTCGAGTTCACCGAGCTGCCGTTCGACCACCCGCTCTGGGTGCTGTACAGCAGCGGCACAACCGGGCTGCCCAAGGCCATCGTGCACAGTCAGGGCGGCATCCTGCTCGAGCACCTCAAGATGATGACGCTGCACGTCGACGCCCGGCCGGGCGATCGGATCCTGTGGTTCACCACCACCGGTTGGACGATGTGGAACTTCCTGGTGAGCTGCTTGCTCACGCCGGCGTCGATCGTGCTGTACGACGGCAGCCCGACCCATCCCGGGCCCGAGGTGCTCTGGGAACTCGCCGAACAGGCCGGCGTTACCTGCTTCGGGACCAGCGCGAGTTATCTGTCCGCCTGCGCGAAGGCAGACCTCGCCCCTCGCGAGCGGTTCGGCCTGACGGCACTGCGCGCGGTCGGCTCGACGGGGTCTCCGCTGACTCCGGAAGGCTTCGACTGGGTTTACGACCGTGTCGGCAGGGATGTCTGGTTATTCTCCACCAGCGGCGGGACGGACGTCTGCACCTCGTTCCTGGCCGGGGTGCCAACCCTCCCGGTGCATCGCGGTGAGTTGCAGGCCCCCGCACTGGGCGTCGCCGTGGCGGCGTGGGACCCGCAGGGCCGGCCGGTGCAGGAGACCGTAGGTGAGCTGGTCGTCACCGAGCCGATGCCGTCCATGCCGCTCCGGCTGTGGGGCGACGAATCGGGCGAGCGGCTCCAGGCGTCGTACTTCGACATGTACCCGGGGGTCTGGCGGCACGGCGACTGGGTGGAGATGACCCCGAGCGGCGGTGCGATCATCCATGGCCGCTCGGACTCGACGATCAACCGCGGCGGCGTACGGATCGGCACGGCGGAGATCTACCGGGCGCTGCTCACGATCGATGAGGTGGTCGACGCCCTGGTCGTGGACGTGCCGCGGGAGGGTACCCCGGGCTGGGTGATGCTGTTCGTCGTACTGCGTCCGGGCGCCATCCTCGACGACTGCCTGACCGGGACTCTCCGTGACCGTATCCGCCGCGACTGTTCGCCTCGGCACGTCCCGGACGAGGTTCATGCCGTGGCCGAAGTGCCGCGGACGCTGTCCGGCAAGCTCTTGGAAGTTCCCGTCAAGCGGATCCTCATGGGCGCGCGGACCGATGAGGTCGTCAGTCCCGGTTCCCTCGCGAATCCGGGTGCCCTGACCTACTTCGACGTACTCGCCCGTACCGTGTGGCGGACCGGGCGCGCGTCCTCGGAAAGGGGAACCGATGTCTGAGCGATCGACCGTTGCGGGGCCACTCGAGGGTCTTCGGGTGATCGAGTTGGGCACGATCCTGGCTGCGGCGACGGCTGCCCGCACCCTGGGGGACCTTGGCGCCGAGGTGATCAAGGTAGAGGCTCCGGACCGTCCGGACCCGATGCGGTACTGGGGGCGCGGCACCTTCGAGGGGCGAGCCCTGTGGTGGCCGGTGCAGTCGCGGAACAAGAAGCTCGTGACGGCCAACCTGCGCACCGAGCAGGGAGCGGACGTTTTCACCAGGCTCTGCGACTCCGCGGACGTGCTGGTGGAGAACTTCCGGCCGGGCACACTGGAGAAGTGGGGACTTGGCTACGAGCGCCTTTCCAGGGACAACCCGGGTTTGGTCGTGGCCAGGATCTCAGGTTACGGCCAGACGGGCCCGTACGCCTCCCGCCCGGGCTATGCGGCCGTGGGTGAGGCGATGGGCGGCATCCGCTACGTCAATGGGTACCCGGACATGCCGCCGCCGCGCAGCGGTCTGTCCCTCGGCGACACGCTCGCCGGGATGTTCGCCGCGCAGGGAATCATGGCCGCGCTGTACGAGCGGCGGCGCAGCGGCCGGGGACAGGTCATCGACGTCTCCCTGGCCGAGGCGTGTATGGCGGTGATGGAGAGCGCTTTCGCCGAGTACGACAAGCTAGGGGAGGTGCGCGGGCCGTCCGGTACCGGGTTGCCCGGCGTCTCACCCTCGAATCTTTTTCGCGCGCGGGACGGTAAGTGGTTCGTCATCGCCGCGAACCAGGACCAGATCTTCGGGCGGTTATGCGCGGCGATGGGCCGTCCGGAACTCGCCTCCGACCCCCGCTACGACACCCATATCGGCCGCGCGGCACACCAGCAGGAACTGGAGCGCCTCGTCGCGGACTGGGCCGGTGAGCACGACTCCGCGGAGCTGGACGACATTCTGACCAGGCACGAGATTGCGGCCGGTCCTGTCTACAGTGTGGCCGACATCGTCGCCGACCCGCACTTCCGGGAGCGCGGCTCGCTCGTCGTCCACCACGACGACCATTTCGGGGACTTCCTGTCTCAGGATGTCGTACCTCGGCTGGACCGCACCCCCGGCCGGGTGCGCTGGACGGGTCCTTGGGAGCTCGGCGCGCACAACGCGGAGATCTATGGCGGCTTGGGGATCGATGAGGACCGGCTGGCGGCACTACGCGAGGGCGGGCACGTCTGACGTCGATGTGTCATTGCTGCGTGTCGCCGCCGGACCTGACATCCGTGCTGTGACGCCGGCTCGGCCGGATCCGGATCGCGGAACTGTTCTCCCGCTATGTCTGGGGATGGACCGCGTGGACCGCGAGATGTTCTTCGGGTCTGGACCGAGGACGCGGTCTGGATCGCCGCCGGGGCGCCGATCCGGTGTGAGGGCCGCGACGCGATCATGAGGTACTTCAACCGTACGGCCGAGAAGCGTGTGCCGACGCCGGGCGCAGGGAGCTCGGTCCGTCTCGTCGGCGTCCCGATCATCGCCTTCACCGGCTGGGACGAGGCCCACGCACGTTCGGAGACGACCGCGTTCGAGTTGGCCGGCTCGGTTATAGAGCCCTGCTCTCTGGGCTACTACGACGACTTGCTCACGAAGGAGTCCGGAGACTGTTGATTCGTCGCAGGCACATGGTGGTGTGCTCCATCGCTGCTGAGTGCCGGGAGGGCGGGCCGACGCCTTCACCCTCCCGGCACTGTTCAGCGGATCGCCAGCGGGGTGACCGGGGAGCCGACAGCGCCCGTGATGTTCAGTGGCGGGGCGACAACGAGGAACTCGTAGCACCCCTCTGCGGCGCAGTCGCCGGCCAACTCCTCCATGTCCCACATCTCGCCGATGTGGATCCCGGCATTGACCATCAGCAGGACATGCACAGGTGCCACGAGGTCGCCCTCGGGCGGTCGCACCTCCAACCCCCAGGTGTCCCCGGCGACGGCGGCGACATCGCGCGAGCAGAAGAAATGCGCGGCGTCGACGGACAGGCCGGGAGCCGGCCCGCCGGCGTAGTCCTCCCAAGCTCCGCGGGCCCGGACCTGGGCTAGCTGTCCGGTGCGGACGAGCACGAAGTCACCCGGGCCGATCTCGACGCCCTGCTGGTCCGCGCACCGTTCGAGGTCGGCTGTGTCGATGGCGCGGCCCGGTTCGAGCCACTCGACGCCCTCGTTTCGGGGCACGTCGAGGAGCACGCCGCGGCCCAGTGCGCGGTCCACGAGTCCGGTGACCGCGTTGCGGGCTGCCCCGGCGCTGGTCACGTCCGTGGTCGGCCGGCCGTTGTACATCCGGTTGTCGTAGAAGGCGTGGGCCAAGGCGTCCCATTGGGTGCCGGCCTGCAGATAGAGCTGAACCAGATCGTCCGTGCCGTCGAATTGCGGCTCGTCACCCGCGGCGGCCGCGATGTCACCGCCGTCGCGGGCCATGTAGTGCTGGATGTTCGACCGTCCGGTCAGCCCCTTACCAGTCTGCGGACCGTTGCGATCGAGGGGCAGGGCCAGCGAGTAGACCTTGCCGAGGCGGACCAGGCCCACTGCCCGCGCAACCGTCTCGGGACCGACGAGGTTGGCCGTGCCGATCTCGTCCTCCGCGCCCCATCGGCCCCAGTTGCGGTAGCGTATCTGAAGCTCGCGGTACTCCTCTGAGTTGAGGTCGTGTCTCATGTCCGTCGTCTCTCCCCGGAGTTAGTCGGTGACGAGCGCGAAGGAAGCCACGGCAAATCCCTCGACGTCGACGGGCCGGAACCGGACCGGCGCCTCGATGGCTGGGTTGTCGCCGCTCAGCGAGCCGATCAGCCGGGGCCCTTCGGCCAGTTCGATCACCGCGACCGTGTAGGGCACCCGGTCGGCGAAGTAAGCGTGCAAGGGCTGACGGTAGACGACCCAACTGATCAGGCGTCCCGTGCCTGCGGACTGCACCCAACCGGGGTTCGCCGCAAGGCAGCGCGGGCACTCCTCACGGGCGGGCAGCCAGGCATGCAGGCATACTGAGCACCGCTGGTGCAGCAACCGGCCTTCGGCCAGTCCGTTCCAGTACGGCTCGGTCAGCGGCGTGACCTCGGGCAGCGGAGCGGCGCTCATCGGTCGCCCAGGATGAGGGTCGAGTGCGTGGTCATTATTCCTCCTTGGTTGCTGACGATGCAGGTCGACGCACCTGCCACTTGCGCCGTCGAGATTGCTCGTATCTGACGGACGCCTTCGATCACCAACTGCATTCCGGGCATCCCGGTCTCGGACAGCAGGCCACCGCTGGTGTTGATCGGCAGTGTTCCCCCGAGTTCGATGGCGCCGTCGCGGACGAACTTTCCGCCCTCGCCTTTGGCGCAGAAACCGTAGTCCTCCAGCGTCATCAACGGGGCAATGGTGAAGCAGTCGTAAAGCTGCGCGACGTCGATGTCGGCAGGGGTCATCCCGGCCATCTCGAACGCGGTCCGCGCCGAGACTGCCGCGGCGGTGGTCGTGAGGTTCGGGCGCTGGGCGACCTCCCAGGACGTCTGTCCCTGGCCGAAGCCGAGGATGGGGACTCCGGTCGCACCAACCGCCGCCGCACGCTCACGGCTCATCACGACGACGGCGGCGCCGCCGTCGGAGATGAGACAGCAGTCGTCGCGCCGGAGCGGATCGACTACTTGTCGCGACTCTTCGTACTCGGCCAGAGAGAGGGGCTTCCGAAGCTGAGCGTGGGGATTGCGCGCCCCGTGAGCCCGCGCGGCGACCGCTATCGCCCCGAGATCGTACTGCGTGGTGCCGTGCTCCTCCATGTGCCTGCGCGCGATCAGGGCGTAGCCGGCGGGAGTTCCGAACCAGCCGTACACGGCGTCATCCCCCCAGCCCTTCTCGTAAACGTGCCGTGTCCCGGTCCTCGGGTTGTCGGCGATGGTGACGAGCGCGACCTCGCACTGCCCGTGCTCGATCGCCATCGCCGCGTACGAGATCATCGAGATGTTGGTCGCGCCACCCTGGTCCCACACGCCGCCGATGCGGGGCTGCAGCCCGAGCGCCTCGGCGACGGTCTGCCCGTACATCATCCGGTGCCCGGATGTGGGGTACTTGACGAAGACGGCGTCGATCTCGTCCTTGTCGATCCTCGCGTCGGCGATGGCCTTTCGCGATGCCTCGACGTTCAGCGATGTCGTGGAACGGCCGGGCAGTTTGCCATAGGCGGTGTGCCCGATGCCCGCGATTACGATATTCCCGCGCATGTCAGCTCCCTCTTCAGCGGCCGGTGAAGGTCGGGGCACGCTTCTCGGCGAATGCTCTCGGTCCCTCGAGGGCGTCCTCGGAATGGCGCAACAACTTGAGCATGGCCTCCTCCAGCCGTAGGCCGGTGGCGCGGTCGACGTCGCGGGACCGCAACGCGAGCTCCTTCGTGGCCTGGACCGCGAGCGGCGCGTTCGCGCTGATCCGACGGGCGGTCGCGAACGCCGTGTCGAGCAGGTCGTCGGTTTCGACGACTCGATTGACCAGACCCCACTGCAGGGCGGTCTGCACGTCGAAGCGGTCGCCGGTGAGCAGCAGTTCCATCGCGAGGGCGTGCGGCAGCTGTTCGATGAGGCGCTGCGTACCACCGTTAGCGGCCAGCACGCCGCGTTTGACCTCGGTCAGGCCGAAGCTGGCCGACGGCGTGGCGAAGCGAATGTCGGTGGCCAGCATCAGAGTGAGGCCGCCGCCGAGGCAGTAGCCGTTCACCGCGGCGATCACGGGTTTCCACATTTCGATGCCACGATTGAGCAGTTGCCCCTGCTGGGTGAGCCAGAAATCCGAGAGGTCGGTCGGGGTGCCGAGGAACGATTTCAGGTCCGCTCCGGCGCTGAACGCCCTATCGCCGGCACCGGTGACCACGGCGACGCGTATGTCCGTGTTGTCGCGTACCTCGGTCCAGGCTTCCGACAATGCCTGGTAGTCGGCTGCGTCCATCGCGTTCAGTCGCTGCGGGCTGTTCAGTGTGACCAGGGCGATGTGGTCGCTGACCTCAAAATCGATTGCCATGTCTTCCGGCTCCATCCTCGGGTTGGGCCTGACTGTATGCATCACGCCATCCCGTGCAGACCGGGCCGACGAACACCGCTTGTGCAGATCTCCAAGAGCAGGTCGTAGGCGAAGCGGTTCGTCGACGCACGCACTTGACCGCGTCGATGCCAGCTGACGGCTGCTCGCCACGGACAAATGGGCAGTCGCGACAAGTTCGTCAACTACTTGACGAATAATTGTGTCGCGCGTCATACTTCCACCGTTCATACAACGCCGCTGAACGAGGAAGACCAGCACAGATGAGTTTGGCCGTTTCCCCCTACCGCGTCCCCCGAACCGGCGACTCGGTCTTCCCGTCCGTGATCGACGCCGTGAATTCGATCGCCGGGGCGGTGCACGAAGCACAGAACTTCGACGGGGTCCTGCGCGCCGTCGCGCACGCGTTTGCGGCGTCCACGGGCGTGAGCCGATGCTCGCTCCGCCTCCCGGACCCGGCGTCGAACGTGTACCGGCTTGCACTCTCGCTCGGCAAGTCGGACTACACCGCACTCGGGCAGCGCGTGATCGACGGCACGGATGCTTTCGCCAAAGAGGTGCTGGACCGGCGGGCGCCGGTGATCATCGATGACACCCGAGGCGATCCGCGCCTGTCTCCCCTGGTCCGTGCCGCGAATGCGCTCGGCGCTTACTCGATGATCGGGGTTCCGATCATCTTCGGCGAGAAGACCGTCGCGTTGGCCTTCCTCGACAGCGAGTTCGAGCAGGTGAGCTACTCGCCGTGGCAGGTCGAGGCAGCGCGTCAGCTGGGTGCGTTGTGCGGGGCGTCCCTGGTGACGGCCTCGATGCTGGTCGACCGTGGGGAGGCTCTCCGACGTGCCCGTCAGGAGAACGAGACGCTACGGCGGATGTCCCGGCTCGACTCCTTCCTCGAAAAACTCACCTCGGAGGGGCTCTCGCCGTCGCTATACGCACGCAACGCCGCCAGGTTACTCGGCAGACCGGTCACGGTGTACGACCGGACCTGGACGCGGATGGGCGCTGCCGATGTCGGCGGTCAAGTCGGCGCCCCGCACGTCGATCTCGGTGACCGCGCTGTCCGGTCACATCGAAAGATCGAGGCGGAGTTGGAGTTGGTCCGTCGAGGGCAGACCCGCATACTCGGACCTCTACCTGCGATCGGCATGCACACGAGGTGCATCGTCGCTCCGGTGGTACTGGGCGCCGAGAACTGGGGTGTGCTGGTGGTCCATGAGGCCGGGAGGACGTTGCAGCCGTTCGAAGCAGAAGCTTCGGCCAGGGTGGGGGCCCGCTTCGGAGCGGCGCTGGCCGCCGCGAACAGCGAGGCCACGACCGTCGCAGCGCTGCGCTCGGCTGTCGCCCGCGACCTGGTGCACGGCGGAACAGACGAGGCCGAACTGGCGGGGCGGGCCCATGCCGCCGGCTTCGGGCCCGACACCGCACACATGCTTGTCCTCTTCGACTCGCCGTCGACGACGGTGCTACGGCCGGAGGTCGAGGAGCGTCTCACCCAGCTCGTGGGCTCAGTCCTGGGAGCAGCGACCGTAGTACCCTCGGTCGAGGGGGGAGGTCTTGCCATCCTCAGCGCTGCTTCGGCTGACGCGGCGAAGCTGGCGTGCGTACTGAACGAACGTCTGGGGGAGGACCCCATGCTGGACGAGGTGTCCGCAGTGATCTCGAGCCCGTTCCCGGAACCGAGCGGCGCCAAGGAAGCCTATGTCGAGTGTCGACATGCGATGCGATGCGTCCATCGTTTCCGGCACCCGGGGTTTCCTCGTGCCGCCCGGGTGCGCGAGTTCGGTGCGGCCCTGCCCTTCATGGCCTCCGTAAACGTCGACGAGGCCCGTGCCTACGCGCGTCGGCAACTGCGGGGCCTCGACGGCGCGGTGGGGGAGGACGATCTGATTACCACCTTGCGTGTATTCGTCGACTCCTTCAACGTGCGTCGGTGTGCTCGCGTCCTGGGGGTGCACGAGAACACCGTGCGCTACAGGCTGTCTCGCATCGAGAAGCTCACCGGACTCGACCTGCTCAACGACGCCAGCGGACAACTGCGAGCGGAGCTCACCGTCTCGGCGATGCGGCTTGTGGGCGACCTGCCTTGGGAGTTCCCCGGCACCACGTGAACGGGGGCGCGTCCGACTGCCGACAGCATCCGATTGGAGGTTTGGACAGCGCGGTCGACGATTCTCGGGAGGGCAAAGCTCGGCCTCCTTACGGTGGGTCCGTCCGAGACCCGGACCGCTTCCCCGCTGTGGGGCGACTCGGGTCATCCGAGACGTCCCAGGAGGAGACCGTGCCCGCACAGCCCGCTCCGATCGAAGTCCTCGATCCGGAGGCCGCGATCGTCATCGCCGCCCGCGCTGCCATCCCGGCTGCCGATCTCAGCGAAATGCGGCTCAAATACGAGACTGTGGGGCGGCGGTTCGCTCCCGAGGTTCCACCGGATATGTCGGTGCGTGACATCGAGATCGAGTTCCGCGACACCGGATCCGTCTCGGTTCGCAGCTATCTTCCCGCAGGTGCGCCCGTCACGGAGGGACTGCTCGTCTGGGCCCACGGCGGAGGCTGGATCATCGGGTCTGCGGCGGGCTTTGACGGCACGGCGGCAGCGCTGGCGGCCCACAGCGGTACCAGGACGCTCTCGATCGACTACTCGCTGGCGCCCGAGAACCCATTCCCTTGTGCACTCGACGAGGTCCGGGCCGTGATCGACTGGGTGCGGACCGCCGAGGCCTCCGACATGCTCGGACACGATCCGGCACGGGTCGTCGTGGGCGGCGACAGTGCGGGAGGCAACCTCATCACGGTTGCCGCCGCACAGGCATCGGGGGCGGTGCCGCTCGCGGGACAGGTGCTCGCGTACCCGGTGACGGACTGCCGGGTGAGCACGGCCTCCGACACGCCCTCGCCCGCGCTCACGGCGGAGGCCCTGACCACCTGTTGGCAGCTCTACCTCGGCGACACCGAACGCGCACCGCACCCCGACTTCTCACCGATTCACGGAGACCTCGCCGGGCTGCCGCCGACATTGCTTGTGCTCGCCGGCCTGGACATCCTGTATGACACCGGCGTGATCTACGGGCAAGCGCTTCGGGCGGCGGGCGTCCCGACCGAGATAGTCACCTACTCCGACCTCCCGCATGTCTTCCTCGAATGGGCCCGTGAGGTGCGGCGCAGCCGCCATGCCCACGCGCTGATTGGGGACTTCGTGCGGGCGCGCGTGGCGTAACGGAACTCCTTCACCTCGGGTCGAGACCTCGCCCGCTTATGTCGCCACCGTGCCGTTATGGGCTTGAACAAGACCGCGGCACCGGCACTACGCCACTGAGGAATCCGATGACGGCGCTTTGCCCGGCGATGGTCGACACCGGCCGTCGACGAGCGGTCGGCGCAGGGCCGGACCGGCGCGAATGCCGCGTTCGGGAGTCCTGGCGCTCGATGCGGCGATGTCATGCCTACGAGACCGGACCGGCCGTTCGGATCCGATATTGGAACGCACGACAACGACCCCACAGCGGGGCGGCGATGCGGAACGCCTGCGCCTCTATTGTCGCCCCAAGACGCCGAAACGAAGGACAGAAGATGCTGAATCTCGCCTCCAACAAGCCGACAATCGGCAGCCTCCGCCGTGCCGGTTGCGGCGGTACCCGCGTCCGCTGGATGCCTCGCGTGCCGCTGCGCACGGCGGGTCGCCGCACGCTTACAGCGATGCTGGACCGATGACAGGGCATACGGAGGCCGGGGCGATGACCGCGGTGACCGACGTGCTTACGGATTTCGAGCTGTACATCGACGGGCGGTTCACGGGTTCCTCGACCGGCACGACTTACGAGTCCGAGGATCCCTACGCTTGCCGCAGCTGGGCCCGGATAGCGGATGCCACCACCGAGGACGTCGACCGCGCCGTGGACGCGGCGCAAGCAGCCCTGTCCGGGGAGTGGGGCAGGATGCCGGGCCGCGAGCGGGCCCGCCTGTTGCTCCGCCTTGCCGATATCGTCGAGCGGGACGCGCGCGCTCTGGCGGAGGTCGAGACACGGGACAACGGCAAGCCGTTCCGGGACGCCAACGCCCAGGTCGCTTATGTCGCCGACTGGCTGCGCTATTTCGCGGGATATGCGGACAAGATCGAGGGCCGGGCCTTCCAGGAGGCACACCCGAACTTCCACGTCTACTCGATTCGACAGCCGATCGGCGTCGTCGCGGCGATCCTGCCGTGGAACGCACCGCTGATCCTGCTGGCCTTCAAGCTGGCGCCGGCGCTCGCCGCTGGGTGCACCTTTGTGGCCAAGCCGTCGGAGTTCACCCCGGCCTCGACGCTCGCGTTCGCCGCCTGCGTCGACGAGGCGGGGTTCCCGCCGGGTGTATTCAATGTGGTGGCGGGCCGGTCCCGTGAGGTGGGAGCACATCTCGTAGCGCACCCGGGCGTCGACAAAGTCGCGTTCACCGGCTCGACCCACACCGGGGTTGCCGTCGCTCAGGCGGCGCTCGGGCACGTGGCGGCGGTGACGCTGGAGCTGGGTGGCAAGTCTCCGCAAATCATCTTCGCGGACGCCGATCTCGACCAGGCGACCAACGGCGTGGTAGCCGGGGCGTTCGCCGCGTCGGGTCAGTTCTGCACCGCGGGCTCGCGGGTGCTCGTACATCGCGACCTCTATGACGAGTTCGCCGCGCGGCTCATTTCCCGGGCCGAGCAGGTCAGGATCGGAAATCCCAGTGAACCGACCACCGACATCGGACCGATATCGACAGCTCCGCAGTTCGCTCGGGTGGCTGAGATCCTGTCGTCGGCGGTCGGCGCAGGCGCGCGGCTGTCACCTCGGGGAGGCCTCGCGCCGGACGTGGGCCGGTACTTCGTCCGCCCGACCGTGCTGACCGGGGTGACGTCGTCGATGGCGGTGATGAAGGAGGAGGTGTTCGGCCCGGTTGTCGGCCTGCTGCCGTTCGACACGGAAGAGGAGGCGGTGACGTTGGCCAACGACACGCAGTACGGCCTTGCCGCAGGCGTTTGGACGCGGGACGTTCGCCGGGCGCACCGGTGCGCCGCGCGGCTGGCGGCTGGGACGGTATGGGTCAACGCGTACCGCACCAACGCACCCGGCGTTCCCTTCGGCGGTATGAAGGCGAGCGGGCTGGGGCGGGAGAACGGTCAGGAGGCACTCGACTCTTACCTCGAGACGAAGTCGGTGTGGATCGAAATCGCCGACGAGTCCCGCGACCCGTTCCGCATCGGCTGACCGGTTCGTAGGGATCGAAGGAGGAGAGATGGATCTAGCGACACCGGCCACGGCCGAGCAGCTG
This sequence comes from Nocardia sp. NPDC005745, assembly GCF_040630775.1. Lineage (NCBI taxonomy): Bacteria > Bacillati > Actinomycetota > Actinomycetes > Mycobacteriales > Nocardiaceae > Nocardia > Nocardia sp. NPDC005745. The sequence goes on from NZ_JBEXYF010000020.1 coordinate 119,827, forward strand.
CGCACAGAGGTGCGCGAGTTCATAACCGCACATGTCCCGAAGGACTGGGCGGGGGAAGGCTCCCTGGCTCCGGCGGCGATCCAGAGGTTCCGGGCGGAATGGCGGGAGGCACTTGTTGCGGCCCACCTGCTCGCGCCGCACTGGCCGGCCGCCTACGGAGGTCGGGGCCTGGGCCCGATCGAGTATTCGATCGTGGTGGAGGAGTTCGTCGCCGCGGGTGTGCCGCAGTACCCCGCACCCAACGACGGCATCGGGATCAGCCTGCTCGGGCCCGCCGTGCTCGCATGGGGCACCGAGGAGCAGAAGCAGCGACTTCTGCCCGCTACGCTCAGCGGCGAGATCCGCTGGGCGCAGGGGTATTCCGAGCCCGAGGCGGGTTCGGACCTGTTCGGGCTCAAGACGCGCGCCGAGCCTGCCGACGGTGGGTTCGTGCTCAACGGCCAGAAGATCTGGCAGACCGCCGGTCTGACCGCCAACTGGATTTTCGCGCTCGTGCGGACCAACCCGGAGGTGCGCAAGTCCCGTGGTCTGACGTTTCTGGTGGCGGAGCTCGACCAGCCCGGGGTCGAGGTGCACGGCATCCGGAACCTCAATGGCGAGCCCGAGTTCTGTGAGGTCTTCTTCCGCGACGCCTACGCGTCGGCGGACAACGTCATCGGGGAGGTCGGCAATGGCGCCAAGGTCGCACTGACCCTGCTCGGGCACGAGCGCGGTGCCAACGGGTTGTCGCTGGCGCTGGCCAGCCGGATCGAGATCGACCGTCTGGGGAAACTGGTCGCCGGTCGCGGTCTGGCGTCCGACGACGAGATCCGCCGCAGGCTCGGCAAACTGGCCGCGGATGTCGAGATCCAGCGGGCATTCGCGTTGTGGCTGCTCGGTGCCACCGCCAACAGCGCCGAGGTCGGCCCGCTGTCCTCGATCGTGAAGCTGCGCGTGTCCCAGCACCGCCAGCGTGTCCATGAACTCGCGATCGACGTGCTCGGAACGGCGGTCAACGACCTGCACGGCGAGCCGGGACCGGAGATTCTGCGTGCTCAGCCGCGCGGCACGGACCCGCTTGCGACGAACGTCTGGGCCCGGGACTTCCTTTTCGCTCGGGCTGGAACCATTTATGGCGGTTCCGAGCAGATCCAGAAGAACACGATCGGCGAGCAGGTGCTGGGACTTCCCCGTGAGCCCGCAGCCGGTCCCGGAGCGTGATCGGACGATATGAATCTCGACCCCAGTGACGAGCAGCGCGTCTTCGCTGCCGCCCTCCGCCAGTTCCTCGACGACGCCGATCCCCTCCGGGAGCTCCGTGACGCCGAGCCCGCGGACAGCCCCTTCGACCGCAAGATCTGGAGCCGTCTGGCGAATGAGATCGGCCTGCACGGGATACTTCTCCCGCAAGCGGTGGGCGGGTCCGAGGGCGACCTGCTCGATGCTGTCGCCGCCTTCGAGGAGCTCGGCCGCAGCTTGCTTTCCGGCCCGTATGTGGCCTCGCTCGTGCAGGCCCCTAACCTGCTGGCGGCCGCGGAGGCCGAGCAGGGCGCCGAGTGGTCCGCCCAGCTGGCGCAGGGGGAGCTTGTGGTCACCGTGCCGTTCGAGCGAACCGATGTGAAGATGGCCGGCGGTGGGACCTCGACCGGATCAGTGCGAGTCAGCGGCGCCGTCGGGCCGCTGCCATTCGCCGCCGAGGCCGATCTCCTCCTCCTCGTGACCACCGCGGACGAACTCGTGGCAGTGCCGCTGGGCGAGCGCCCCCCGATCGAGACTCACGTGTCGATCGACCCTACCCAACGCTTCGGCACGGTCACCCTGGACAACACGCCAGGCGTCCTCCTGGCTCATGGGGTTGGCGTCGCCAGCGCACACGACCGAGCTCTCACGCAGGCCGCGACCGCACTCGCCGCCGAACAGGTGGGCGCGGCGGGGAAATGCCTCGAAACGGCGCAGGCGTATGCGAAGGAACGAACGCAGTTCGCTCGGCCCATCGGCTCCTTCCAAGCTGTCAAGCACCTGCTCGTAGACGTGTTCATCGAGCTGACCTTCGCTCGGCGCGCGACCTGGCTCGCTGCCTGGGAGCTGGAGAACGGCGTCGAGTCCCGCTTGCCGCGAGCGGCGTGGAGTCAGGCCGCGACCACACTCCAGCTCGCCGCCACGACCAGCGTCCAGGTCCACGGCGGCATCGCCATCACCTGGGAGCACGACGCTCACTGGTACCTCAAGCGGGCGGTCGCGTTCAAGGCCTTGTTCGGCTCGCCCGCGCAGCACCACGACGCTTTGGGAGGCGAGCTTGTCCACGGCTGAACGTAGGACCGAGGGGGCCCCGGCTCCATCACGCGAACCCCGGCTCGATGCGCCGATCGGGTCGCATTTCGCGGACGTGCTCGAGGCGATCGCCGCGAGCCGCCCGGACCGGGCGGCTCTGGTGTCCGGCGACTGCGTGCGCACCTGGGGCGAGTTCGACGACCGAGCCTCCCGACTCGCCCGGCAACTCCAGGACGCCCGGCTGTCGCGGCACGGCTCGGTCGGGATCTGCCTGCGTAACTCGAACGAGTACCTGGAGACCTACCTCGCCGCACTCAAGATTCGCGGCGTGCCGACAAGCATCAACTACCGCTACGCGGAGGACGAGCTCGTCAGCCTGCTGCGAGGCAGCGCGTGCGAGGCCTTGGTGTTCGGCGCTGCCTTCGCCGACCGTGTGCTCGCCGTGCGGGACCGGGTCCCGAGTCTGTCCTTGCTGCTGATGGTGCAGGACGGCACCGATGACGGTACGTCACCCGTGCCCGACGGGGTGCTGGACTACGAATCGGTTATGGCGGCCGCCGCCCCGGCACCGCCGGTCAAGCGCTCTGGGGATGATCCCCTCGTCGTCTATACCGGCGGGACCACCGGACTGCCCAAGGCGCTCACCTACCCGATCCGGTCGCGGCTGCGCGGGCGGGTGGCCGAGTTCGCACGCCTGGTGGGTCTTCCCGACCCCGGCACCGCGGGATTCGTCGAGGCCGCAGCGGCTCTCGCCGAACGGGGGGCGAGTCCGGTCGGGCTGCCCGCTTCGCCGCTGATGCACAACGCGGCGCTTGTGACCTGTGCCCTACCCACGCTGTTGCTCGGCGGCACGGTGGTGACGGTGCCATCGGCCGCGTTCGATCCCGATGAGGTCTGGGACGTCGTCGATCGCAGAGACGTTACTTCGATGACGATCGTGGGGGACGCAATGGGCAGGCCGTTGCTGCAGGCGCTCGACGATCGCGTGCGGCGAGGACGAACATCTGCTGCCAACCTTCGCACCGTCACGTCCACCGGCATGGCCTGGAATTCCACGACGAAAGCAGGGCTCTTGGCCCACCTGCCGCACCTGCAGTTGGTCGAGGTGTTCGGTGCGACCGAGGGCCTGATGGGGACGAGTAGGTGGACAGCCGAGACGCCGGTACACAGCAACCCTCGATTCACGCCCGTCGCGGGGCTGCGAATCCTGCGGGAGGACGCATCCGACGCCGCGCCGGGGGAGACCGGCCTCATTGCCTTCCCCGTCGCCGACGCCGTGTACTACCGCGGCGATCCCGAGAAGACGGCCGAGACCTTCCGGATACTCGACGGCCAACGTTACGCCGTGCTCGGTGACCTGGGCCGGTTGCTCCCCGACGGCAGCCTCGAACCGCTCGGCCGAGGCGGTCAGGTCGTGAACACCGGTGGGGAGAAGGTTTTCCCGGCGGAGGTCGAGGACGTCGTTCGCGGCCTCGACGGGGTCACCGACTGCCTGGTCGTCGGCGTGACCGACCCTCGTTGGGGGCAACGGGTGGTCGCTGTGGTATCCCGCACCGCCGAGAGCTTGACCGCCCAAGCCGTCCGTGCCGCGGTCCGGTCCCGGCTGGCGGGATTCAAAGTCCCGAAAGATGTCCTGTTCGTCCCGACGGTGCCGCGGTTCCCGAACGGGAAGGCCGACCTGCAAGAGGCGGCCCGGATCGCCGAGGCCGCCGTCGGCTCGGACGCCCGGGAAACCTGAACGCCCATCCCTATCTCAGGAGGATTCATACCATGGACGACCTGGTTCTCACCGACGACCCGCGACCGCGGGTTCGACGGATCACGCTCAACCGTCCGGCTAAGCGCAATGCGATGTCGAACGCGTTGCGGAGCAGGCTGCTGGAGGCGCTCCGCGAGGGCGACTTGGATGACGACGTCTCGGTAATCGTCATCCGCGGCGCGGGAAAGTGCTGGTCGGCGGGCTACGATCTCGCCCAGGACCATTCCGAGCCGCTGTCTCGCCACTCCAACCGGCGCACCGGCCACTGGCCCCGCCACATCGTGGACGGCTGGATCGACGTGTGGGACTACGACACCCCTGTCATCGGCCAGGTGCACGGGTACTGCCTCGCGGGTGGCACCGAGTTGGCGATGGCCTGCGACCTCGTCTACGTCGCCGACGACGCCATCATCGGATATCCGCCGGTGCGCGACATCAGCCCGCCCGACATGTGCTGGCAGCCGTGGATCTACGGGCTGCGACGGGGAATGGAGGCAGTTCTGACCGGGGACTCGGTCTCCGGAAAGGAGGCGGTCGAGCTGGGGTTCGCGAACCGCTCATTCCCGGTTGACGAACTCGAGGAGGCGGTGCTGACCTTGGCCGAACGGATCAGCAAGGTGCCGCCGGAGGTCCTCGCCCTGAACAAGCGCGCCGTTCACCGGGCGATGGATATCATGGGAATCCGAACGTCGCTGCGCGCGACGACGGACTCCCAGACGATCGGTGGCATGCTCCCGTCCGCCCTCGCCCGCAAGGAGGCCCTGCGGGCCGACGTGACGAGTGCCCTCACCCAGCGTGACTCGGGTTTTGGCGACTACCGGGTCGGGGAGCGACGCAACGGCGACGAGGTCTCTTGACAGCGAAAGTACATCACCACCGGCGACGAACCCCGGACACACGCCACCACGGTTCGGAAGTCGTGCTTCGCACATCGGCGCGTCAACACCCGCCGCTCGCGGCGTACTCGATACAACGGCGCGCGTAGCGCCGAACGGAAGGATCCGGAAATGCCGATCGACAATCCCATGGGAACGATTCACCTCGAGCGGATCATCGCGGCGCCTCCCGCGGATGTGTTCGACGTTGTCACTTCCTCGGAAAACCTGCGATTTGCTCCGGTGGTGCTGCGTGTCAAACGCGTTCGTGAGGGCCGCGAAGGTGGTTGGAGCGCGGGCTCGGTCCGCGAAGTGGTGGCGGCGGGCGCATGGTTCCGCGAGGAGATCACCGTAATCGATCCACCGCACACATTCGAGTACCGGATTCTGCGGTCGATCCCGCCGATCACGCACTTCGGCGGGACGATCCGCGTGTCGCCGGTGGCAGAGGGCTCACACGTCGTGTGGCGAACGACGTTCGACATTCCCCGCGTTGCCGGCGGTAAGGTGAGCGCCGTGCTCGCCGAGCGAATACTCGCGCCGTCGTTCACCCGGATTCTCGCCGAAGCCGAGCGGAGACTGACGTCCGCAGCACGTCGCTGAGACAGGGGCGTGCGGAAAGCAGGTCCGAAACGACTGCCATTCTCTGTGAGCACAACGGTCCAGGATCTCTACGCCAAACAGGACAGTTGGTGCCGAGCGGCTACACGGAGAGGGCGCGCTGGCGTCGGTGTGGTGCGCCGGGGGGCATCGGCGAGTGGACCGTCCCCATTGAATGAGGCCGCTCAGTATTAGAGTCCTGTTGGCCCTGGTGAAGGCTGGAAGGGACACTGAGGGACATGGCAGGACGCAAGCGGCATCCCGCGGAGGAGATCGTGCGGAAGCTGCGCCATGCCGACGAGCTGGCCGCTGAGGGTCGCTCAGGTGAGGAGATCGCCGCCGAGCTCGAGGTGTCGGCGGCCACGTTGTACAACTGGCGCCGCCAGTACGGCGGGATGGACACTGACGCGGCGAAAGAGCTCAAAGAGTTGCGCGAGCAGAACGCCCGGTTGAAGCGATTGCTGGCCGATGCCGAGCTGGAGAAGGACGCGCTGCGGGAGATCGCCAAGGGAAAATGGTGAGCCCGACAGCCGGACGCCGGGTCGTGGACATGCTCAAGGAAACGGTGGGCCTGTCGGAACGGTTCGCGTGCAAAGGTTGTTGGGCTGCACAGATCCACCTACCGGCGGTTGCGGCCGGCACAGACTCCGGCCGACCCGGATGCCGGTCCGCGGGCGTGGCTGCGCTCGTATGCGACGAAACACCCGTGCCACGGGTTCCGCCGTGCGTGGGCGGCGTTGCGGTTCGACGAGGGCAGCGTGGTTAACAAGAAGCGGGTGCATCGGCCGTGGCGCGAGGAGGGCCTGCAGGTGCGTGAGCAGCACCCGCGCAAACGGGCCGGTGTCTCGTCGGGGCCGCCGATCGAGGCGGATGCACCGAAAGTGGTGTGGGCGTTGGATTTCCAGTTCGACTCCACCACGGACGGGCGAGCGGTGAAGATCGCGTCGATGGTCGACGAGCACACCCGCGAATCGCTGCTGCATCGTGTGGAACGCTCGATCACCGCCGAGCGCCTCGTTGCCGCGCTGGAGAAGGTGTTCACCGTCTGAGGTGCGCCGAAGGTGCTACGGCTCGACAACGGTCCGGAGATGATTTTCCAAGCACTGCAACAGTTCTGCGGTGACAAGGTGGGGATCGTCTATATCCCGCCGGGCACGCCGTGGAACAACGGCTTTGTCGAGTCGTTCAACCGGCGGCTGCGCACCGAGTGCCTGAACCGCAACCACTGGACGAGCCTGCTCGAGGCCCGCGTAGTGATCGGCGATGTCAAAGACGATCACAACCGGCGGCATCGGCATTCGGCACTGGGCTATCTCACCCCTGCCGAGTACGCTGCCCGCTGCCCGCTGCAGCCACAGCCACCACCCGGTGGCGGGCGGGATCAACTGAATCCGGACGAAAACAACCCGGACTCAACTACCGGGTCTCGTCATCGGGGACCGGTCACTGTGGTCATTGGAGCGAGACAGGGGAGATGCGGTGGAATTCGGGTGCCTTTGCCGCCGAAACGCTAGGAAACCAGGCTCACTGAGACAGTCGACCTGCCTTGGCCGTTCGGGTCTGCTGCCCGGTCGCATGCCGCTCGGCCACTACGCCAACAGGGGTGGCGGCGGAGTGTTCGGATTCGGCCCTTCCGAGCCCGTATCGGGGCGGCTTTGGAGATCCGCACAAGGGGTGGTTATCGCTCGACTTGCAGAGGCGGCGTGACGCCTACTGTCAGGCTGAACCCGAGCTGGAGCCGGAGGATATGGCATCGATCGCGAGGTCAGAGGCCACCCTGGTCACGCGAGTGAACGCGATGGACGTAGCCGACTACCAGGTGTTGCAGGGCCAGCTGTTCAACCGCGGCGTCGAAATAGTGAGAGGAAAACACACGCAATGAGCATTGCATTCGAACCCTTCGATCTATCAGGTCAAATGCTCGCCAACCGAATTGTGATGGCGCCGATGACTCGTAGCCGAGCCTCTGCGGACGGGTTTCCGGCACCCACCGCTGCTACCTACTACGCCCAACGTGCCAGTGCGGGACTGATCATCACAGAGGCTGTCTATCCATCGATCGTCGGCAAGGGATACCCCTATACTCCCGGCTTGCACTCGGTGGAGCAGGTCGACGCGTGGCGCAACGTCACCGATGCGGTGCACGCTGCCGGCGGCGTGATTTTTCCTCAACTTTGGCATACCGGCCGCGCCGGCCACCCGAGCGTGCTGCCTGAGGGGTTGATGCCCGAGGGTCCGTCACCGGTGGCGGCTGCGGCGCAGGGGTTTACGGTGCAAGGCTGGCAGGACCTCGTCGCCCCAGTGGAAATGACGGAGGAACGCATCCTCGCCACGGTGCAAGACTTCGCCGCGGCCGCGCGGAACGCGATCGACGCGGGATTCGACGGAGTCGAGGTGCACGGAGGCAACGGGTTCCTGTTGCATCAATTCCTGTCTACCAATGCAAATCTCCGCACTGACGGCTGGGGCGGATCAGTGGCGGGGCGAATTCGGTTTACTCTCGAAGTCGTTGAGGCAGTTTCCGCAGCCATCGGTGCGAACCGAGTTGGACTGCGCATCTCGCCGGCCAACCCCTTGTTCGACATCGTCGAGGAGGGCTATCGCGATACCTATCTCGCTCTGGCCGATGCCCTGGCGCCAATGGGGTTGGCCTACTTGCACGTCGCGGAAAGTTGCGACCGTGATCTGACCGTGCAGATTCGCCGACGCTTCGGAGGCACCTTCATCCTCAATCCCAACACCCCCGCCGCTATGGCTATCGCGGGCCCGAGTCGGCTCAAACTGATCGACGACGGTATCGCTGATCTCGTTTCGTTTGGAGCTCTGTTTTTGGCCAACCCCGACTTGCCGGCCCGGTTGGCGGCTGGCGGTCCGTTCAATTTGCCCGACAGTGCAACCTTCTACGGGGGCGACGAGCATGGCTACATCGACTACCCCTCATTGGATGAGGTCAACGCTACAACGTGATATGAGCGTGTGACGGATTGCGGCCCGGGGAGCATGTGTCAGGTGACAGTGTCCGGTGTGGCATGGAGCCGTCGCGGAACCGGTTCACCAAGCCTTCCGGTTGCGGAACGTCCGAGCATGCCGGCCTCGATCGTGCATGCGCTGCTCCCCGGCGCCGCATTCGCATCACTGGTGACGGCTGCGCCGCTGACGAAGTCTTGTCCGACGACGTGTCGGCCTGTTCGCGTCAGCCGAACAGCGACTCCGCCCATCCGAACCACGGGCCGCAAACCAAGTGCTTCGCCGTCGCCGGATTCGTGTCAACTTCGGTTGAATGGTGGTTCACACCGTGCGCTACCGGCTGGGACGCATCGAGAAGCTCCCCGGTCTCGACCTGCTCAACGATGCCGGAGGGCAGCTCCGGGCGGAGCTCACCGTCTCGGCGATGCGGCTCGTGGGTGACCTGTCCTGGGAGTCTCCCGTTGCTAGCTGATCGTCCTCTGCCCGACTGGCGGCGTGTGTTTGGAGAGTGGGTGCGGACCGCTGACGCAGCGGACATCGTCGGACACGATCCGGCACGGTGGCCTCTGATACGCCCTCGCCCATGCTGACGGCGGAGGCGTTGGCCACGAGTTGGCGGCTCTACCTCGGCGACGACGACCGTGCGCCGCACCTGGACTGGTCGCCAATCCACGGCGCCCTAACCGGCCTCCCGCCGACGCTGCTCGTGTTCGCTGATCTTCGACATCCTCCACGACGACGACGGCCTGACGTACGTGCAAGCGCTGCGGGCGGCCGGGGTCCTGACCGAGGTGGCTACCTACCCGGACCTACCGCACGGCTACCTCGAAGGAGCCCGTGAGGTGCGGCGTAGCCGCCAGGACCAGGCGCGGATTGGGAAATTTGTCAGGGCGCGCGTGGCGTGACGCCGACGTGTTGCCCGCATGGCGATGTGGGCGTGACCAAGACTGCCGCGGCCGACTTGCACGTCGAGTCCATGATCCGCCTGGGTTCACGGATCGGCGTTGGAATCAACGACAATGTCGCCTCAGCGAGGCCGCGATGCAGCGCGCTGGCGCCTCTAGTGTCGCCTTCGGACGCCGAATCAAGGGACGGAAGAAGTTGACACTAGTGCAACAGGCTGGCGACGCGCAGCTCACGCGTCGCCACCATCAATCGAGGCGGTTGCGGCATCGGTGCCGCAGCCAAGCTGAGCGCGACGGGGAGTTCCTTCAGGAGGGAAGCGTGTCCCGATGACCATGGTTTCCGAGGTGCTCACAGAGCTCGAGCTCTTCATCGACGGACGGTTCGAAGGCTCCTCGACCGGCGCGTCGTATGAGTCCGAGGACCCGTACGCCTGCCGCAGTTGGGCCGTTGAGCGCGACGCGCGCGCGCTCGCGGAGGTCGAGACCCCGGACAACGGCAAGCCGTGCCGGGACGCCAACGCCCAGGCCGCTTACATCGCTGACTGGCTGCGCTACTTCGCAGGCCACGCCGACAAGATCGAGGGTCGCGCCTTCCAAGAGGCACCCCCGAACCTCCACGTCTACTCCATCCAACATCCGATCGGCCCCGTCGCCGCGATCCTGCCGTGGAACGCCGCGCTGATCCTGCTGGCCTTCAAGCTTGCGCCCGCACTCGCCGCTGGGTGCGCCTTCGTGGCCAAGCCCTCAGAGTTCACCCCGGCATCGACGCTCGCGTTCGGCGCCTGCGTTGAGGAGACGGGGTTCCCGCCGGGCGTGTTCAACGTGGTGGTGGGTCAGTCCCGTCAGGCGGGAGCACATCTCGTGTCACATCCGGGCGTCGACAAGGTAGCGTTCACCGGCTCGACCCGAACCGGGGTGGCCGTCGTCCAGGCGGCCCTTGGGCATCTGGCGGCGGTGACGCTGGGGCTCGGCGGGAAGTCCTCTCAGATCGTCTTCGCCGACGCTGATCTCGATCAAGCGACCAACGGCGTTGTCGCGGGAGTGTTCGCTACGTCGGGCCAGTTCTGGACCGCAGGCTCGTGGGGTGCTCGTACACCGCGACGTCTACCCCGAGTTCGCCGAGCGACTCGTCGCGCGGGCTCAGCAGATCAGGATTGGCGATCCCAGCTACCCGACCACCGACATCGGGCTGATCTCGACGGCTCCGCAGTTCACGCGGGTCGCCGAAATCCTGTCCTCGGCGGTCGCCGATGGTGCGCGGGTGTCACCTTGAGGCGGCGTCATAAATTTGCAGAACAAACGAATTCGAGGGAGCGCGGCGCTTGTATGCCACCGTGATGGATCAGTACGGCTCGTCAGATGTTCTACGCCTCGCGGAGTTTCCGGATCCGGAGCAGAGACCCGGGTGGGTCGAAGTTGATCTTGCAGCGAGCGCTCTGAATTGGCACGACGTGCTGGTGAGACAGGGTGTGTACAAGTCGCCGCTACCTCACGTACCGGGGGCAGATGGGTGCGGACGTCGACGAGACTCCGACGAGAAGGTGATGATTGTGCCTTCACTGTTCTGGGGTGACAGACCGGCAGCACCGGGCCCGAAGTGGGAAATCCTGGGTGATTATCGTCCGGGCACGTACGCAGAACGTGTCAGCGTCCCCGAGAAGTGTCTGGTGCCACCACCACATGGTTGGAGCATTGCGGAGAGCGCCGCGTTACCCCTGGTCGGCCTGACAACGTATCGCGCGCTGTTCAGTCGAGGCCGGCTACGAAGTGGTGAGTCTCTGTTGGTGCTCGGGGCTAGTGGCGGCATCGCCACGATGGCGATTCGTCTCGCCGACGCCGTCGGAGCGCGAGTTGTGGTTACCTCCGACGACCCCGAGAAAATTGCGTCTGCCATCGATCTCGGTGCTGCGGAAGGCACTTCGCACACAGGCGACGGGTGGATCGCGAACGCTAGAGCCATGACCACTGGGCGGCAGGGCTTCGATGTCGTGTTAGATCCGGTCGGCCGATGGTCGGAGTCTATTGCTTGCCTTCGGCCGGGGGGGCGTTGTGTTGTTCTCGGCTCTTCCGCATCGCCAACTGCCACGCTGGAAACACGCCCGTTCTACTTCGGCCAGTATGAGCTGATCGGAACCACAATGGGAAGCTTGGCCGATATGCGCGGGTTGATGGCGCTGATCGACAGGTCAATGGTCGATCCGCCTGTTATCGACAGAGTCTTCCCGTTGGCCGAAGCCGGCGAAGCTCATAGATACCTCGAGTCTGGGCAGGCTTTCGGCAAAGTTGTCCTCGATCACCGCTGACGTCGTGGTCGGCTCCGGGGCGGATTCTAGTCAACGTCGCAACACGGACGGACTGGAACCGCCCCGGATTTGCGCTCACCCGCTTGATTGAGAGACATCCCAGGAGCTTGGATGTCCAGCCGACCTTTTGATGGTGACACTGGATCTAGCGGCTCCTCTCTGTGTCAAGCCTCGACGAGTAGAGAGGTACCAACTTGTTGAATCGGGGCCGGAGTTCGTGGTCTGCAGCCATGATCTTCGAGGCTGCGGTCGGGGTCGCTCGGCAAACACCTGTCGCCTGCTGGGGCTGACCATCCAACGGCTTGCGTCCCGGCCGCGGCCGCCGACGGGAGTGGCTCGAGAGAGGTCTGCATCGCCCGAAGTTGTTGCCCTCCTTGTTGGAACCCGTTTCTGTTCAAGGTTTCATGGAGGTGCTTTGCCGAAATCTGTTCCCGCCGATCGCGTCGTGATCGCTGTCGACCCGCACAAAGCATCGTGGACGGCGGTCATCGTGGATCAACAATGCCAGCCGCTGGACTCGCTACGCGTCGAGGTCAACCGCGCAGGCTATCGGCGACTACGTCGATTCGCCCGAGACTGGCCCCAGGCGGTCTGGGCGATCGAAGGAGCCCGCGGTCTCGGCGCCCCTCTGGCACAGAAGCTGGCCGACGACGGAATCGAGTGCCTCGATGTGCCAGCGAAACTCGCCCACCGGGTGCGAATGCTTTCCACCGGTCACGGCCGCAAGAACGACGAAGCCGACGCACTGTCGGTCGGATCGCCGCGCGCAACAGCACCGGACTTCGAGCGGTGCACACCGACGATACGGCGCAGGTGCTGCGCACACTCACCGAATACCGTGACGACCTGATCCGTACCCGAACCCAGACCGCCAACCGGTTGCACGGCATGCTGGCCCGGTTGGTGCCGGCCGGGCTGCCGAAACGACTCACCGCTGAGGCTGCCTCGCAGCTGCTTCTGTCGGTGCGCCCACGCGAACACTGCCGCCGCACCCTGCGGCAGATCGCCGTCAACCTGGTCGGCGAGCTTCGCCGGCTCGATCGCCGCATCGACAACGCAACCAACTCCCTCGACGTTGCCGTCATCGCCTCCCGCACCCAGCTCACCACCATCCATGGTGTCGGCACTGTGGTGGCGGCCAAGATCCTCGCCCACATCAGCGATATACGCCGCTTCCGGTCCGCCGCCGCGTTCGCTTCCTACTGCGGCGTGGCCCCGATCGAGGTCTCCTCAGAAGACACTCGCCGGCATCGACTCTCCCGCGCTGGCGACCGCCAGCTCAACTACGCGCGGCGTTCGAGCGGCGCAGCGGGGAGAACCTGGTGACGCAGTTCCTGCGGATCGCTACCCAGGCGGTGCCGGATCTGCGGGACAGCGGTATCGCCGAGGATGTGTCGGCGGTGGCCACAGCGATGAAACGGGATCCTCAGCAGCGGCCGTCGGCGGCGGCGCTGGGGGAGGCGTTGCGACAGGCGCAACGCTGCCATGGGTACGCGGTCGACGAGATGGCGTTGCAGGCCGAACCAGGGCTGCGGTCCCATGATCGGCCACCAGCTGTGCGCGGATGGCGTCCGCCGGCGACACCTGCCGGGATGAGTCGCCGCGGGCCCGGCGCTCTGCCGCTGGAGTTGACCAGTTTCGTCGGCCGCCGCGCAGAGGTGACGGAGCTGAAGAGCCTGCTGGACTCGGCCCGGTTGGTGACATTGACCGCGACCGGTGGGATCGGTAAGACGCGGCTGGCGCTGCGGGTGGCGGCGGCGGTGCGCCGGGAGTTCGCCGACGGGATGTGGTTGGTGGAGCTTGCCGATGTCTCGGAGTCAGCGCTTCTGGTCGCCATGGCGAGGGCGCTGGGATTGCGTGACGAGTCGGCGCGGCCGTTTCATGGGAATCCGAACGTCGCTGCGCGCGACGACGGAATCCCAGACGATCGGTGGCATGCTCCCGTCCGCCCTCGCCCGCAAGGAGGCCCTGCGGGCCGACGTGACGTGCCCTTACCCAGCGTGACTCGGGTTTTGGCGACTACCGGGTCGGGGAGCGACGCAACGGCGACGAGGCCTAATGGTAGGTCAGCCCTCGATCCTTCTTCCCGCTGATGTGTTGGCTTTCGCCGCTGGAGGCCCGTTGTAGCCCGTATCGGCGATTAGATTCGATCGATCGCAGTCTCAGGTGACCTGTCCGGCGGCGGTATCCTGAAAGCACATCCGATCCTCGAGTGGCATGTTGCCTCTCGAAGATCGGACCGCCCATCTCCCGTTCTCTCGGCTCTTCGGGAGACGGTGAGGACACTACGATGGCCGCAGGTGATCCGTTCGAGACCCAGCGCGGCGTGGCTCACACGGTCACGGCGGAGCTGAGTGCTGCCGGGTTCGAGGGCGCCGACGAAATCGGGCGGGGCGGGTTCGGTGTCGTCTACCGCTGCTTTCAGCCAGCACTGGACCGCGCCGTGGCGGTGAAGGTCCTCACCGCGGACCTGGACGAGGACAATCGGGCCCGGTTTTTTCGGGAACAGCGGGCGATGGGCCGCCTCACCGGACACCCGAATATCGTCAGCGCACTGCATGTAGGGGCCACCGATAGCGGTTGCCTCTACATCGTGATGCCCTACTACCCCCAGGATTCGCTCGACGCGCGGATCCGCCGCGACGGCCCGCTGCCCTTGGAGGAAGCGCTCCGGCTAGGTGTGAAGATGGCCGGTGCCCTTGAGACCGCACATCGTCTCGGCATCTTGCACCGGGACGTCAAGCCCGGAAACATCCTGCTCACCGACTACGGGGAGCCGGCGCTGACCGATTTCGGCATCGCCCATATCGCCGGCGGTTTCGAAACCACCACCGGCACAGTGACCGGGTCACCGGCCTTCACCGCCCCCGAGGTGCTCAGCGGCGAACCCCCGACCGAGGCCTCCGATATCTACAGTCTCGGGGCGACGGTGTTCTGCGCCGTCACCGGTCACGCGGCGTTCGAGCGCCGCAGCGATGAGCACGTAGTCGCCCAGTTCCTGCGGATCACCACCCGACCGGTCCCGGACTTACGGGACCACGGCGTCCCCGACGACGTATCCGGGGTCATCGGCCGGGCCATGGCCGTCGATCGGCGGCAGCGTCCCGCCACTGCCGCCGAGTTCGGCGACGATCTGCGCCGGATTCAATTCGCTCACGGCCTTCCCATCGATGAGATGGCGCTGTCCGGCGAACCGGACGCCCCCCGTCGCGATCCGGATCCGGAGCGCGCACGCCCGAAACCTGGGAGGGTCACGGCGGCTCCGCCTCCTACACCGTCGACGGCGCCGGCCGCCCAGACTTCGGTGGGAAGCCTGCCGCTCGCGCTTACCAGTTTCGTCGGCCGCCGCAACGAGTTGTCCGAGGCGAAGAACCTGCTGTCGGCCTCTCGTCTGGTGACGTTGACCGGGATCGGTGGGGTCGGGAAAACGCGCCTGGCGCTTCGGGTGGCCGCCGATGTCCAGCGGAGATTCGGCGACGGCGTCTGTTTGGTCGAACTGGGCGAGTTGCGGGACGGGTCGTTGCTTGTGGGCATGGTGGCCGCCGCCCTCAGGCTGCGGGATCAGCCCGCGCGACAGCTCGACGACGTGGTGGCGGAGTTCCTCGCCTCCCGGCACGTGCTGCTCGTGTTGGACAACTGCGAGCAGGTGGTGGATGCGGTCGCCGCACTGGCCGAGATGCTGCTGCGCATCTGCCCGCAGCTGTGGATCCTGGCCACCAGTCGCGAACCACTCGGCATCGGGGGAGAGACGGTGCTGCGCGTGCCCCCACTGACGCTCCCCGACCCGGACCGTGAGCCGTCGCTGCGCGAGCTGGCCCGATACGACGCGGTGGGGTTGTTCGCGCAGCGGGCCGCCGCCGCTGTGCCGGGATTCGACCTCACCGAGGACAACCGGGTGACGGTGACCCGAATCTGCCGGCAGCTCGACGGGCTGCCTTTGCCGATCGAACTGGCGGCGGCACGACTGCGGGCGATGTCGCCCGAACAGATTCTGCAGCGGCTGACCGACCGGTACACACTGCTGACCCTCGGCAACCGCGGTGCACCGACACGCCAGCAGGCCCTGCGGCTGTCCATCGACTGGAGCCACGAACTCTGCACGCCGCTCGAGCAGCAGCTGTGGGCACGACTGTCGGTGTTCGCGGGCAGCTTCGAACTGGATGCGGCTGAGGCAATCTGCGCCGACGTGGCCGCGGAGGAGTTACTCGATGCGGTGGCGGCGTTGGTCGACAAGTCGATCCTGATCCGGGAGGACGCGGGCGCGGCGGTGCGATTCCGGATGCTCGAGATCCTGCGGGACTATGGCCGCGAGAAGTCGGAGCAGACCGGCGAGCACCCGGTATTGCGCCGACGGCATCGGGAGTGGTGTCAGCAGTTGGTGTTGCAAGTGGAGGCCGAGTGGATCGGGCCGCGGCAATTGGAGTGGATTGCGCGGCTCGAGCGGGAGCAACCGAACCTGCGTGAGGCGATGGAATTCTGCTCATCGGAGGAGACCGACACCGAGGCCGGGCTGCGGATCGCCGCCGCCCTCTTCCCGTTCTGGCTCTCCCGCGGCCTGATCCGGGAAGGGCGGCACTGGCTCGACCGCGCCCTGGCCCGTCGGCCCGGGCAGCCGACTGCGGCGCGAGTCGAGGCCCTGTACGCCGACAGCGCGCTCGCCGGCGCACAGGGCGACCTCCGGGCGGCAACCGCCCTGGTCGAGGAAGCGCAGGCCCTGGCCGAGCAGATAACCGACCCGCTGGCTCGTGCACGCATCACCCATGCGGACGGTATCCTGGCCCTCGTCAGCGGCGACCTCTCCCGCGCCTGCACCCGTCTGGAAGAAGCACTGGAAGTGGTCGTCGCCCGCGGCGACCTGTCATCGCAGGTGTGGATTCTGACGTCGCTCGGCCTGGCATACGAGTTGCAGGGAGATGCTCCCCGCGCCATCGGCTGCCATCAGCAGGTCCTGAACATCACCGCATCACACGGCGAATCGGTGTACCGGTCGTACGCGCTGTGGGCGCTGGGAGTGGCAGTCTTGCAGCAGGGGGATCGTGGCCGGGCGGCGGAACTGCTGGAACAGTGCCTCCGGCTGACCCGGCGGGTCGACGATCCCGTCACCGCCGCCCTGGCCCTGGAGGCTCTGGCGTGGATTGCTGGTGCCGAGGACGGCGCACGACGCGCCGCCATACTGATGGGTGCCGCGGAGGCGCTGGGCCGCGCGGTGGGTAGCTCCGCGGTACTGTTTCCCACTCTGCGCGTCCACCACGAGGACTGCGAGCGGATCACTCGCACTGCACTGGGTGAGCGATTCGAGGCGGCCCGGAGGAAGGGGGCAGGAATGGGATTCGAGGAAGCCGTGGCATACGGCCTCGGCGAGTCCACCCAGTCCGCGGCACCGCCCGCCAGTAGCGGTACAACGGGCCTGACCAAACGTGAGCGGCAGGTCGCCGACCTGATCGCGCAGGGCCTGACCAACAAGGCCATCGCCGCCAGGCTCGTGATATCGCAGCGCACCGCGCAGGGCCATGTGGAACACATCCTCACCAAACTTGGGTTCACCTCACGAACCCAGATCGCGGGTTGGGTCGTGGAGCACGCGCAAGATGAGCGTGCCTGACCAGTCCAATTCGAACTTCGAACCTCATTCGCTGCGAAGAGATCTGGGAAAATCGCCATCGTCCGTGTGGCGAACATTGTCCACGAATCACGTCAGAGAGGCGGCCGCTCGGTTGGTTGCGGTCTCCATCTAGGGATCGGCGCGGATCAGCTTGTCGCCGAACTTCGCAGCCACGTCATCCGCGAGCCCGGAGTCGGTGATGATTGCATCCACTTCGGCGAGGCCGGCTACCTTGGCCAGCGCACGGTGCCCGAATTTCGCATGATCCGCTACGACGATCGAGGTTCGGGCCACCGCGAGCATGGTGCGCTTGATCGGCAGCTCGAGTGTATTCGTGTTGGTTATTCCGGCGTCCGCATCGACGGCGTCGGCGCCCAGGAAGGTCCAGTCGGCCGTGTAGTCGCGGAGGAAGTCGACCGCACGCTCGCCTACGAGGGTGAAGACGGATCCGAGAAGTTCGCCGCCGGTGACGAGTAGGCGGAAGTTCTGGATAGCGGCGATGTACTTTGCGATGCGCAGATCGTTGGTGATCACAGTCAATTCGCTGTGGTTGCGGAGTGCGACCGCAACCTCGTACGTGGTCGACCCGCTGTCCAGAACGACGGTGTCCCCGTCCGTTACGCGGCGTGCCGCGACCTCGGCGAGCGCCGCCTTCTCTGCTAGGTGTTCGGCCTTTTTCGTGGCATAGGGAAGTTCGGCCGCGACTCCCGGCAGTGGTCGAGCTCCGCCGTGGGTGCGTTGAACCTGGCCGACGCGCTCCAGGGAATCCAAATCCCGCCGGATCGTCGAGATGTCGACGCCGAGGTCGCCGGCGAGCTGCTTGGCTTCGACATATCCCTCCGCGAACAGTCGGCTCAGGATTTCGCGCCGGCGCGTGCTGGCGAGCAAGGGATACCTCCGTATCGGTTTGGCTCCTGACGGACCCTCAATGGTACCGATGTGCTCGAAAGATTGACATTGACACTGCTGTCCTGCAGTATTCCACGCGAGTGCTGCACGTTATCGCGCAGGCTGGGGGCTAACCACGAAGGACCTTGATGATGCAATCCTTGGAAGCGCTGGCTGCCGCCGGAGTCTCGGTCTGGCTGGACGACTTGAGTCGCCGCCGTTTGGTGTCGGGTGACCTGGAGCGCCGCGCACGGATCGGTGAGGTTGTCGGCGTGACCACCAATCCCGCGATCTTTCACAAGGCACTGCACGACTCCGAGAGCTACGAGCTCGACATGCGCGAATTCGCGCAAATCGGCCTTGGTGCCTCGGAGACCGTACGGATGCTCACCTGCGCGGATGTGCGAGCGGCCTGTGACGTCTTACAGCCGGTCTACGAGGAAACCGCCGGCCAAGACGGCCGCGTGTCGATCGAAGTAGATCCGGCGTGGGCCGACCAGCCGCAACGCACAATCGCCGAGGCGCGATTGCTGTGGTGGCTGGTGAACCGGCCCAATGTCATGATCAAGATCCCGGCGACCCCGGGCGGCCTGCCCGCGGTAACCGCTTGTCTGGCAGAGGGGATGAGCGTCAACGTCACGTTGATCTTCTCGCTGCAGCGCTATGGCGAGGTGCAGGATGCCTTTCTGGCCGGTCTGGAACAGGCACGAGCCAACGGTCACGATCTTTCCCGGATAGCCTCCGTGGCTTCCTTCTTTGTCTCGCGGGTCGACACCGCGGTCGATCAGCGACTCGACGAGATCGGAACGGAACAGGCGAAAGCACTTCTCGGCCGCGCGGCCATCGCCAACTCCACCCTCGCCTATGAGAAGTATCAGCACATGCTGCGTTCGAGCCGCTGGGCGCCGCTGGCGGAAGCCGGGGCGCGGCCGCAGCGCCTGCTCTGGGCGTCGACCAGCGTGAAGAATCCCGATTACGACGACACTCGATATGTGACTCAGTTGGTCGCCCCCGGGACGGTCAACACCATGCCCGGACAGACGCTGGCCGCCGTAGCGGACCACGGAGAAGTTGGTGGTGACCGGCTGAGCGGCGGCTACGCACAGGCGCGTGAGGTAATCGACGCTCTCGCTGCCCTGGGGATCGACATCGGCGATGTCGGCGATCAACTCGAACGCGAAGGCGTGGTCATGTTCCAGGATTCCTGGCGAGCCCTGATCGCTGACGTCGAAGCAAGTACGGCACGTCATCGGAGCAACTCGTGAGCACTGAAATAACTTGCACCACAGATCTTGCTGCGTGGAACGGGCTATCGGCGCATCAAAAGTCCCTGCGCGGCCGCCACTTGCGGGACATGTTCACCGATTGCCCGACGCGGGCAGCGGATTTCACGGTTGAACACGACGGGATCGTCTTGGATTATTCCAAGAACCTCGTCGATCCGCGCGCGATGGACCTGCTCGTCGAATTGGCCGGGCAACGCTCGCTCGAAGCCGGCATCGAAGCCATGTTCGCCGGTGAACGAATCAACATCACCGAGGATCGGGCGGTGTTGCACACCGCGCTGCGCACACCGGCGGACGGCGTCGTGGAGATCGACGGGCGCAACGTGGTAACCGGCGTTCATGACGTGCTGAGGCGAATGAGCGATTTCGCGCAGCGCGTTCGTTGCGGCGAGTGGCGGGGCGCGACCGGCCGGCCGATCGAGACTGTGGTGAACATCGGAATCGGTGGCTCCGACCTCGGCCCGGCGATGGCATACCAGGCCCTGCGCGAGTTCGCGACATCCGCTATCGGCGTCCGATTTGTTTCGAACATCGATGGACACGATCTGACGAGGACACTCGCCGACCTCGACCCTGCCACAACGCTGTTCGTTGTCTCGTCCAAAACGTTCACCACCACCGAGACGCTGACCAACGCCAGATCCGCCAGACGGTGGCTGGCGACGTCACTCGATGTTCCCGGCGCTGTCGCGAAACATTTCGTCGCCGTGTCCTCCGACGCGGACGCGGTATCGGCCTTCGGAATCGACCCCGCGAACATGTTCGAGTTCTGGGATTGGGTCGGCGGCCGCTACTCGCTGCATTCCGCGATCGGGCTGTCGGTCATGGTCGGGATCGGTCCCGAGCGATTTCGCGAGATGCTGGCCGGAGCACACTCGATGGATCGGCATTTCCGCACAGCGCCCCTGCGACAGAACATTCCGGTACTGCTGGGGCTGCTCGGCATCTGGTACCGCAATTTCTGGGACGCGCAGACCTACGCCGTATTGCCCTACGATCAACGGCTCGCGCGGTTGCCCGCATACCTCCAGCAGTTGGACATGGAGAGCAACGGCAAATCCGTCTGTCGCGCCGGGACTGCCGTAACGGTCGCGACCGCGCCGGTCATTTGGGGTGAACCCGGCACCAATGGCCAGCACGCGTTCTTCCAATTGCTACATCAGGGAACGACTCTCGTGCCGTGTGACTTCATCGGGATCCTCGAGCCGAGGCACTCTCTGACAGAGCACCACGATTTGTTGATGGCGAACCTGTTCGCTCAGTCCCAGGCGCTGGCGTTCGGGCGGGTGGAGCCGGCCGACAGTTCGGAGCAGGTATCGCCCCATCGCCGGTTTCCGGGGAATCGTCCGAGTAACACGATCCTGTTGCCGCAGTTGACTCCCTACACGCTCGGGCAGCTGATAGCCCTGTACGAGCACAAGGTCTTCACCCAAGGCTGGATTTGGGGTGTCAATTCCTTCGATCAATGGGGAGTCGAGCTCGGGAAGGTACTGGCGACACGGATCCGGGCCGAGCTGGACAGCGAAGGTGCGCTGCAACACGACAGTTCGACGAATGCCTTGATCGGCCGCTATCGATGTGCCCGGCGAGCCGCCGGTGAAAGTGAAAGGTGAACAGCATGCCGTTGCGAGTGGGCTACAAGGCATCGGCCGAGCAGTTCGGGCCTCGGGAACTCGTCGAGTTCGCGGTCCGGGCCGAAGAACTCGGGCTCGATACGGTGATGGTGTCCGATCACTTCTTGCCCTGGAGGCATCAGGGCGGTCACGCTCCTTATGCGATGGCGTGGATGGCCGCGGTCATCGAGCGCACCAGCCGGGTTCGCATCGGCACGAGCGTGCTGACGCCCACGTTTCGATACAACCCCGCCGTCGTTGCCCAGGCGTTCGCGACGATGTCGTTGTTGTCCGAGGGCCGGGTGTTACTGGGTGTCGGCACCGGTGAGGCGCTCAACGAGATCGCGGTATCGGGTCGGGAGTGGCCGGCTTTCAACGAGCGCTTCGCGAGGTTGCGTGAGGCGATCACGATCATGCGCGCATTGTGGACAGATGGCGATGTGTCGTTCGAGGGACAGCACTTCCGAACGGTCAACGCCACGATCTACGATCGGCCGGAGCAACCGGTCCCGGTCTACATCGCCGCCGGTGGCCCGATGGTGGCCAAATACGCGGGCCGCGTGGGCGACGGTTTCATCTGCACCTCCGGTAAGGGAATGGAACTCTATACTGAGCAGTTGATGCCTGCCGTCGAATCGGGAGCCGCTGTGGCGCAACGCGATTCGACAGAAATCGACAAGATGATCGAGGTCAAGTTGTCCTACGACCGCGATCCCGATCGCGCACTGGCGAATACGAGGTTCTGGGCGCCCCTGTCGCTGACCGCGGAGCAGAAGCACAGCGTGGGATCATCGGTGGAGATGGAGCAGTTGGCTGATCAGCTACCGATCGAGCAGGTGGCCAAACGCTGGATCGTCGCGTCGAATCCGGACGAGGCCATGGCCGGTATCCAGCCTTACCTCGACGCTGGCTTGAATCACCTGGTATTCCATGGACCCGGTCACGATCAGGCACGTTTCCTCGAACAGTTCACCTCCGATGTGCTGCCCCGTCTGCGGCAATATTCGTCGACCCCTAACGAGGAGACAATCACTGATGGTGACCAATGAAGCGCGTGCTCAGATCGGTGTGACCGGGCTGGCGGTGATGGGCAGCAATATCGCCCGCAACTTCGCGCGCAACGGCTACACCGTCGCCCTGCACAACCGCAGTATCGCCAAAACCGATGCGCTACTCGAGGCGCACAGTAGCGACGGCGATTTCGTGCGGACGGAAACCGTCGAGGAGTTCGTGGCCGCACTGGAGAAGCCGCGCCGGGTCCTCATTATGGTGAAGGCGGGCGAGGCCACCGACGCCGTCATCGAGGAATTGGCCGCGGCGATGGAGCCCGGTGACATCATCATCGACGGCGGGAACGCCCTCTACACCGACACCATTCGCCGCGAAGCCGCGATGGCGGCGCGCGGGTTGAACTTCGTCGGCGCCGGCATCTCCGGGGGCGAGGAGGGTGCGCTCAACGGTCCGGCCATCATGCCCGGTGGGCCGAAACAGTCCTACGAGTCCCTCGGCCCGATGCTGGAGACGATCGCCGCACAGGTCGACGGCACCCCGTGCTGCACCCACATCGGCCCCGACGGCTCGGGCCACTTCGTGAAGATGGTGCACAACGGCATCGAATACGCCGATATGCAGCTGATCGGCGAGGCGTACAACTTGTTCCGCGAGGCGCTCAGCTTCGACGCCGAGCAAATCGCCGATGTGTTCACCCAATGGAATTCCGGCGATCTCGAGTCCTACCTGGTAGAAATCACCGCGCAGGTGCTGAATCAGGTCGACGCCAAGACCGGTAAGCCGCTGGTCGATGTCATCGTGGATGCCGCCGAGCAGAAGGGGACCGGGCGGTGGACGGTGAAATCCGCGCTGGATCTGGGTATTCCGGTGACAGGGATCGCGGAGGCGGTGTTCGCTCGCGCGCTGTCGGGTTCGCGGGCTCAGCGCAAGGCCGCCCGAGGGCTGGCCTCCGGCGCACTGGCCGACAAGCCCGCCGATGCGGCGCAGTTCACTGAGGACATCCGCCGCGCGCTGTACGCGTCCAAGATCGTCGCCTACGCGCAGGGCTTCGACCAGATCGCGGCCGGTAGTGCCGAATACGACTGGGATCTGCACCCCGGTGATCTGGCCACCATCTGGCGCGGCGGCTGCATCATCCGGGCTCGCTTCCTCAACCGGATCAAGGAGGCCTACGAGCAGAACCCGGATCTGCCGAGCCTGATCCTGGCCCCCTACTTCCGCGAGGCCATCGAACAGGGGATCGACAGCTGGCGCCGCGTGGTCGCGACCGCGACCCTGCTGGGCATTCCGGTCCCGGCCTTCGCGTCCTCGCTGTCGTACTACGACGCCCTGCGCGCCGAGCGCCTGCCCGCCGCGCTCACCCAGGCCCAGCGCGACTTCTTCGGCGCCCACACCTACGAGCGCGTCGACGCCGAGGGTAAGTTCCACACCCAGTGGAGCGGGGACCGTAACGAAGTCTCAGCATAGGTCAGGGCATTTCACATCAGCACGGCCACCGCGGCGGCGATCTCGGTGATGTGTGCTATGACGTAGAGCTCCTATCCGGTTCGGTTGCGGAGTCTTCGCCAGCAGATGAGGGCGGCGGCGAGGTCGAGCAATCCTTGGTGGATGTCGGTGCGTCGTTCCCAGCGGGTGGCGAGGCGGCGGTACTGGTGCAGCAGGGCGAGGGATTGTTCGACGATCCATCGCCCTATCACCTTGTCGTGGGTGCCGCGTCGGGGGATATAGCCTGTGAGCCGTCCCCAGGGAATGCGTCTGCCGCCTGCACCCACACCCACCACCACCCGGTGGCCTGCGGGACCACCTGAACACCGAATGACATCACCCGACTCTATTCCTGGGTGGTCGCGTCATCGGGGACCACTCAGGGGCTTTGGGTGGTTGGCGAGTATCTGGTCCCACTCGTGTTCTGCTCCGGCGAGCAGGATCGCGGTGCGGTGCGCGCTGCGGGCGGAGTCGTGAGCGGTGGTGTGGTGCCGGTCGCGGTTGATGCGTTCGGTGAGCAGTGCGTCGATGCGTGTTTGTAGTTGTCGGCGCTGTCCGCGGCGGTAGCGGGGTGTTATCGATAGTTCGGTGCGTGCTTCATCGCCACCAAAATCGACGCCGCGGGTGTCGTCGCGGATTTGGTGGGCGAGGTCGGTGACGACTCGTTGTCGTGCTTGCAGGTGTTCAGCGACGGGGTCGGTGTGGAGTGTGGCGGGTAGGCCGCGCGCCCAGGGCAGTGGTCCGGGGTTGCTGGTGTGCATTCCTGTGGGGTCCAGACGCCAGTCGAGGACCGCGGCTGGGTCGTCGGCGGTGTCGAGTTCCCGTGCCGCGGCTGCCGATTCTAGGGCGGTGACTGGGTCGCGTCCGGTCATCGCGATGACGGCGAGATGTTGGCGCAGCACTGGATAGGCGGGGCTGTCGGTGAGATGCGGGCGCACCGTTTCGGCGGCGGTGTCGATCCGGTGCACGCCG
This sequence comes from Nocardia sp. NPDC005745, assembly GCF_040630775.1. NCBI lineage: Bacteria > Bacillati > Actinomycetota > Actinomycetes > Mycobacteriales > Nocardiaceae > Nocardia > Nocardia sp. NPDC005745. Next base: position 144,343 of record NZ_JBEXYF010000020.1, read on the forward strand.
TCGGGGCCGAGAGCGTGTTCGGCCGCGACGCCGAGCGCGTCGAGGTAGACATCGAGCGCGCGTCCGATCCGCGCGTAGGGGTCGAGCGCATCGCGCAGTTGCGTGTGCGCGGATTTTCGCGCGCCGTCGCGGCCGAGTACGCGTACCAAGACTTCGACGGCGGTGCGTGGAAACACTGCTGGTTCGCTCCAGAACGATGCTTCGTTGCCGTCTAATGCGGTCGGATCGTAGACGTAGGTGCCGTGTTTTCCGCGGGTCATCGCGACGCAGAACTGTTGCCGGGTTTCGGCTCCGGTGAGCGCGACATGACACGTATCCGTGGTAATTCCTTGCGCGGAATCAATCGTCCGTCGCCGCGTAGCCGGGGCGCACATGGGCGCGCACGTAGTCGGTGGGAAGGCGCACACTTTCGCCTGCTTTGTCATCGCCAGTGCGGTGGCGTGTGCGGTGATACTGCCGTCGTTGTAGACGTCGGTAATGGTCCAGCTGTAGCCGTTGCGCACCCAATCGTGGTCGCCGAGTCGCAGTCGGGGGTTGTTGCGGCGGGTGCGGATGGTGTCGCCTACCGATGCAGCGAGACCGTCGGCGAGGACGCATTCCGCACCGATATCGCCACCGTTGCGCGTGATCCGGTCCGCGCGAGCACGCGCGTTCAACGCCGTCACGACCTCATGGGTGGCGGCGAGGATGAGGGTGTCACGGCCGGCAAGGTGGTCGGTCACCCACGTGGTGTAGGCCTCGTCGTGGGTCGCGCCCTGATGTCCGGCGTGCACGCGAGCGTTGTCCAGGTACCAGCCCAGCGCGGCGGTATCACTCTCGCGCAACTGCAAACTCGCGGCGGCTTCGCCCATCGAGGCGAATCGGACCACCTGTGTCAGGATCATCGTCTGGTCCGATGTGGCGACGCTGGCATCGGCTTCAGCGCCGTCGGCTTCGATCGCGGGCAGCTGATGGTCGTCGCCGATACAGCGGACCGTCGCGCCACGCTCGGTGAGGAATTCCAGCAGGCGCAATGGTTTGCGGTTGCCGAGCTTGACGTGCTCGTCGACGATCACCAACGTGTCGCGGTCGATTCGCAGCGCCCATTCAGGCAGCAGTCGTGGCGTTCCTCGGTCCAGCATCGGGTCGGTGGCGTATGAGAGGTGCTGGTTCAAGTCGTGAAGGAGCTTGTCGACGGTTTCCGTGCGGGCGCCGATCGACTGGCCCAGTACGGCGGCGGCCGACGCGGTCGGCGCCAATCCGAGAATCTTGCCGCCGCTGTGATGCCATGCGTCGGTCAGTACGCGCATGGCGGTAGTCTTCCCCGATCCGGCGGGAGCGTTGGCCGTCTGAACTTGCAAACCGGAGGTGGCGAAGCCTTCGATGACACCGATCTGCCCGGCGTTGAGCCGCCGATCCGGATTGGCGGCGTCGTGTTTCCGCACTGCGTCGGCGACCACCGCGGGTGCCAGTTGCCGACCGCCGGTGCCGGTTGAGAGTGTGGCGCCGCTCGTCGAGCAACGCCAGGGCATCTGCGTGGCCCGCGGAGACAACAGGTCGGCTCTCGTCCCTGATCGCCGCGACCCAGGCGCCAGCAGCGGCGTCGATCGGGTCGTTTTTGCGGCGACTCCCTCGGGAGAGGGCGCGGATTTCGGCGGTAGCGGTGGGAGGGACGTCGACCACCTTCTCGCCGTGGCCGATCAGCCATCGAGTGAGATGGTGTCCGAGCCCGTCTGCGTTTTCGATCGCCCAGTAGCGCTCGCTCCAGCACTGCGCCCAGTGCAGCAGACGACGGTGTTCGCTGGTAGCGGATGAGATCGTGATCGTGTCGAGGGTAGTCGTCTCACGGGCCTAGTTGGTTTTTCGCTGGTCCATTCCCGGGCGTAGAGGAATTCCTCGGCCAGGATCCGGTGATAGCGTTCGACCTTGCCGTTGTGCCGCGGGGTGTAGGGCGTGATGCGTTGGCGGCGGGCTCCGAGCAGCACCTTCGAGAAATCGGTCGCCCGGTGACAGGCGCCGTTATCAGTGACGATCCGCTGGATGTGGAGGATGCCGTGATCGGCGAAGAACGCTCGCGCCCGGAAAACGAAGCCGGGCGTGCGCAAGCGCCGTCGTGGCCGGATCCGACGGTGCGGTGGGCGAACTACCGCGCCATCACGCGCTCGTCGCGGGGGCGGACGGTGTCGATGCGGGCGTGACCTCGAGGGTGGAGCCGAATTGGCGGAGCTGGGGGATGGTGCTGACCATGTGCGCGACGACGCGTTCGCTGAGACAGATGTGGCGGTGGGCGACGTCGCCGGGGAAGCGGACGAAGTCGCCCGCGGTGAGGTCGACGGTGTCGTCGAGGGGGCCGGTGCGCAGTTTTCCGGTGATCACGTAGATGTGGTGCAGTGTCCCCGGTGGGTAGGGTTCGATCGGGTGCGGGTCGGTGGTGCCGCGTTCGAGTCGCAGGACCAGGGTGCGGACGTGGCCGGAGCCGTAGGTGTCATCGAGCATGCGTTCGGCGCGGCCGTCGTGGTCGGTCCAGATGCTGTCGGTGTTGCGTTGGACGTAGACCGGGGTGCCCCATTCGGTGAGCAGCCGCCTGGTGGAGACGTCGAGGGCGGTGGCGAGCTGGGACAGGGTCTCCACGGTGGGGTTGCCGATGCCCTGTTCGATCTTGGACAAGGTCTGTTTGGACAGTCCGGAGCGGCGCGCCAAATCCCCCAGGGACATGGCGCGCTCCATCCGATAGCGGCGGACATTGCGGGCGACGAGTTCGTTCTCGCTGGTCGGTCCGTCACTTGCGGTACGCATGTCGTCATTATCGACGAATACGCGGTGCACTAGATTCATCGCACTCCTGCGGCGACAGCGTCCGAGGCCTCGACGGCGTCGAGGAGGTCGGGCGCGATGTCGACGATCATGTCCACTTGTCCGCCTACCAGGCCGCGTGGGCCGACTTCGAGCAGCAGGGTGCAGGTGTCGACCTCATAGCGGGTGGCGGCGTTCTCGGCGTGGCGTAGGAACGAGGGGTACACGCCCGCGTAGCCCGGAGTCGAAGTTTGGTGGTCGACCTGGACGGAGCGGTCGCGCGGGGGCGCAGGGCGGCACGCAGCACGAGGTCGCGGTCGACGGTGTGCTCAGTGATGTCGGTTCCTCGGGTCATCGACGGCTTGCGGTGGTCACGGCGAATCCGGCGATCCACTCGGGAATGGCTTCGTAGAAGCGGTAGTCGATCTCGTAGTCCCCTCCGGCTGCGAGAGCGGCGTAGGCGGCGATCCAGGTACGCACTTCGTGGGCGGATCCGCCGCCTTGCTCGGTCATCCATTCCACGCTCCAGTCGTCGAAGTCGGCCAGCGCGTTGTCCTGAAGCAGATCGAGCAGGTGGTTGTCCCAGTCGGGATTGATCGGTGTCATCGTCGCGACGCCGGAGGCGTAGTCGCGTCCGGCCTGCACCACCCGCTGCTCGCCCTTGGCGCGCTGCTCGGGTGTCGGAGGATGGCCTTCGATGAGCGCGTCGGCCACCCGCGGGGGAGCACCGGCCAGTACCGGGACCGGCGGATCGTGAGACAGACCTCCCGAGCCGAGGAACAGGACGCGACGGTCGAGTTCGGCGGCGGCTTGTCCGATCGCGGTGCCCAGCGCGCGGATTCGGCTGACGGGCCCCAACGGCGTGGCGACGCCGTTGATGAAGATCGGTACCACGGGCACGATGTCGATGCCGCCGAGCGCGCCGGCTCAAACCACCGGGCTGCGGCGTTCGAGGAACACGCTGTCGCGCCACTTTCCGTCGAGTTGGGCGATGCGCTCACGCACCCCGACGGTGCGGTAGCCCGCGGAGTGGTGCAGGGCGATCGCGGCGCGGTTGTCCGGGAAGATCGAGGTTTGCAGCGTCCACAGCCCGGCTTCGTCGGCCGCGATGACCTGCTTGTGCAGCAGCGCTTTGCCGACGCCGCGCCCGCGCAGCTGCTCGGCCACATACACCGAACTCTCGGCGACGCCCTGGTAGCCCTCATCGCGGGAGGCGGGGCTGAGCGCGGCCCAGCCCACGACTTCGCCGTCGATCTCGGCCACCCACCGGTGCTGCGGTAGCCATCGCGCCTCGAGGGTGTCGCGGCTGGGGACCTCGGTGGCGGGGGTTGCCGTGCGGGTGGCGATGCCTTCGCCGTAGATGCGGCGCACCGCCTGCCATTCGTCTGCGCGCATCTGCCGGACGGTGACGTCGGTAGGCAGGTCCTCGGGGCAGCAGGGGCGTGGGGTCAACACGCCCATGACCGCGTCGGCCGCGTGCGGCTGCGCGGTGCCCGAGACTGGAGGTGGCTGAAGGTGATCCGCTCCGCGCGTACCGGCGCTCGGCGAGGATTCCCAGGCTGGTGTCCGGGAACCTTAGCCTCGATCCACCGATCGGTTACTGTCGAGTTGGGGTGGAATGAATGGAGAAGTGCCCTTTGAGCTGGGGAGATCACTGTTGTCGAGGCAGTGATCGGTCCGGCTCAGAAGGGCACTTCGGGTGCAAGTTTTGCATAGGTTCGCCGCGGAGTCAGCGGTATTCGATGATCAGAGTCTGGTGTCGCCGGCCGGGCTGATACCGGTGATGCGGCTGGCCGAGCAGACCGGACTGGGTGAACTGCTGACGCGAAAGGTAGCGATCAGCCAGCCGCGGGTCCGCTCCGGAGCGGCGAACGCAGGCCCGAAGCTGACGACGTTGATCGCGGGGATGTGCGCTGGCGCCGACAGCATCGACGATGTCGGCGTGCTTCGCAGCGGCGGCATGCCCCCGGTGTTCCACCAGGTGTATGCGCCCTCGACGATCGGCACGTTGTTGTGGGAGTTCACTTTCGGTCACGCACGACAGTTGGAATCGGCGCTGAGGGCGCACCTGGCCCGGTTATGTCAGCGGGTCGATCTGCTGCCGGGCGCCGACCGGCGGGCGTTTGTCGATATCGATTCCCTGTTACGGCCGGTGTATGGGTATGCCAAGCAGGGCGCGTCCTATGGGTTCACCAAGGTTTCGGGTAAACCGGTTCTGCGTAAAGGCCTTTCGCCGCTGGCGACCACGATCAGCACCGATCTGTCCGCGCCGGTGATCGCGGGAATGCGGCTGCGTGCCGGGAAGGCCGGCTCGGCGAAAGGCGCTGCCCGGATGGTCGCCCAAGCTATCACCTGCGCCCGCGAGGCGGGGGTGGCCGGGGAGATCCTGGTCCGCGGGGATTCCGCCTTCGGTGGCCGCGCGGTCATCGCGGCCTGCCGACGTGGCGGAGCGCGGTTCTCGCTGGTGTTGACGAAGAACCGGGCCGTGCAGCGCGCGATCGACTCGATCGGCGACAGGCGTGGACACCAGTGAAATACCCCGGTGCAATGCAGGATCCGGATACCGGGGCGTGGATTTCCGATGCCGAGGTCGCCGAAATCCCGTATACCGCGTTCGCTTCCGGACCCGAAGCGGTGACCGCCCGGTTGATCGTGCGCCGCGTCAAAGACGCCGCCCGCCAGGACGAACTGTTTCCGGTCTGGCGGTATCACCCGTTCTTCACCGACTCGACCGAACCGGTCGTGGACGCCGACCTCACTCACCGCCGCCACGCCGTGATCGAAACCGTGTTCGCCGACCTGATCGACGGCCCGCTGGCCCACATGCCGTCCGGGCGTTTCGGCGCGAATTCCGCCTGGGTGCTGTGCGCCGCGATCGCCCACAATCTGCTGCGCGCCGCAGGTGTGCTCGCCGACCCGCAACTGGGCCGTGCTCGCGGGGCGCCGAAAGATCATCAACATTCCCGCTCGTTTCACCCGACCGCAACGCAGACCCGTCCTGCACCTGCCCGCTCACTGGCCCTGGGTACGGGCCTGGCGGCAGTTATGGCACGCCACCACCACCCCGCTGTCGACGGCTTGAACACCGCAGAACACCACTACAACCAGGAGTAACAGTGGAAAGGCTGGGTAGACCAGCGGCTACCCACTACCCAAAACCAGCGGTCCCCGCGCCTCAGACGCGGGGACCACTCAGGAACCTTCATCGGTGGATCGAGGCTTAGGGGGCGGGGGTGTGGCAACACGCCCCCGCTACCCGCCGAGTCCGAATTCGCGGCCTTGTGCTACTTCGCGTTGAACGGCACCGATCACCGCAGCCACGACGAACAAGACGCCGCGATCGGCGCCTACGTCCGGTGGTACAACCAGCATGCTCAACCTAAACGCGAGTTCGCCGTCAACTCCGAGATCCGGCGGCCCGATTATCTCCCAAGGGCTTGACGAGGCATTAGGTAGGGTGAACGCCGCCGGGGATCCGGCGTTGAATATAAATCCAGAACTGGCGATCAGAAGCAGGAGTAGTCGCCGTCGATCACCCAGCTGTCGGCTGCGATCGCCGCGGCGTGAAAATCTTCGAACTCTGCCCATCCGGGCGGGCTGTCGGCCGTGAGGCATTTCATCGATGACAAACACCGAGGCTCCGGCACTGCGCTCACGTGACGATCCGCAGCCTCGCGGGTAGCGATGTCAAAAGACGCCGCCCAATTTCCGATGGTCCCAGCTGACGATGCGGGTCGGGTGGAACCGCAGACCGACGCGTTTGGCCGCCTGCTTCCTGACGAATTGGGTGAGGTCGTCACCAACGGAATCGGCGGTCAGTTCCGCGGAGTAGCGCGCAGTCACTGCCAGTCCGATGCCAGCGACGATGTCGGCGTCGTCGACGAGCTCGACGTCGCACTCCATGCTCACCCCACGCAATCGCTCATAGCCGTCACCGGACTCCACCTGGACGGTGGCCTGGGGCCGCGACCGCAAGTTGTGCACCTTCTGCGATGACGCGTAAGTCCAGCAGTCCAACCGCGTGGGCGTGTCGGGCGCGTACCACAGTGGCACCAGGTGCGGGCGGCCGTTGGACGCCAAGGTGGCGCAGGTCATGATCCGCTCCGCGGCGAGATAGGCGTCGATCTCCCCGTTGCTCATACGAATTTGGTCTCGTCGAGACATTGATGACTCCTTGCTGACGTTGAGGCGGGAAGTTATCGCCGCGTAGTCCGTGCCGCCGACCGCGATCGGGGCCTGCGCGGCCCCGATCGCCTCGGCGAATCAGAGTCGCCTTGCCCCGCGTGGTGTCGCGCAGATGCGGGGCGTGATGGGCTAGATCGGAGCCTGCGGTGGCAGCCCGAGCAGGACCTCGCCGTAGGTTTCGGTCGCACGTTCAACATCGAGCGTGGCGTGTACACGCATCATGTTGATATCCCGGAAATGACGCTGCAGGGGTGAGCTGTTGCGGTACGCGTTGGCGCCCGCGGCCGAGACCAACTGGTTGATGCCGCTCCCGCAGAAATCGGTGATCACCGCACCTTGGGCCTTCAGTTTGCCCCGGGTGACGGGGTCGCGCAGCAGTGCGGGATCGGTGTTGGCGAGCACGTTGAGATAGCTGTCCAGCATCGAATCGGCCAGTGCCGCACCAGCGTCGCCCTTTCCGACGTTGATTCGCGCGGTCTGCGTGCTGGAAGCGCGCGCACCGGTCTGGCTCAGGTAGCGGTCCTTGGTGACACGCCTGAACTCTTTGGCGGCGGCGTTGTAGGTTCCGACCGCGACGGGAAGGATCTCGCCAACGATGAAGGGTATCACCGGAATCGAGTAGATCGGGTTGGCGTGCAGCGCAGCGCCCGGCGAGGTCCCGTTCAAGACGTCGCCGGCATCTACCGTGTGATATTCGGGAATGAAGACGCCATCGATCGCGACGTCGTGGCTTGACGTCCCGCGCAGGCCGGCGACGTCCCAGTTTTCGATGACGGTCACATCAGCCTTGGGAGCGAGGAAGAACCGTAGGGTCGGAGGTTGCCCGTCCACCTTGACCAAGCCGCCGTTCATGAACCACCCGGCGCCCGCTGCGCCCGAGTTCCAGGAACTACGGCCGGTCGCCAAATAGCCTCCCGCCGTCGGCGTGAGGGTGAACGACGGGGCGAATGTCCCCGGTGTCAGTGCGAAGGATCGTTCAGCGAACACCTCGTCCTGCGAGCGTTCCGGAAAGAGCGCATGCAGCCAGTTGTGGCCGATGTAGAAGGCGAGCACCCATGCGGTCGAGGTGCAGCTAGTGGCGATTGTTCGAACGACCCCAGCCATGGTGTCGACGTCGAGTTCGTAGCCGCCGTAGCGTTTGGGCACCAGGATCTTCATGAATCCGGCATCGCAGAAGGCTTCGGTAACGGCTGGCGAGACGAAGCCACGCCGATCCGTATCGGCTGCCTCGCCGGCTACGAGGTCGGTAAGGTTTTCGGCCCGGTTGATGAGTTCGGTCTTGAGGTCGGTGTCGAAGTCGGTTTTGAGGTCCATTGATCTAACGTCTCCTTCTGAGCTGTGGTTGGACTGGTTCTTGTAGTTGTGGTGTCCGGACCTCAGCCTCCAGCAGGTCTCGGATCCTGCAGCCATCCGACGATCGACTGAACACGTGGGCAGACGGCGGGGGTGACGTGGGGTTGGAACCGTTTGGTGAAGCCACCCCATTGGTCGGCGTAGTTCGATACCTGGGGCATGACCGTTTCCGCGAATTTCGTGATCTGCATG